>JBLWYD010000047.1:0-24460 GCA_048267165.1 Bacteroidota bacterium
AGCGTTAAATCTTCGCTATGGTTTCTCATAAATAACAAAATTAATTAATTATTGAATTCTGTCATCGAATTATCTGATTTTTACAACTCTGAGCGGAGCGAAGAGTCCAGGTAATTGCGAAGCAATTCAATATAAGTCACAAAGTTTGACTTTAATAAATGGAAACAAATACTTCGGATTTGTATTTTTTTCCTGGGTCCTTCTCTTTGCTCAGGATAGACGTTCGTTTTCAAACTTAAAACTATCCTGTGAGATCTGATTCAGAATAATTTCCTAGACTCCTTACTTCGACTGACGCTCAGCACAGGCTAACACTTCGCTCCCTCTGTGTGACATGGTGTTTAATGATACGTAAGCATTACGCTTTTTCAAGACATAAAAAAAGACGAACTGTTGTCCGTCTTTCTAGAATAATTCAATATTTATTAAACTACTATTCTGGCTTTCCAACTACACCTCTTACAGGAATTTCGATTAGGGGATGTTTTTTGCTATCTGTTCTTAATAGTATCTTTGCATCATATACACCTTCTACACCTGTCATCAAAACGCCTTCAACTGAGTTATGAGAACCCGCTTTGAATACAAATCCTTTCTTTATATTAGTCTTTAATTTTGTGTCCGACGTAGTTGCACCCAGTACTGTTATGTTTTTATTCGTATGGTTTGATAGTACTATTCTTGCAGTCATTTCGGTATTCAGATTAACCGCTCCCAAATTCATAAATTTAGGAAATAATTCTATAGGTATTTTCACATTTGCTTTTAGTAAATAATCTATTCTATCATTTTTAGGGTCATTTGTTGTGAACTCAATCCCCTTAGTTATCGGGCCACTATCCTTTTCTATTTTCAAATCTACTTTTACCGTAGCTACATCACCGGGATTTAATAGCTTCTTATCAATTGGAGCAGTAGTACAACCACATCCGGGTTTAACGCCGTAAATTTCTAATAGTTTATTGCCAGTATTCTTGATTTTGATAGTTGTTTTTAGGGGACCTTGGTCTTGCATTACTTTGCCCCAATCTTTGACAGCGTTACCCACAAACTCAAATTTTGGTTGACTAAATGCTACAGATGTTATACATAATGCAATTATTATTGGTATTACTTTTCTCATATTCAATTCTATTTGTTATTTTCAATATATACTAATGACTAATACGATAAATATTAGTAAAAAGTTTAATTATACAAATATAACAGAAAAACACATAGGTTTACAATGCTATCATTCGAATTAAATGAATTACAAGAAACAATCAGGGATACAGCTCGCTCATTTGCTAATGATGTAATTGCGCCTGGTGCCTCTGATAGAGATAAAAATGCAGAATTCCCGACTGATATAATCAAACAAGTCGGCGAACTTGGATTCTTAGGTATGAACGTACCCGAAGAGTGGGATGGTAGTGGACTAGACAATGTGAGCCAGTGTATAGTAATTGAAGAATTTGCGAAAGTAGATGCTAGTGTTTCTGTTATCGTTTCAGTGCAAAAGCTTGTTAATTCGGTGCTTGTGAAATCAGCATCTGATTCTATAAAAGAAAAATTCCTGAAGCCAATGGCTAGGGGAGAGATGCTAGGTGCTTATTGCTTGTCTGAACCAGAGGTTGGCTCTGATGCTCGTGGTATAACTACTATGGCTATAGACCAAGGCGATCATTACTTGATAAATGGCTCTAAAAATTGGATAACAACTGGTAGCAAAGCTGGTGTGTTCCTAGTGTTTGCACAGACAAACCCAGAGCTAAAGCACAAGGGCATAACAGCCTTCGTAATGGATGCTAAATCTGAAGGTGTTAGCATAGGGCTAAAAGAAGATAAAATGGGCTTACGTAGTAGTGATACTGTTTCGCTTGCATTCACTAATGTAAAAGTACCTAAAGAAAATGTAGTAGGTAAAATTGGCGAAGGTTTCTATCTTGCTATGCAAGGACTAGCGGGCGGACGTATTGGAATTGCTTCTCAAGCATTGGGATTAGCAAAAGCGGCGTTCAATTTATCAGTTAAGTACTCTGCTCAAAGGCACACGATGGGAGTCCCTATTAACCAACATCAGGCTATAGAAATCAAATTAGCTCAAATGTCTATGAAAATATCTGCTGCTGAACTTCTAGTTCAAAAAGCAGCTTGGCTAGATGATTCAGGTCAAGATGTTGGGAGACAATCGTCAGAAGCAAAGCTTTTCGCTTCTACTATTGCTAATGATATAGCACGTGAGGCAGTTCAGATACATGGTGGTTATGGCTATGTACGTGAGTATTTGGTAGAGAGAATAATGCGCGATGCTAAGATTACTGAAATTTACGAAGGTACTTCAGAGATTCAGCATATAGTTATAGCTAGAGACGTGATAAAAAATGCCCAGTAAAAAGGAAATAATATTGCTGCATGGAGCTCTTGGGACGAGTGCTCAATTTGCACCGCTAATTGGAAATCTGGAAAGCGAGTACAATGTTCATTCTTTCGATTTGCCAGCCCACGGTGAGTTAGCATATCAGTCAGATTTGCTATCCATTTATAGTTTCGCTAATTATGTACGCAATTATATTATAAAGAATAATCTACAAAAGCCACTAGTGTTTGGATTCAGCATGGGTGGCTTTGTGGCCCTTACTCTCCAATCCCAGACTAATATATTCGGCAAGATAATGACGCTGAATACTAAGTTAAAGTGGGATTACGAAACTGCGATTAAAGAACAGAAAATGTTCGACCCAGAGATAATATTAGAGAAAGTTCCTCACTATGCAGATATGCTCATAACTATGCACAGAGAGAATTATTGGAAGAAATTGCTAAATAAACACAAAGAGTTGATGCTTGTGATTGCAAAGTCTACACCGCTCTCGGATTATGCATTATCAAAGATTGATATACCTGTCTTGCTAACCAAAGGGGATAAAGATAATATGGTGACAACTGAGGAAACGAAAGAAGTTGCGGATAAATTAGGAGCTGGCTATTACGAATTCGAGAATACAGCTCACCCAATTGAAAAAATTGATATAGAAATGCTTACAGATAAAATTAGAGAATTCCTTTTTTAAATCCTTACTTAAAATACTTACTTATCATCTCTTCTCTGAAATCGAATATCCCATCAACTTTTTTCCCAATAAATAACTTATCTAGTATTGGTCCGAATATACCTTTTCCAACATCGTAAGTTAGTATATCCTTCATTTCTGTAGTATTATCGTCTATTTTTCGGAAGTGATGTTCGTGGTGCCACATTTTATATGGGCCTATTCGTTGCTCATCTACGAAGTATTCCTTCTCACTGATTTTAGTAATTTCTGTCACCCAGTTGAATTTCATCAGCGGAAGAGGGGAGACTTTGTACCTAATTATCATTCCTTCGTACATCTTAACTCCCTTAGTATCGGTAAGGAATTGAAACTTCATATCATCAGGAGTTATTTCGTTTAGGTTCTCTGGTCTTGAGAAAAAGTCCCAAACCTTATCAATGTTCTGTGGGACTTGAGTAATCCAAGTTTTAGTATTTGGCATTTATTTCTTTATTGGTGTTATTGCTTTTATAGTTACAGTTCTAGAGTAGAAACGTCCTTCGGGTAAATTATTGTTGAATATAATAATTGATTCGCCATACGGGAAAAGCTCTTTTTGATTATTGGGGAATTGCGAAGACACAGATTCTGTTCTCTTCTTAGAAAGCGTCTTATTGTATTCGGAATCACCAATTTTATCCGAATATCCCGATATTAATAATTTAGAATCATTAGTTATATTTTTCTTTACATTGTCAAGTATCGCTGAGTTTTTCTTACTTAGTTCGAACTTATCAAAATCAAACAGTATTAAGCTATATTTATCAATACGTACATCGTTCGCTTTTTCTCTTGCTTTTTGTTCAAGCGAGTTGATTGTGATATTTATAGAACCTGTGACATTTTCTCGTTCTTCTGAAGCATTGATTAGATCAAATCTATAAGTCAACTCACGTTTATTTTTAATTTCATTGGCTATTTCTTCTGTTATCATGAACTTGGTCATAAGTGGTGGTTCTAATCTGCCACTTTCGTCATAATACGGGGAATTCTCATCACTAAATACTTTAAAAGTCCATGAGAAGTCCTTTACGTTTGTATCAAGTATAGTATAGAAGTCAATCTCTTTTGTAATTGGAGTATATAGAGTATCTTTGAGCAACAAGGGTTCTAGTATTCTCTCATCAGTACAGTATAACTCTACTCTTTGGTTTTCTTCTATAGATTCAATCTCAGAGCTAGTAGAAGGTACTGTTGGTTTGTCAATTGAAGAAATAACTAATCTACTATCAGATATTCCCCAAGTATTAGCCAAATAATTACGAACAGTTTTGGCTCTTTCAATTGGTATTACCTTTGCCAAATCGCCAGTCTCATTATCAGATTTTGTACCGACAATGCTCAATTTGGATTTAGGGTTTGCCATCATTCGTTCGCCAATAATATTCAGTACGTGATGGTAAATATCTAATGTATTTACTTCAAATAGATTATTAGAACTGAAATTGTATGATTCCTTTTTGTTAAAAGTACTATATCGGATTGGCAGACTACTCGAATCTTTCTCGAAGAAAACATAATTAAGCAGAGGTACCATTCTTAGAGACTTTACTTCATCAATTATAACTTCATTTCTAGTCTGTCTTTTATTGTTTTTATCAATTGTTATAGGTCGAATAATAACTTTCGGAGTTTCAGTCATTTTACCATCTATATTAGATGCCACTATATCATTATCGATAATTTCATTTGATACTGGCTCTGTAGTTTCTACTGGTATCACAGGAGTATTGGTCGGGCTGCCAAAGTTATATGCCCAATCTACTCCAAAGTTAATACTATTCGGAGTTAAGTTCATTTCTTCGTTCATTGAGTTCAAGCCCACATTAAAGCTAATATTGGGATTTAAGTAAGTCGATTTATCATTACTCGTGTATAATCTATACGCAAACTTACCTACTAAGCTATGATATATACTGTTCGCTAATACGCCACTAACATCTGTGCGAGTTCTACTCCCTGTTTCTTTGAATACTCCATCGTTCGGAGCTATTAGTATTTCTGTTTGTCTGTAGCTCAAATCATTAGGCAGACCAAGTCTATATCCCAATGAAGCATCGAATGATTCGAATAACTCATACATAGCACCAACGCTAATTCCTAGAGAACTTAACTCAGATACTACTTTCTGCTCTATCTGAGCATCTCTTTTATTAGTTCCTAGTAAACTAATTTCTTCTGATTCTGTAACTATAAAGTCAGAATTCATATTCGTGTAATCTAATCCCAAAAATAGCCAAGTACCCTCATCAACCAAATAATTATAGCCAACACCGAAGTTCAACCCAGTTCCAAAACCAGATGTAAATCCAGGGCAACAAGTATTGGCATTACCCAAATTCTTAAAGTCGGAGCCATATAAATTCAGGCCAAAATTAGTACCAACAAGTATAGTATGTTCAGGCACTTCTTCCTTCGAACTAAGTCCGAAAGAGCCAATTACGAGTAATAATATTGTGAATATACTCTTCAATCTATTTAGTAATAGTGAATATTTTTGAAATAATCTTAGATGGCGTTTCCAACTGTACGATATAATTTCCGTTTGCAATATTTTCTGTATCAATTTCAGTTCTGTGTTCTCCTTTCCCCAAGTCTTTTGCAGCTAAAGTAGTTACTAATTTGCCATTAATATCATAGACGGATAAGTTAGTAAATCCATCTTCTACCAAATTATAATCTACAAAAAATTCTCCATTTTCTTCTATTATGTCTATTCTATCTGGTGCACTTTCTTCAAATAATCTGTACTCACCATCAGTTATACATACACCATCGAGTGTGAATAATCCATCTTCTTCCACTATCTTCATTGGGAGTATTTCTTCATTACGGCTATTATAAGCCCTTACATCAACTATATCAATAACTGTGGAAATAGAGTTACCAATGGTCGGTAAAAAGCGTTTTTCTACCAAATTAGCCATCATTTCTTCTTTGCTAATGGGGATAGTTATTTGCCTTACTTTATTTGTTACAGTACCTTCATCATCAAAACGGAATGGAAGTAGAAGAGTTGCGTTGTACTCTATGTCAACTTCTAGTCTCTGCATATCTAGAGATATAGGATTGTCAGTCAGATTAACTCTAAAAGGCACTAATGTCAAACTTCCCGGAAAAGCACTAAGTGTATCTATCGTTATCGACATCCGAACTGAATCTTTGCTTATGCCATTACCTTTGAGTTTTGCGATAATCGGCTCTTTCCTTACATCTATGAAGAAGTGAACTTCAGCATTACTAGCACCCGCAAACCTAGGTGTATAAGTGAACTCTGATTTCAATGTGTCTAAAGAATATATGTGGTTAGGAGCAGTAGTTATATTGTAGCTGTATTCGTTGTTAATATCATCTACTATAATCACACTATCAATTCCAATTACAGCTTCACCTTTATTACGAACTATCCAGTCTGATAAAGTCTTAGATTGTGATATATCAACATCCCCAAAATCAAGAACAGATTCTTTATAAGTCCAAGGGAAGGTTGAGTTATCTCCGATTTCTTCAGATAATACATAGAAATAGTAATTACCTTGAGATGTTTCGATAGTTCCTCGGGATATATTATTTCCTGCCATGTCAGAATTAAATTGAAATCTAACATCTATCTTAGTTTGCAAATCTATTGGACCAACGAAATCATTAGTATATCGCGAATCATCAATAGTGATTCTATTAATTGTAACATCGCCAGGTAGAGTACGGGTGATAAAATCGAGTACCAAGCTATCTTTCCTACTACCAATATATACTTTACCAAAGTCTATTGTATCTATATAATCGAAAGATGGATCATTTATAGACCATAGTGAGTCAGATATATCTGAAATTACTGAGTTATAGTCCAAGGTCCAGAGAAATTCTTTAGTATAACCTGGGCTTGGCTCTATGCTGGTACTAAAATTATTTCCGAAATCTAAACTTCGACTGATATTACCTGTTAATGCAATTCTTTTTCCGGAAGTGAATAAATTACTAGTATAGACAGGGGATTCTAAATACTTAGTCCAGTTAATAGCTCCATTATAAAGATTTGCAGCTGCGAAATAAATAGTTGTAGATTTACTAATTGGAATAGTATCACGACCTAGTATAATTCTTTCATTCGTGCTACCGGCAAGTAGAATAGAGTTATTATCGAAAATTTCTATATTCTTAATAGTACCAAACTTATCGTATGTATTTTCCCAAAGTAATTCATTATTATCATTAATTGCGATTATACGTACAAAAGGATTTTCATCATCTCCTATTGTCTTGGATTCATTATCATAGTATGTTGTTTTATTAGTTACAAGTAGATAGTAGTTAATGTCCTTATACGATATATATTCCCTAGCCGAATAGTCAACACTAGTTTTGAAAGATAAATAATTTTTAACCTTCAAATCGGGGTTGCTATAATCGTTCTCAACAGCTAAAAACCGATTGTAATTTGAATCCAGTTTCAAATGACCTTCTCCTGTACCACTACCCCAAAGTATAACTTTTTCATCCGATAATGGTTGCATTCCTCTATAATCGAAATTCAAACTATCAATTTCATAATCCCAATAATTGACTTTTTCAAAGTTTAAATCTTCGTCAATTCTAGCTAAATAATTTATTCTGATTAAATCGGGTCTGTCTATTACTTTAGTCGAGTCATAAGTTAATACTCCATTAGTATAACCAAAGAGATGTAACTTGTTATCAGATGATTCTAAACCTCTATAAAATGTAACACCAGATACAAGCTGAAGTTCATTTTCAATAATCTTGTATGAATCAAGATTCAAATCAGAATCGATTTTTAATAATGCACCAGTATTAAATTTTGTTCCGTCTTTAGTAAAATTAAGTGTGTCATAAGCAAGTGAGTAAAAACTAGTTAATAATAGATATATTTTGTCTTTAATATTAGTCATTAGAAAAGTAATATCCCCTGTAAAGAATACTTTATGTCCAATTGGGTCTAAATTCTCGTCAAGTTTAATAAGTACTATACGTATAGCATTTTTATATTCATTAGGTTGACCTACAGTGTCAAGTTTTAAACTTCTATATTCAAACTTCACTCTAAATTTAGATAGCATTATGAATTGATTATCACCATATTTCATAATATTATTTATTTTAGACTCTGGGAAAGAGTCGATTAGACCGAGACTATGAGTTTGAATGTTATTCTGAAAATCACTTGACTCAGTTACTCTAAGTAATGCCTCATCTGTTGGTGTGTTAGGTATTTTCTCCCATGGGAAATCCAAAGCGTTGTAATTAGTTACAATATTATCCCAACTAAATCCTGCATCAGTTGAATATTCTAAGTCATATTTCAAACTACCTATAGTATTATCCCATCTCAAGTCGGTAGAGTTTCCAACATAATATTGCTCTCCACCATTAGGTACGACCACATTAAGATTGTTTTCTTCTGGAATATATTGAACCACTATGTCCTGATCTTCGCACGAATTAGTAACTACTCTAATGACATCACTTCTCATTGTTTCATCATTCGGATTATCAACTCTGAACCTCAATCTTTCACCAATAGCTAGTCTGATGGGAAAGTCTGTTTTTGCAGGTTCTATTATGTCAAACTCCGAATAAAGGGAATAAATGTCAGTTATAACCAATGTATCTTTCTTAGAAACTATATTGCTATAGTATTTTTGAGTACTACTTTTGTGCAATTCTAATTGTATAGGATTTGCATAATATTCTACTAATTGTTCCTTAGTAAGATTAAATCTAGCACTATCTGAATATGTATTATTATAGAATAAATCAATATCACGATCCCTACCACAATTCTCTGAGATATAGTTTAGCCTACAAACATCTAATCCAGAAACAAGGTTTGCAAGTGCTTCGAATACTGAATTAATCTTGTCTTCGCCTTGCAGATTATCAAAAGCTATACCGCCTGTTTCGTTAGATATTTCGGCTATCTCCTTATCCATTTCAGAATAAATAGCAGCAGTGTACAGAGTAACATTACTATCAATAAATGGTTGAACTAGTTGCGATTTATTTAAAAAACCTGATCTACCGTCAGTCATCAATAGTACTATTTTCCTGTATTTTGCCCCAGTTGTTGCCGCAATAGAACCATCAGGGTGTATTATTGCAGTGGTAATATCAGTTCCACCACCCTTAGGAGGAACGTTTTTAATTTCTTGAATAACTAAGTTCTTATCTGTTGTGAATGCTAAGTCTTTATAAGTCGCCGATGCAAAATGAGTTAATGCGATTTCAGTATCGGGGTGAAGTAAAGCAACGAATTTCAGCGCTGCATTTTTGATGATTTCAAACTTTGGTTTATTATGTACTGAATCACTCATAGAAGTTGAGTTGTCCAGAGTTAAAACTAATGATATAGGTTGCGGGTTTTTAAAATTATCACAACTTAAACTATTGATTATTTGAGGAATTCCATTTTCAGTTAAGCTCATTTCACTTTTGTCGGGAGCTATTTTTCGTCCATTTTCATCTAGTACTATATATTCGCAATTAAGCGTAGGATATGCTTCAGTCTCAACCTTGGTTATTACAACCGATTGACTTAGTAGGGGGATAGGTAATATGTAAAGTAAAATAAGTAGGTAAAATTTCATACTTTTTTAAAATTTGTTCATATCCTATATATATAGACACATGAAACGCAAAAACGTCTCAAAAATAGTGAAGTTTTTTTAGTCGCGGAACTGACCGCATCCTAGAAATTTCTCGCCATTTACTCTGATTATAACTTGAAATGTCTGAGTCTTTTCTTTCACATAGTTGTGACACTCTCTTTCAAGTATGTTGAATTCCAAAAGTGTCTCGCCATCTTGATGCTTATGAAGAGTCTCTGTATATTTCTCTTCGCCCATATTATACACTATTTCTTTGTCCATCCCTTTCATAGAGAATCGAACATCTTTCTCTTTAGTTATATTTAGACTCCACATCGGATTATCACCCGATGCACTAAAAGATTGGTCAATATCCTCTTTGCAACTAGCTAATAATAGTACGCTTATAAATATTAGTAATACACTTTTCATTTTAAACTTCCCCACTTAATAATACTGCTTTTATCAATTCATCCAAATCGCCATCCATAACTGATGTTATATCAGATGTTTTGTATTCTACTCTTGCGTCATTCACCATAGTATATGGTTGGAATACATAAGAACGGATTTGGCTACCCCATTCTATTTTCTTCTTTGCACCTTCTATCTTAGCTTTTTCAGCGTCTTCTTCTTCGGTTTTCTTCTTGTATAGAGCCGATTTTAGCATTTTCATAGCTAGTTCTCTGTTTGCTAATTGCGAACGTTCTTTCTGACAAGCTACAACTATACCTGATGGCTTATGTCTCAGCCGTACTGCCGTTTCTACTTTATTGACGTTCTGCCCACCTTTACCACCAGCTCTGAAAGTATCAAGCTCTACATCAGCAGGGTTTATCTCTATTTCAACATCATCTTCCACTTCGGGGTATATATACACACTAGCGAATGACGTGTGTCTCCTTGCATTGGAATCAAAGGGGGAGATACGAACTAATCTATGAACGCCATTTTCCGCTTTCAAATATCCGTAGGCATAATTGCCCTCTATTTGGATAGTCGCTGATTTTAGTCCAGCAACTTCGCCCTCTTGCTCGTCTAGCAATCTAGTTGTGAATCCCTTTCTTTCTGCCCAACGCAGATACATACGGAGTAGCATGTCCGCCCAATCGCAAGCCTCTGTGCCACCTGCACCTGCGTTAACTGTTAGTATCGCGTTGCTCGCATCATCTTTCCCAGATAACATATTAATTACTTCTAACTCATTTACGGTTTTTATAGCTTTGTTTAGCTCCTTATCTATATCATCAGTTAAGCTCTGATCTGACAGCTCATCAGCTAAACTGACTATCGCTTCAGTATCATCGACTGTGCTTATAGCCGAATAATAAGTGTCTATCCAGTTTTTTCTTTCGGATAATTGCTTCATCACTCGCTTAGCATTATTCGAATCATCCCAAAACCCAGGAGTCTCTGACATATCTTTTAACTCTTTAAGCTCCTTCTCTTTGACCTCTACGTCAAAGATACCTCCTTAAATGCTCAACTTTCTCTTTCAACTTTCTTAATTCTTCTTTCTGAACATCAAACATGTTTTTCTCGTAATATGATTAGGTGTAAAGTGTAATTTAGCGTATTTGTTGCCTTTTAAAAAGGATTGTTGTTGAAAACTAATCAACGTTTTTTTATTCTAAAACTTGAAAACGTTAAGATGTAGTTTTATATTACATTTATTGCAGCAAATAATCGAAATAAATACTCGTCTATATTATTACCTAAGGACAATTATTACATTAAAATGTAACTGTTTCCTAATAAAACGGTCTATATATAAAAGAGAAAAACCAATAAGGTGAAATAAAATGGAAGGAAATTTTTCAAGTAGGGTCAACGACGTAATCAAACTAAGTAGAGAGGAAGCTCTCCGACTTGGTCACGATTACATAGGTACCGAACACCTTCTGCTAGGAATTATCAGAGATGGCGAAGGAATCGCAGTTAAAGTTCTTAGGAATTTGGATGTGGATTTGTACAAGCTAAAAAAAGGTATAGAAGAAACTGTCAGACCTAGCGGTTCGACTATCACTTCGGGGAATATACCTCTGACTAAGCAAGCGGAAAAAGTGCTAAAAATTACATATTTGGAAGCTAAACTATATAAATCTCAGAAAATAGGGACGGAGCATTTACTCCTATCTTTACTTAGAGATGAAGAAAATATAGCTGCTCAGATATTAGAGCAATTCAATGTTAATTACGATTTGGTACGAAACGAGCTAGACAGCATTATAAAAGGTGATAAACCTTCTGAAAGTGGTGAGTCTTCGTACATACCTCGTAAAACTGAGAAAACGGCTCAATCGAAACAAAAAGAAAGAGCGAAAACTCCAGTACTGGATAATTTCGGGCGCGATTTAACTAAAATGGCTGCCGAAAAGAAACTAGATCCTGTAATAGGGCGACAAAAAGAAATCGAAAGATTATCACAAGTACTTTCTCGTAGAAAGAAGAACAATCCCGTACTAATCGGTGAACCCGGTGTTGGTAAAACAGCGATTGTAGAAGGGCTTGCGCTACGTATTGTACAGAAGAAAGTATCACGTGCATTATATGAAAAGCGTATTATCACACTCGATATAGCTTCGCTAGTGGCTGGTACTAAGTACCGTGGCCAGTTCGAAGAGAGAATGAAAGCAGTTATCAATGAGCTAGAGAAAGCTGATGACGTTATTTTATTCATCGATGAGATACACACTATAGTAGGTGCTGGTGGAGCTTCTGGCTCTCTTGATGCGTCGAATATGTTCAAACCAGCGTTGGCTAGGGGAGACATACAATGTATTGGTGCTACTACACTAGATGAGTACAGAGAGAACATAGAGAAGGACGGTGCGCTAGAGCGTAGATTCCAGAAGATATTGGTAGAGCCACCTTCTGCACTTGAAACTCTGAAAATAATCGAGAAAATAAAAGATGCTTACGAAAAGCATCACCACGTTATTTACACTGATGATGCTATACAAACGGCTGTTCGCCTAGCTGATAGATATATCTCGGAGAGAAATTTCCCTGATAAAGCTATTGACATAATAGACGAAGCTGGTGCTAAAGTCCATCTTGAAAATATTGATGTTCCTATCAGCGTTATCAATCTTGAAAAAGAAATCAAGAAGATTAATGAAGAGAAGAACATAGTAGTCAAAAAGCAAAACTTCGAAGAAGCTGCTAGATTACGTGACTTAGAGAAAAACAAACAACAAGAGCTAGTTACTGCCAAAGAAGATTGGGAAAAGCAATCAGATATGCTTGTGTTCCCAGTTACTGAAGCTGATATTTCGGCAGTGGTTTCTATGATGACGGGAGTTCCTGTATCAAGAGTAGAAGAAACTGAGTCTATTAAACTTCTCTCCCTTGCTGATGAACTAAAAGGCACAGTAGTGGGACAAGAGCAAGCAATAGAACACTTAGCGAAGGCAATCAGAAGAGCTAGAGCTGGACTAAAAGACCCTAAGAGACCAATCGGTTCATTTATGTTCTTAGGCCCAACTGGTGTTGGTAAAACTGAGCTTGCTAAATCGCTATCAAAAGCGATGTTCGATACTGAAGATGCTATAATCCGTATAGATATGAGTGAGTATATGGAGAAATTCTCCGTATCCAGATTAGTTGGGGCGCCTCCGGGCTACGTTGGCTATGAGCAAGGCGGGCAGCTAACTGAGAAAGTTAGAAGAAAGCCATACTCTATAATATTGCTTGATGAGATTGAAAAAGCTCACCCTGATGTTTATAATATCCTACTTCAAGTATTTGACGATGGTATTTTGACTGATGGATTGGGTAGAAAGATTGATTTCAAAAATACAATTATAATAATGACTTCCAACGCTGGTACTAAGGACTTGAAACCGGGTGGTAGAATTGGATTCACTGATATAGAATCAGAAAATGACTACGAAGAACTGAAAAGCTCTATAGAAGAGTCAACCAAATCTATATTTAGTCCAGAGTTTATTAATAGAATTGACGATTTCATTATCTTTAGAAAGCTGACTAAAGAAGACATCAAACAGATTATTGATATCCAATTGAAGCTAGTACAAGAAAGAATGAATATCCACCAAATGACTTTAGAAATAAACGATGCGGCGAAGGACTTCATAGTTGAGAAAGGTTACGATGAGAAATACGGTGCTAGACCGCTAAAGCGTGCTTTACAAAAGTATGTAGAAGACGAACTAGCTGACGAGATACTCAAAGGTAACTTGCTGAACGGTGCTGTTGTCAAAGTTCAATTCGATAAGAAAAACGAGAAGCTGAAATTCAAATACGTCGGTGGCGAAAAGAAAATCGACGAAAAAGAATTGCTAAAGCCGAAGTTAGACGTTGATGATGAGGTTGACGACAACCCAGAAATCAACATAGACGAGGATGTTAGCAACAACTAATGTCTGGAATAGATGAGAATATGATCAAAGCCAAGTGGAAACGCTTGGCTTTTTGGTTAATATTTTTTGAATTTATATTAACTCTCATCTCCTTTTATTTCCACCATTCATTTAGTTCTTTCTTTCGAGCTGTTTCATTTTGGTAAAGCCAAGCCTTCTGATAATTCTCCCAACCTTTCTCATAATATTTTTCACTTGGAGAAAATTCACCAGCTCCAAGGTCAAAACCCTGATTTACTTGAGGAACTCTATAATCCCCCCAATTACAAATCTTTTCTTTATCTGTGGAATAGCTTCTCCAAGTTCCAACAAACGCATTGTTTATATATCCATCTGAATAGAATTCTATATTGTCGTATTCAATTTTATTTTCTGAATTCAAAAACCATTTTGAGTATAGTTTTCCTTTAAAAATTCCGCTATGTTTCTGGCTTGTATTCTCTTTAAATTCATAGTTCGCTATTAGCACACCTTGAGCTTTTATTCCTTTGTCTTTGTATTCCTCATTATCAATACCAAAATGTAATTCTTTGGATTCCCTTACTTCTATAAGTTCTATTGTACCGCTAAAATCACAAATAATATCTTTAACGTTAGATTTACCCACCACAGCATATTCTTTTGAGTTTGTTGTCTTTTTCTCGACAGAAATTATTTTAATTTTTATTCGCTGATAGTCAAAGCCAATGATTCCGAAGATTATATGATTTTCAGTTTCAGTCCATATATTAGAAAAGTCATGCTTATTGTAATTGTCTAATACGTTTTCTGTGTTTAGAACATCACCAAGTGGAAATTCACTTAGAAACTTTTCATTCCCAATTAGAAATTCACTTAGATAATTTTCATTTGTTTGGGCAAAAACAGTTAAACTGAATAATAAACTTACTGCAATTGTTGATAGAATTGTTTTCATTTTTCTATGGTTTGTTTAAATTGAACATAAATTTTAGAACGACACTTTTTTTTACCATCTCAATTTCCCCATCTTCCAAAATATAAGGGACATAATATTTATTAATATACAGATCCCAATAATTACATAACCGAGCTGTTTTTGAAAACCATCTCTAATGAAATATGGTAGTCCTTGTTTATCTATGAATTGTGTGAATTTGTTTCGACCGATCTTCTTAGTCGTTGATATTTCATAATAATAAATATCAATAGTATCCCCAATTTTCAAGTCGTCAATTTTGTATTCAGTAGGTTCACTATTAGGTTCATATATTTCAAATATATAAGGGTAAGTGTCAATTTTCAGATATCTATAATCTCCTTCATGTCTATTTCGCAAATTTTGATATACTAAATCATAATATTCAATTACCCCTGTTGATTTGTCGTATTCTAGCTTTTCTTTAGAGTTATTTGAAATTAAATATACTGCAAGTCCAAAAATAATTATAGTTATTATTATAACTCCACGGACGCTTATAATTACTGGTATCAATTTTTTTCCTTAATTGAGTTAAAAAAAATAATAATCCCAAAATACAGAAAAATATCATAATCCCAACAAAAAAGACCGCCCAAACAGAGCTGCCCATTGTTTTATGAATGGCTAAAACTTTATTTAATATTATACAAAAACTCAGAAGCTACTTTTTGGCAAAGTTCAACGTCGATAGCATTCTCCCAAAATAACATTATTTCTTCGCCTTTCGCATCTTTAATTCGGTAACTTGTGTTGAGATTTGCAGGAACTTCTCCCGTGAATTTACCAACGAATAAGCAAGCATTTAGAAATGCTCCTAAATCATTCTGATGGCTTCCGTCCGGCATATATAATCCAATATCAGGTCTTATAGTTCTGGCTAGTTTCCACGCTTCTCCGACCAAAACAAGACCACAATCGTTTTCTTTGGCGGCCTCTATATATACTCCAGTTATCTGATCTTGTATATGTTGGTATTTCTGACGTGACCAAGTAACATATAAATAAGGCCTTGCACCTGATTCTTTCGCTAGGTCACTTAGCAATTTAGAATACTTAAGAAAGTCATTTTTATTCTCTATTGTCTCCAAACTATGACCTTGAATTACTACAATATCATAGAGACCAGTACAAATGGCATCTTGTGTTTTAAGTTCTTTTTCTCCATTCCAATGGTCGCTTAGTTTAGATCCGCCTGCAGTACTTTTAGTAGTAATTAGCTTTAGACTTGAGCTATCAGATATCAGAGAAACTAGGTGCGGCATATTTGAGATGGAAGTATAGCTATTACCAACAAATAAGATGCGTAATGAATCTTTTTCGGCTTGGGCTACACCATCATTAAATATTCCAAAAATGAAGAATATAATAAAAAGATACTTAATGAATTTCATGTTTTTCTATTCTTTTTGGAGCTATTAACCAGTTTGTAAATAAAGTACAAAGGTATTAAAGTGAAGAAACCAAGAGTACTTTTCACTATACTGAATATTATTATCCCTATCATAAACCCTATTAATAGAGCATTAATCATTCGGTTTGAATTAGTTTTCTTTGTTTCATTCATTTGTTCTTTGCCTTCTTCTTCTAAAATCTCAATTTCTTTTTTATTATTTACTTGTTGTAACCAAATTAGATTAGAGAGTAACAGTTTAGTCGATTCGACCATTAAATCAATCCATATATCAGGTTTTTCAATTGTAATTCCTATTTCAAGTAAATCAGAATTACCAGAATAAGCTCCTTTGAAAACTAATTGATCTTTTTCATTTATCTCGTCGAATAAGGTTGAGAACAACTGAAAATCAAGTTCATTTATTTTGAACCTACTATCCAATTCTTTCCCATTTATTTTTAGTCTTATACCTACTGAATGAATTCCATTAGATTCAGAAACGTTTAGAAAGTAGATTTCTCTTCTTGGGAAATGACGCATTTTGTTAAGCTCATTTGAGAATTTGATATCAAAATCATTCGTTAACGGTTCTAACGAATCTAAGTAATATTCAGGATCAAATGAATTGAAATCTGGGAAGTCGTGTCCTTTTGCGATTATATTAACTTTGTTGTATATCGTGTAATGAGTTACAAGTTGAGAAATCTCTTCTTTTCTAAAAAAATCAATCCACCTACCCTCAGAATGCACATCTTTTTTAAAGACTAATCTTACACTTCTAGGTATTAATTTTTTAAAAGTGATTATTTCAAGTTCAGATGCAGTTTTATAATCTATGTATTCAGATGTTTCTATTATTGAACCGACAGGCGAAGCTTTTATGATTTCTATAAAAAATTCCTTTTCATTCATATTTAATATGTATTATGAGTTTTAGTACTTACTTTCTACCCAAAATACTAAATTATTATATAATTCTTGTGAGGTTATATCGGTTAAAGGGGAGGGTTCTTAACTTGGACTAATAGGTATACTTAAATCGAATTCTTAGGGCTAACAATCCCTAATCACATTCCTAACAACGCCCCAGATAGAGAATTCGTCGAGGTCGGTGATACGTATGTCTTCGTAGTCTTCATTTTCGGAATGAAGTATTGTTCTATCGTCTGTAAATAATATTCTTTTCACAAATGGCTTCCCGTTCAGAGCACCTACGACTATTGATTCATTGGAGATAGGGTAGTTGCTATTGACTAGCACTTTATCCCCAGAGTTTATCCCAATATTTATCATCGAGTCGCCCGAAACTTCAACTAGAAATACGTAACCGTCATCGCCCAGAATCTCTTCATTAAGGTCGAATTTATTACGAGACAAACTTTTCAGAAAGTCCGCGTTATTAAGTATTTTGGATGAGTTGTTGCGTTTCTGCAATCTCGAATACAGTGTCATAAATACAAAAGGAAATAGTAAAACATACTAGCTTAACTACATTTACTATGCCATTTTTAACTAACGGAGAGTCAAAGAATTATGGGGGGGGGTGAAGTCAACATATAACTTGACAAATATAATAAAAAGTCAACTTATGAGTTGACAAAAGAATAAAAAAGTAAATTTATGTGTTTACTTTTATTTTTTTGGGGGGGGGGGCAATGTCACTCAGAGGGCACGCAGTGTCTGAAGAGTATAGGATAAACTAGTTAAGTGGAAGGTCAAAGCCTCAGAGTGGCTAAATCCCCCTAATGCCCACTAATCAACCCCTTTTCTTCGCAGCAGTTGTACTCTGTTTGTATAGTTGCGTGGTGTATGTGGAATTTGTCTTCCAAGCCGTGGGCTATATTGTGGCGAACCTCGTCCACTTCACTTAGCTTTAGGTCTTGGTTTAGGTCTATGTGACATTCCATATATGTGTCATTATCGCCGAGCGACCAAAGGTGTATGTGGTGTACATTCTCTACTTCGTCGAATGAGCAGATGTAATTGCTAACTTCTTCTACTGACATACCGTGGGGTTTGCTCTGCATTAGTATTCGTCCGCTTTCCTTTAGTATATCTATAGAGTGGTAGAATATATACGCACATATCAACAGCGTGACTACGGGATCTACCCAATAAACTTGATATTGCCATATCAGAATACCACCTATGATAACCGCTACTGATGACAGTGTATCACCCATCAGGTGAATGTAAGCTGCCTTAATATTCAGATTGTGGTCTTTGTCTTTTTGTAGAAGAAGAACAGAAATTAGATTAGCCAATAGCCCAATAGTAGCTACTATTAGCATTAGCGAGCCGTCTATAGTCTCGGGATTAGCGAATTTGAATATTGCCTCATATACTAGATAGCCGCATATAAGCACTAGCGTTAATGCGTTTACAAAAGCAGCTAGTATTTCTACTCGTTTATAGCCGAATGTCATCTCTTTGTTAGCTACTTTCTTCGCTACTTTGTTGGCTATATAGGCAATCCAAAGAGCAACGCCATCGCTCAGGTTATGCACCGCATCGGAGAGTAATGACAGCGAGTTAGAGAGGATTCCGCCTATAACTTGAACGACTGTAATAGTCAAGTTCAGCACTACGGAAAATCCTAAACGCTTGCCACTCAAATCACCGTGATGATGATGGTGACCGTGTGAGTGACTATGCGAATGATCGTGAGAGTGGTTGTGTCCCATTCTTATAATCCTTTCATTTTAGATTGTAAATCTTTCATTGCTTGCTCAGTTGTCATTCTATCATACAGTATTTGCTCCACAGCCCCTTCGAATAGCTCTTCTACTTCCAGCCATTTCGGATGCATAGGTGTCATTTTCGAGCTTTCTAGTTGCTTAGCGAATACTGCCTTGTACTCATTGTCGTAAAAGTCCGAAGAATAGTATTCTTTGTCAGCAGGGAAACCAGCTTCTGGAATACTTCTGCAAAATTCGACTGCATTTTTTCCATCAGTGATGAACTTCACTAGCTTCAATGCGAGCTCTTGATTTTCTGATTTCTTGCTAATAGATAGATATTCTCCACCAGCAAATGAGACTCCTTTTTGGCTTAAATCTGGTATCTCTATTAATCGCATATCTTTCACTTTTGCGAACTCATCTACTTTTTTGAGCAACCAACTTCCAGAAATCCAAAATGCCAATCGTCCTTTTGCAAAGTAATTGTCCAGTTCTTTTTGAGTGTCAACTATTCCATATTGAGCTAGGTCTTTGTACTTCTGTACCCCTGCTATTACTTGTGGGGAGTCGAATTGGAAGTTCTTCCCATCGTATATGCTGCCACCTTCTGACCAGATAAAGCTTAATACTTTCTTGTATAATCTGTGTTTGTCAGAGCCATTTACCCCGAATCCGTATATCTCACCCTTGTTTATCACTTTGCTCATTTCTAGCATTTCTGCATAAGTAGTAGGAGGGTTTTCGAAACCATTTTCTTTTAGCAAATCCATATTAACAAATAGCACTCGGGTATCTACTATCCACGGCAACGCGTATATTCCCTTTTCCCAGCGGCATGGCTCTTGTGCGAAATCGAGGAATTTATCCATCTCTACACTGTTACTAATGTCCGTTAGCACTCCAGCAGAAGAGAATTGCGATACCCAATCAGAGCCAAGCTCGAGTACATCTGGTGCAGTATTGGAGTTGAAAGCGGCTAATAACTTTACTTTTCCATCGCCCCAACTTAATTCGGTTATTTCTACTTCTACTTTTTCTTGTTTTTCAAATTCTTTGACTAATGAGTCAACAACTGTTCTTTGGTATGGTTCACTCCAAAAATGCCAAAAAGTGATTTTCTTTGAATCGGTTGTATCTTTTTCCCCACACCCAACTAAAAAGCCCACAGCTACTATCAACACTAATATAATCTTATTCATTATCTACCTTTATTCTTATATTTCATCAAAAGTTGAAAAAGTAATTTTTGACACTTTTAACCAATTTGGCTATCTTTGAAATTAATTTATTCAAATTTACTAAAATCACATCATTTTAAATGGCTCAAGACAAAAAACATAGTAAAACGAAATACTTATTCGTTACGGGTGGAGTTGTATCTTCATTAGGTAAGGGGATTGCGTCTTCATCGATTGCTTTCTTGTTAAAACAGCGCGGTTACAGCGTTAGTATCCTGAAATTAGATCCATATATTAATATAGATCCAGGAACAATGAACCCCACTCAGCACGGTGAAGTGTACGTTACAGACGATGGTGCTGAAACTGATTTGGATTTGGGACACTACGAGCGTTTCTTAGATGAGTCGTTATCGCAAAAGAATAACCTCACAGCCGGTAGGGTTTATTATGATGTAATCAAAAAAGAAAGAAAAGGGCAGTACTTAGGTAAAACCGTACAAGTAGTCCCACATATAACAAATGAAATTAAAAATAGAATGAAGTCGTTCGATGGCGAAAAAGACTTTGTTCTTATAGAAATTGGTGGTACAGTAGGTGATATAGAGTCACTACCATTCCTAGAAGCTCAAAGACAATTGAACTATGAGCTTGGTCTTGGTAATTATTTGAATATTCACCTGACTTATGTGCCTTATATTGCTGCAGCTAAAGAGCTAAAAACTAAGCCAACTCAGCACTCGGTTCGTCAGCTGATGCAATACGGAATTAAGCCAGATGTGTTGCTATGCCGTAGTGAGCAGCCCCTACTAAAAGATACTAGAGAGAAAATTGCTCTATTCTGTAATGTAGATGACGACGCAGTATTCGAAGCTAGAGATGTAGATACTATATACGAAGTTCCATTATTCTATGCTCGTAAGCGACTAACCGAGACAATATTAGAAAAGCTTGGTATCGCTGCAAATGAAATAAATATTGATACTTGGACTAAGTTCGTTAAGCGAATAAAACATCCAAAATACACTGTGAAAATTGCTCTAGTTGGTAAATATACTAAGTATGAAGATTCATATAAGAGTATTGTGGAAGCATTTATCCACGCTGGCTCTATTAACAATACGAAAGTAGAGTTAGAAATGATTAACTCTGAGGAAATACTTGATGAGAACAGTGCAAAGACTATACTTTCAGAGTATGACGGTGTACTAATAGCTCCAGGATTCGGTAACAGAGGAATAGAAGGTAAGCTACACTCTATCAAATATATTCGTGAAAACAATATACCATTCTTTGGTATTTGCTTAGGTATGCAATGTGCTGTAATTGAGTTTGCTCGTAATGTCTGCGGACTTAAAGAAGCTAATTCATCTGAATTTGAGAAGAATGACCAGAACGTAATTGACCTAATGGCTGACCAAGTAAACGTGGAAGACAAAGGTGGAACAATGAGATTGGGTGCTTATCCATGTAAATTGGAAGAAGGTACAAATGCTTACACGGCTTATGGGACTACTGATATATCTGAACGTCACCGTCACCGCTACGAAGTGAGCAACGATTTCCGTACTAAGTTACAAGAAAAAGGAATGAAACTAGCTGGTCTTTCACCAGATGGTAATTTGGTTGAGATAGTTGAACTAGAAGATCATCCGTGGTTCGTTGGTGTTCAATTCCACCCAGAATTGAAATCGAGAGCCGTTACAGGTCATCCATTATTCATTGACTTTGTGAAAGCTGTTCTAAAAAATAAGAAAAACAGCGAAGTATAATGAAATTAGATTCAATAATATTATTCGAATCTAACAACAATGAAAATTTCTATCCGTTTTCAGTGCTGCACCCTGTGTGGGAACTGAGAGTCGGAGCAATGCGTATATTCGAGAAGTATCAGAGAGTCTTTGATACTTCTTCGATTTCTTTTTACACTTCTAATACACTGATTCTAGATTCCTTTTTAGAAAGATACTCGATTGAAAATGAACTAAAGCAATCTAAGAAAAAGTTAGTTCTCTCATCACAATTACTACCTACTACAGAGTTAATCTCTCAACTTGATGATTTTGTAACCGATGAATCAAAGAATTATACGATTCTTTTAGGCGAAGTAATTGTTGGCTATTACACAGATGATAGTATAGATGGTCTTGAATCATTAGACGAGTTTAACTCAAAAAAATATGAAAAAGTATCACTTGATTCTGAGACTAAATATCTGAATTATATATGGGATGCAATTAGCTATAATGAGTCTGTATTACTTGATGATGCTAATTATTATCGTCACTGGCAATCACCCAAAGAAGACTACTCGAAGGGTGTTCACTACCTTGAAAAGTCGCAAATATTCCTCCAAGATTCTGTCCGGATACATCCGAATGTAGTTATAGATGCTACGGACGGTGCCGTAATAATTGATGAGAACGTGAAAATAATGGCTGGTTCTACTATTCTTGGCCCTTGCTATATAGGTAAGAACTCCACTATCAAAGTTGGAGCAAAGATCTACGGAAATACTTCTATCGGTGAAGTTTGCAAAGTCGGGGGAGAAGTAGAGGGTTCTATTATCCAATCATACAGCAATAAGCAACACGATGGTTTTTTGGGGCATTCATTCATTAGCGAATGGGTGAACCTAGGTGCTGATACTAACACGTCTGACCTAAAAAACACATACTCGGAAATCACTGTATTACAAAGAGATAACGAGGTGAAGACCGGAACTATGTTCTTAGGACTAATCTGCGGTGACCACACCAAGTCTGCAATTAATACGCAATTCAACACTGGCACTATAGCTGGGGTTTGCGGTATATTAGTACGTCCGGGGTTCTTACCTAATCACATAAAATCATACTCTTGGGGTGGTTTGCAAACATCGCCGACCTACAAATACTCGAATGCAATCGAAGTGTGCGAGATAGTAATGCAGAGGAGAGGTAAGCAGCTTACTGACTCTGAGAGGCAATTACTACAATTAGAGTATGATAAAGTAAAATAATATTATATTCTAAAGTAAGATTAAATTAATCCAAATAATCATCTTTATTAAAAATTACTATCTCTTTTGAAGATATTAATTTAGCTAACTTAAGACTGATAACTTTCTTTTCCTCTTTGTTAATAGGCCAATTTATTATATCTACATGTCTATTTGGTTTATTATTGAAATCCAATAGTAAATTAGTTTGTTTAATTAATTCATCAGAATTTATTTCACAGAAGGCAAAAGGACATTTTTTATTCGGAAATATAGAATTAAAGAAAGAAAGATTTATTATCCCTTGTTCGGATAAAGATTGAGTTTGGAAGCAGGACATTTCTAACCTTGAGGTCGATTCATTATACATTGGATCTGCAAAAATAGTTGTAGGACTTTTAACTCCTGGAGGATTATATTTAATATTACTCCTTCTTAAAAATCTAATTAGTCTGACTTTTCCTTTGTAATTATTATTTGGATCAATCATTTTATTCAAATTTATATACAAAATCACAAAAATCTCGAATTGCATTGGGAGTCAAATTACTTGTATAAGGAGGATATTCATCTTCTGAAGAAGCAAATATAATTTTTTTATTTGAAGTAAATGTTAGAGTACACATTGAATTGTCTTCTTTATACCAAATCATCATTAATTCCATATCATCATCAATAACAATATTAAAAGGGCGTTGAAAAACATACTCTTTGAAGTAATTTAGAGATTCAGATAATAAGTTAAAACTACTCAAAAAGTTAATTAAGTCTTCCAATAAATCAATCGAACCTTTTTTATAAGTAATAGTTCTTTGATTAATTTTTATATCATGTTTGTCCTTAAAGACATGCTCGAATTCAGTTAGTATTATTTTATCTAAAATATTGTAAATATAACTACTTAACCCAAAAACATCATATTCAACATTATATTCAGGTGATTCAGTCATAATAATCGAAGGTTTGTATTTTAACTCACCAATTGATTTATCTTCAAGAACATTTATACTTAGTTCATTTGTTTCCATTTTCATTCCTGTTTTTAGAATATTTTTACAGTTTTATCAAATACATTGTTTTTTATTTCACGAATTTTATTAAGTTGGGTATTAAGGTTTTCATTTGAAAAGTTATCTATATCATCTATTAATTGACTACAAATAATATCATCAAATAATTGATTATTTACATAATTTATTTTGGTATTTAATATTTCTCTAG
>JBLWYD010000048.1:0-24376 GCA_048267165.1 Bacteroidota bacterium
CTTTTATGAGTATATTCCCTTTGCTAAAAATTTCTAAAACCTTATTTCTTAAATGTGGTTCTGTTGCAGTAATTAAGAATAGTAATGTTTGTCCAGTAGGTAAAAAACCGCTATGATTCTTTTCTATTACTCCGCCAAACTCTGTAAAACCTCGATCATAAATTTTATTCCTACCAAAGAAAACATCTAAAATTTCTGGTTTTAATTGCGGAGCTAGTGCCAATGCTAATGCTAATCTTTGATAGCTATTCAATTCCCATTTTTGTACAAATTGAGCATAGGTAGATTCTTCATGAGTTATATTAGGTTTTTGTATTTGCGTCCAATGAGGTCTTTCTCCTTCATGTTCTAAATAAGTGCTTATAACATTATGAATGACTTCTTGTAACCACAAAACTTCATTATATAATACTTGTATATTTTTATTAGTCTCCATAAGAAATAAATAACTTTTCTACATCGTCTAAACTTGTATTTTCCCATGTAAAATATTGCAATGCAGTATTGGGATTTAACTGATTTGCTTGTAACATATCTAATACAGATATAGGCTTGTTTTTTGGAGCTGAAATAGTGAATGTTTCATTATGAAAGTTACTTTTAAATAAACCATTTGCCCAATCTATTACCCCCGTTCTCTCTCTAATTAAATCACTTATAAATACTTCAAGTTTCTCAGGTTGCACTATGAGTTTTTTTGCTTTAAAAAAAGAAGGTATTTTTTTATTCTCCTTATGATAATACTCTATATCTCTGGCTTGAATTGTTTTTGAATTTGCTTTTCCAAATAGTTCTATTACTCCTGAATCTTCCGATTCTGAAGCTATTTCCAACTCTCCTTTGTTAGAGCCTGAAATTACTAATGACCAACTTTCAGTAGCTACACTCTCTGTTACTACATATACTTCTCTAAAAGAATATAAAACCTGTGTAAGCTTGATAATTAATTCTGAAGCAATTTCATTCCAATTTAAAACTCTAACTGCTTTTGGTTGTTGGCTTGTAAAAAAGAAGCTTCCAAACTCTTGAAAAGCTAATATTTGCTTACTGTATCCAAAGTTTCCTTCAATAGGGCTTTTACCGCTATCTCTACCTGAATAAGGCTTTGTTACACCATTACTAAAATTCCAATTATATAAATCTAGCTCTGTACCATACTCTATTATTGCTTCATCAATATCAATAATATTATTTTTAAAAATATTACCTAATACAATGACCTCACCTTTATGTATTTGAAAAAAATCTCCTGGGTATATATGTTGATTTAATGGTTTTGAAGGTATAAAACCATTAGTTCTATTATAAAAATCGATGTAAAATTTTTTGGTGATATTTTTCATAATAATACTATTTTAAACGTAGTTGAAATACGATTATATTTCAACTACGTTATGTTATAATGATTTAAGAAGCTAAAGCTGCTGCATTTGCCGCCGCTAACCCAGATTGTAATGAGTTTAAAACTCCTGTTTCTTTACTTAAAGCTGTCTCTGCCTCACTAAGTTGCTTAATAGCATCATTACTAGCTATTAATACTTGTTTATACCTTAAAGAAGCTAAGTTATATGCTTTATAAATTAACTCTTTAATACTAGCTTTTTCTGGCTCATTCACTATAGTTTCTTCTTCGATAATAATTATCTTTCTTTTATTAAGTCTTATTTTATCTAAAATATTTATTATCTTTTTTGAGGTATTATCTATAGCTTCTTCTGATAGATCTTCTCCAGTTACAAATTCATATAATTTAATTGCGTGTAAATATTCTAAAGACATTGTACCTTCTGATTCTACTGTTGTTGCTTGAGATGCAAATACTGAATTTAGCGCAGTAAGTGTTAAGGCTACAGCATTATTTGCGTCTTTTCCTACGTTAGTAACCATTGTTACTAACTCATCAGATATTAAAGGGTTTTGTGCCTTTTTTCTAATAACTAAATTTGATAATTTATTAATTACTTCTGCTGAGTAAATCAATTTATCAGTAACATCTTTTATGCTATTAGAAACTTCTTTGATTTTTGAATCTGAATACACCACTTTATCAAAAGTTCCATGAGATGCTGTTAACAAATCAATTACATTGTCTACTACTTGATCCAACAATTCTTTATTACTTAAAGCTAAATCTTTATTCGCTTTTTCTGTAGCTAACTGTGACTGTAATAATTGAGATTTAGTGGTTAGTGAGTTTACAATAGCTTGTAGTTGCTCAACCTTATCTTGTGCATTTAAAACTTTATTTGTTAACGCATCTAGTTCTGATTTTTTTTGTTCGGTAATTCCATATTTTTTAGGAATTGTATTTATTATATTTAATGTTGCCATGATTATTTTTATTTGTTTATTAATACATTAGAAGACTTTTTAATTTTATAGGTAAAGTCTTTTGTTTGTTGAAAGTCTGATAAAGCACCTACAATTTGTTTGTTTACTGCTTCTCCTTCATTAGGCATTGCTAATACTACAGGGATATAGTTATCACCTTCGTCCAATCTATTCCCAAAATTATCAGTAGTACTTGTAGTTATATCAACTTCCCATTCATTATCCTTCTCTGTCTTTCTTGCTATGGAATACGTTTCTATATTCAACCCAGCTGCAATTGTGTAATTGAAAAAGAATCCTGGTTGTATATGCTTAGGAGTTTCTATACTGTTAATTGCATGCTGCTTTGCTTTTTCTACTCTTTTAAGCTCTTTTTCTAGCTCAGATAATTCTGAAGAAGTATTTTTATGTTCAGCTTTTAGTTTTTTATGTTCAGCTTTTAATTTTTTAAGTTCCTTTTCTTCTAAGTCTTCTCGTGGAATTGCCACATTAGCTGATAATAAATCTTCAACACCTCCTTTTTCTGAAGTAAGGTTATTAATCTCTGATTCTAATTCTGCTATCCTTGGATTAAACTCTTCTGCTATTCTTTCTAGTTTTCTAGTTTCACTTTCTACAGTTTTTAATCCTTCTACCGTTAGTAAGCCTTTAACTAGTTTTCTATCATTTGGTAAAAAAATACAACGATACTCTACTTCATCTTCTTCATTGTCTTCAATATTAAAAATCATTTTATTTTCAACAACTTTAATCGTTTTTGATTCTGGAGCTGCAAGTTGTTTTGTTAAGGTAAAAACAGCTGATGGAGCAGATAAATAATCATCAAAAGTATTTAGTAGTTTTTTATACTCATTATCTAATACAGCAAAAACAAACACCACATAGTTTTCTCCCAGCTCCATAGATTTTCCTTCAACATCTTTTAATTGTGATTGATAAATTTCTACCTCATTTTTATTACTACCGTTACTCGGTAACTCAAAATACCTTCTTTCTTTTGGGGTTGTTAAAATCAATGCTTCTGCATCTGAATTTGAAAAAGTTTCTTTTCTGCTGTTTTTTACTAAAAAGATATAATAACTTTTCACTGGATATCCTTTTTTATCTTTACCAAACTTGTTGGCTCCAAAAGGACTTTTATAACTATCGAAACTAACTTTATAATTACTTCTTTCTCCAATTATATCCGGTACTCTTACTAACAAATCTAGATTTAAATCTTTATTATACAAACCATAAGCCTGTATTTCAGATGTATAAATAGTGTTTATATTTTCTAAAACTCCTTCAGATGTTTTTTCCTTAGAGTTCGCATCTGCCAATGATTCTGATGTAGTAGCTACATTTGTTGAAGCTGTATTAAAGTTAGCTGTCACCGCTTCTAATAAACTTTTTATAGAAGTATCGGTCGTTTGTGCTTTTTTAGATAATGTATTGGAAGGCACTTCTGCTATAGAAGTTGAAGCCTCCATGCTATATTGTGAAGTTTGTTCTGCTAAATAAGCTGTTTTATTCATTAACTCATAAGCTTCTTTACTTTGATCGTAAATTTCTGTACCGTAATCGGCTGCATTTACCACACTAAAAATACTTCCTGTGTCACTTGCTAATTTTAAAATAGCATTGGAGGCTATTTGTACGTTAGCAGCCGCTACCGAAGTATTGGTTACTGATTTTGCTACCAACTCATTTCCCACATTAGCAGATGCTAATACATTAGTAGACAAATCACTGTCAATAACTGCTTGTTCTTTTACTAGTTGTTGAAAGTTAAATTGCTCGTTAGCTTTTTGTAAATTTTCTGCAGCTGTTATTCGAGCTCCTTCTGCATAGTATAATGAAAACATAGAAGCATCTAAAGTTGCTTTCGTTTTCTGTAATTTTAATTCCTGCTCATTTAGTGCCGATACAACACTAGAATGCAGATTTTCATTGTAAGAATTCATAAAATTTGGTTTAGGTTACTATTTGTTTTTATTACTCTACCGAGTGTTTAATTAATCTTATACTTCTTTTAAAAAGGCCATGTAACATGAATTGGTTTTGGCATCCATGGTAACTTTATAATTGAAAAAGAAAAAGGAGATTTTAACATCAATACATCATAAGGTCTTTTTTCAACTGTTAAACTCCAACGATCTTCCTCTTCTCTTAAAATTCCGTTACGCACTAACCAATTTCCTCTGAATCCTTGTATTGAGGTAGCTCCAATAGCATTCCAATACTCAATTGCTGCTTTTAAAAGTCCTTCTATCAATATCTTATCATCATTAGACATTTGTATTTCATCATATATAGGTTGAGACAATGGAACATTACAGAACACTTTATTAAGTGCTAGTAACGATTCTTCTGTCTTTGTCATTCCTGTTACTATGTATTGTAAATAATGAACAGCATTTAAGCGAGTTTCTTCTGAAATAAATTTATTATCATTTACTAGGTTTAATCGCTCAAATAGCATTAAAAAATAACTATTCAACAACACTATCCCTGCATTTGGGACTACTATCCCAACAGCTAGTTTATCATTATTTTGTTCGTTCATACTTTCTTGTTTTTTGATTTTGTTTTGAGTTATATTCCCTATTTTTTTCAATTTCTCTAACTCATTATAACTTAATTGCAGCTGCCTTGGAAATTGTATTTTAACATCATCTAAAGCTTCTAAAAATTGATGCTCTTCTATATTTTTCTTAGTACATACTTCCCATAAAAGTTCTTTCCATATTGAAGTAGTTCCTATAAGTTTCCAATTAGAAGTTATCCAGCTTTTCAACACTTTTATAAGTAGTACTTGCTGAACTTCTTCTGCACTAATACTTTCTGTTGAAATGTGTCTTATTGCTTTGTATAATTTTTCAATTGTATTTAGTTGAATTTGTTGATTAGGATATAACTCCTTTAATGATTTAATTAAAGTTTCTACTTCTATTTTATCTGCTAGTTTACTAAGCTGAGTATCGGAAACTATATTTCTTCTTAATGCTGACCCTACTATTAATGGGGTATCTCTTAAAACTTCATTTATTAACCCGTTAATTGTAACTGGTGTTGAATGCAAAAACCAAGATGGTATTTTGTATTCTATAAATAGAGATTCTATTAACCTCTCTAAAGTTTTTCCCTTATAGTTTGAAATAACACTTTTAGGAGTATTGTTTTCTTGATCTAATTCTTCTAACAGCTCAAAAATTGAGTTTCTTTTTACCAATAGCTGTTTTAAAGTACTCGATAGTTGTATATCCTTATCTTTAATAACACGTACAATATCTAATGCTCTTATTCCTTTAACTGAAAGTTCTTCCAAAACTATTTTAATGAATCCTTTTAGCTCTCTAGTTTCTTTATGACTTCTAATTAACTGAATAGTTTCTCTCCAGAATTCTTTTTCTATTTTGGTTGAGCTATCGACAAACTCTTGCACCAAAGAAAATAAGTTTAAAATATCTTTGTATACCGTTCTTAATTCTCCCTTAGCTATAAGTACTGCAAACTGTTGAAAAGGTATGACTGACTGTAGGCCTTGAATTTGTTTTTCTGTAATAGTTTTATCTCTAAGCAAATCTTGTACTTGTGCTGGGGATTCCTCTAAAAGGGAAAAAAACACTTCTTTTAAGTCTAGAGATTCTCTTTTAATTTCAACTTTTAAAACTCCATTCTTAATAGCTTTTTTAACATGAAATAAAATTTCTTTTACTAAAAAAGCTTGCCCTTTTAACTTTATACTATTTCTTATTCTATCCTCTCTAAATAACTTTTTTGATTTTACTTTTCTATCTATTTCATTTTTAAAAATTCCTAAAAACTCTAGAATAGAAGCCTTAAAAAATGTTTCAAACTTTGTTTTATCTCCTTTATAAGTTTGGTAATCTGCAATACTTTGCCAATAAATTTCTGTAATAATCTTCTTTATTTCTACCGCTGAATAAATTCTACTAAACTGATCTCTTCGTTTCTGATACTCTTTTATAAAGTTCTCTTGAAGTGTGTAACCATCCTTTAATAAATATTGACTTATTTTTTTCTCATACTGTTTAAAGTCCTTGGAACTTACCTTTTTCTCGCGTACCAAAACAGTTAACATTGCTGCTACTTCTTTTTGTTTGTTATTATGCTCTTCAACGTATTTCTTAATCCCCTCTAAAACAGATGTTTTAGCTATTGTATTAACAAATAGTTTTAGTTCCTTTTTTTGTGTTTCAGAAAACTCTTGATTTTTTTTCAAAAAAGACTCTACAACACGCATAATTCCCTCTTCATACAACTTACTATTCAGTTGTTGTTTTTGAAAAATTAATTGTTCTAAAACTAATTTTATAAAAGAAGTAATATTTAATTTTTTATTACTTACAAGTACTCTTGTTGCTTTAATTAGCAGTTCTTTTTTTATACTTTTTAAACTTTGAAGTAATGCCTGGTTACTACTTACAACCTCATCGATACTGAGTTCTAACCTTTTTAATATGTTGCATTGTTTAGGAAATACATTTTTTAATACTGGAATAATAACCGTTGTATCACTGAGCAACTCAAAGAGTAACTCTTTAATAAACTTTTGGTTTTTATAAGCTGTAAATACTTTCCAAACAGCTTTTGGTTTTTCTCTAAACCATATATGAAGAATTGCATAATATTGTTCGGTGAATTTTGATTCTTTTCCTTTTATTGAAATCGTTTCTAACTCATTAAGAATCTTTATTAATTGTTTTTCTGAAAAAACTGGTGTTTCTTTTGAAAACTCTAACCTATAAAGCTGTTTTAACTCTTTAAACACATTCAAATTTTCTGTGTTTTTATAAGTTGTTAGAACTGGTATACTTAATATTTTTTCAAAGATTTTTACTTTTGAAATTTTTTGAATTTTATTTAATTCAGCTATTATGTGGTTAGAAAAACCTTTGCTTGAAAACGTTCCCTTTTTTTCTTTTAAATACTGAATCCCTTTAGCTAACAACCACTTTTTAGAAATTTTAAAATGTTTTTCTAACTCCAGTTTTTCTAAAAACGTTATCTGACTTATTAACTTTGCTCCATTAGTGGGAGACAATGCTTTACATAATATATTTAAAGTCTCCTCTGACATATTTTCACTCAACGATAGTATATTAAAAGAGTTCTTATCTAAAAAAGCTATTGTTTCTTTAAACCTAAATAGGTTTTTAGTTGATAAATAGTGTATGAGTTCTTCTAATCTTTTTTTCTGATATACTGTACTACAATTATTAGGTGATTGTAAAAAATATTCTAATAACTGCCATTGTTTTTCTATTTGTCTTTCAGTTGAAGGGTACTTGTAAAAATTATTTTGTTGCTTTTGAGAGAGGATAGACAGGATTAAAATAAAATTATTTTTCACATACGAGTGTTCATGTACTTTCTCTACAGCATCTTTAATCAAAGCAAAAAGTTCATGATATTCCATATTAAAGTGCCTTGCCATTTGTTGAATATTGCTTTGTACAAACTCTATTTTATTAAACATTGTACCTCTTTCAGCAAACAAATAATTAAGAATCCAAAACAGTAAATTCTTTTTAAAATCTTGAAGGTTAGTTTTAACAATTGTTTCTTGTTCTTGGATTTTTACAAATTCTTCAAAAAACTCGATAATGTAATTATCATTACTTCTTTCTAAGTTTTTGATAATCTCTTTTATATGCTCCTCTTTTAGTTGCCATGCAATGCGTTTACGTACATACTCTTTAACCCCAACCTCCTTAATTATAAGCATAATTTCTTGTTTATTATACTGTAATTGATGTTCAAAAATCTCGTTAACTGAACCTTTTATTTTTTGATAATTCCATGGCATTACCCCTTTTAATAAAAAATATTTTAGTGTAGCTAAATGAGTATTTTCTTTCGTTACAACCTCAATACTTTGTGAATATTTACTTGGATACATTAAAATATCATTAAGCTTCAATAACAATTGAGCTTTTAGTTCTAGGCACAAACTTTCTTCTAGATTTTCATAATTTATAATACCTAAGTCGAGTTCTAAACTTTTAATTTTAAGTGTTTGTTCTTCTGCACATACAGCATCAAAAACACTACTTATTTCTATAGGCATATGATACTCACTCCAATAACTAATCGTATTTTGAAGTTCTGTTCCCTTATCTTTATTATCAAAAGAAGTATTCCAACGACAGCGTGCCACTATATGATTGTTGTTTTTAACCATGCCCTAATTGATTTAATTCAACAAGTATTTTAATCAATTTTTTTGCACTAGTTATCAACTCTGCTCCATGTAAGGTTTCATTTTCTTGATTGAAGCGCAAATTATTATACCAAGCAGCATATGCTAGTATTAACTCTTTTAAGAAATCTTTTTTTACAAAAAAATTTTTAGCAGTTACTTGTACTGGTAACTCATTTTCTAAAAAATAAAATAATCTGTTTTTAAAATCTGAAATTTTAAAATTTGAGGTTCCTTCAAAAAATTCAGGAAAAATAAAAAAAAGCTCATTTTCAAAAAACAAATCCGTTTTTGGTAATGAATACGTATCTAAAGGTATTGTAACCAACCATTTATATGAAGATTTTTCTACCCTAGTAAAATCACTTTCTTTATAACTTTTGTTTTCTATTTTTACTAGCGGATATTTGCTTCGTAACTCTACAAACTCAACTTGATTTCTTAATAAGAACTCTAATTCTATGAGCTGCTTATATGTTAGTTTTTGGGTTAGTTTCCAATATAACTCTCCTTTAAAGTCTTCAGTAATTACTATTTCATAATCCACCGATTCTTTTAACAAATTAGTCTCTATGCATAAAAAACCTTTTCGCTGTGTAATTAACCAATATGCATAAGCATCATTATAATTCACTAAATAATCTTGATAATATATATTTAAGGCAAATAGTAAATTTAACTTTAGCTCTACTCCTGAAAAATCTGTAAAATCTAGATTCGTTATTTTTTGTTCCTCATCCACCTTAAGTGTATCAAAAATGAAGTTTTTCTGATTTCCTTGAATTAATTTTTTTCGTAACTCTTGGTATTCTTTTTCTGGTAATTCATTAGAGTTTTCAATATATTTGGTTGTTAATTTGGTAGCTCCAATAAAATTATATGCTTTGGTTCTATAGTATGATAAAAGTCCTAAGTTTTGTAAATACAAACTTTTAATAATTACTTTATCTTTTTGTGAGTTTCCAGAGTACACAGTTCCTTCAATAATAACATCAAGAAGTACTGGTGACTCACCATGTCTTGCTAATAAATGGTTGAGTATTTTGTTTCTCCTTTCTAAATTCACATCTTCATCTTCCATAAAAGCCATCAATCCCCACATATAAGAATTGTATGGGTCTGTTTGATATTTTTTCCAGCTATTACTTACCGCTTGTGTAATAAATTCAATTTCATAACTGAACTCATGTTTTTTAAAGTTGCGTAGTAGAGGACGTATGTGCGGTACTTCTTTATATAATGATTGATAGTAATATGTTGGTGAAAAACAAACAAAAGGCGACGGATATTGTGGATGTTCATTTTCAAAAGCGGTTTGAACACTATAAAATTGCTCTTGGTCTGACGGAGCTCCTGTTACTGAGTTTTCAAAAGAAAAAAGTTTATCAAGATTAGCCAATTGCATAAACTGATTGGTTAGTACTTGATCAAATAATGTTAAATATCCTTTTAGTTGTCTAGACTGTGCTATTTGAAAAGCGGTTGCATTAGCGCTTACTCCTTCACTTCCAACAGTATAAGCATCTGGAAATGTATTCTGCACCGAATAATAACTGCTAATGTCTCTATAAGTTCCTTCAGGTAGCTTTGGTGCCATTTTTACTGTTGAAACTTTGCTAATTTGACTGTTACTATCGTCTAACCCTGATAATTCTTTTACTACTGAAGCATTTATCTTAGCACTTATATCCTTTCCTTTTGTAAAGACCTGTAAACCATCACTGTTTTTCTTTAATGAATCAATAAAGCTAAATACTAATATTTCTTCTTTAGATGAAAATACTTCATACATTGTTTCGGCATCACCAAATGATACGTTTGAAATTGATAACACCCCTTTTATCGATTGAATAACCTCTGTTAATTCATAAGCTTGAATTTTATTTTTTTTGGAAACCATATTACTTTCTGCAATCCATCCATTTGCTAATTTTGGCCCATTAAAAATTGTATTCGTCGTTTCTTCTTCCTTTAACTCATTGTATCCAGCTTGAATTAACTTAGGAAAAACATAATTATTTATTGCTGTTTCAATTTCTATTAAAACAGTATTAATATCGTATCCGCTTTCTATTTCTAACTGCCCATATACTCGGTGCTTTTTAGCTACAAGAGAAGTTGGATATAAAAACAATTCTCCCAGATTTCTACAAGAATTCAGAACGAAAAAAGTGTTTTCTAAAATAATTTCTTCTTGACTCTTTACAGTTACTTCTTTTTCTTCATTATTAATCGTAACTGTTTCAATAAGCTTCTTTTTATCAATTCTTCTGTTTATTAGCACCTCCACCCTGTAAACATTAGTCTGACTTTTTACAGCTGTTATTTGTAAATTGACTACTTCTTTTACTTTATCAACTAAGTATTTTCTAAAATCGTTAATTGTAATAGGCGAAGTTGTTAATATATCTTCAGGAAGGTAAAACTGATTTTTAACTATTAATTTTCCCCGTTTATTGGTTAAAATATCTTTTATCAAAAAATTATTACAATACCCTAGCTCTGTAAAAGCGAAACACAGTTGGTCTAAAATAGTAACCCCCGGATCGCTAGGATTTAAGTTCGTCCAAGTACTATCATTATTCTTTTGAATATAAGCAAGTCCTAGTTCTTTGAGTTCATCAAAGTTAAGCTCTACAGGTAATGTGGTGTTTTCTATGTGATTCAATGATTCCATTACATATAGATTATTTCGGCATTATTTAATGATGGTACTAACAAATCTGACGGTTTTATATCTAAAAGGCTCACTGTATAGTAAGGCTGTTTTTTGTATACCATTTTTCCTGAAGTGTATTCTTTTTTCCCTAAATACAATTCGAGAAATGCAATATTTTCAACTTCTTTGAAACTCTTAATAAACTCAGAAATTTGAGCAACACTTACTCCTTTATTTATAGTAATTTGTTTTTGTGAAGTAGTTACCCAAGGGGATAAAAAAACATTAATCGCTGTATTTATTTTTTGAGCTACTCCTTTAGGCTCATAGCCAGAAACGATTTTTACCTCTCCCTTTATTTTGATGTAAATAAACTCAAAGTTGCTCACCTGAATATCAGCAAACCTTGAAGCTCTTTTTTCTAAATACTTTCCAATTTTTTCTTGATAGCATTGATTTACTAAAGGTCTAAACGCCATTGAATCTGTACTTTTTTGAACCTTTTTAACCACATATACTACTGTTTTTTTTAATTTTTTATTATATTTTGCTTTTACGTAATAAATTTCTGGGAACACTTCTATAACTTCTCTGTAATAATCTTGACTTGTTACTACTCTATCTTTCGTTTTTAAGCGTACACTTACTCGCTTATTCATTTGCTTTTCTGTTTCTGCCATTTTTCCTCCAAAAGAAGAAAATGGTTGTACAACAGCTGCAATTTCTGGAATAGCTGTATGTGACCCTTCTATTACATTTGGTTTTATTACTGGTTTTTTCGAGGTGTTTTTATATTGACTCCCTGTTCTTTGTAGTTCAAAACCATTTGTTTTTAAAAAAGTCGTTTCACCATAGGCATCAGGATTATTCTTTACCCCAATACATAACCAATATTCACCATTAGGCATCGTGTTATGTATGGTTGTTATGCTTGACGGAATATTACAAGTAATAATACCTGAACAACCTAATTCATCCGTTGTATCTGAAAGTAAGGGCAATCCTTTCCAGCTACTTTTCGCCAGATACTTGTAGTTAATCCCTTGTTTTTCTTGATTTAAGGCTACATAATCTTGTACCAACTCAAAGTAAAAACTTACTGTAGCTGGAGCTATTACTTTTTCTAGTCCTAAAAACAAATTCCCTTTATTTTCAACTTTTGGTAATAATGCAGGAAAACCATTTTGTTTCGCAATATTTTTTTTCTTCGTTAAACTCGTATCAAATACTTTATAGTTTTTAAATACATCATAATAAAAGCACTGTATAGGATATTCATTTTCTTCACTTAAAAAATTATATGTTATGCTACTTGTATACTTCCCTTTAAATAACCCTACAATAGGTGTATAGGGTTCATTAGCTGGTTTTGCTAAGGGGTACTCAACCTTTCCTTCTTTAAAATTTAAGGCAATTCCATCAGCATTATATAAGGCTATAGCACTTACTATTTTTGAATACAATGATGTTCCAAACCCATATTTTGGCTCTATCAATTGCATACGAATAAACCCTGTAGAAGTTTCTTCTGTAAACTCTAAAAGTGTGTTTTGAATAGCTGGATTTATATTTTTTTGAACTTCTGAAATTTTTGTAGATCCAAAAACGCTATCGTTATTAAGTTTATTAATTTGAATTGTAGCATTTTTTTCTATAATCTGGGTGTTTACACTAACAATCTCTTGAAAAGATAATTCTTCATGAATATTTAAAATACTTTCAAAACTAATCGTCCCCTCAAGTTGTAATTTACCATAAACACTCAAATTTGTACTGTTTTCTAATTCATCTTTTAAAATTAAATTCCCTACACAATCTATTTGAGTATTTGAGTAACCAGAATCTATGATTAATGAATCGCTTAAGTTTACTTCTTTTCTTAATCTAATGACTTCTTTTCCTCTAGCTGTTAGTAAATCACTTACCATTAAATCTTTATTAATTTCAAAAATATCTTCAATCTTTAAAGAAGTGTTAATAGAAAATTGATTTTTAATTTCTAAGTCTAATGATGTAACTCTATGATTTTTATATAACGTTATTCCTGTATTCTTTAGGTGTTCTTGAATTGTTAATGTATTATCTACACTTACTTTTTCGTTTAACAGAAAAACATCACTTACTTTTAAGTCTTGATTTAACTCAAAAAGCTCAATTACTTTAACTTTTTCTTGATTTTTTGTTAGGTAATTAATACTTAGTTCATCTTTTACTTTTAAAATATCACTTATAACTAATCGTTCTTCTATGCTTAATAATCCTTTTATTTTTAGTTCATCTACTAGAGTTAGTTCTTCATTTATATTTAAACTGGCTGTAACTTTAAAAACATCTTTAATTGTAAATAACTCATTAGCTTTAAGCTCTTTTTTTATGGTTAATATGTCGCTAACTTTTATACTAGCATTAACATAAAGTATCTTTTGGAAAAGCTCTCTTTTATAGGTATCGCTCCCCTCTTTATTAAGTAAACTATCTAAAAAAGAATAGCTTACATCCATTTTAACAGGAAACCATTGTTTGTTTTGTAGTAATTGAAAAACTACCTTAAAACATTCATTATTAAAGGGTTTATCGTAAACTGGTACTACTATTATTTCTTTCTTTTTATTAAAAGGCCATATTCTACTAAAAAAAGAAGTCTCCTTTTTTTCTCTAGCTTTAATAATACTTGGCAGCATATTATAATAGCCAGCCAAATACTTATTGTACTGTTGATAGTAACTTGTAAAATTACTAGGTAGGTTATTCCAATTTAATTGAACAGAAAAAGTTTTTACTGGTTTGCTGAAAATTTCAGAGTTACCAATTATAAAGCTTTGGTCTTTTTCTGGTGTGGGTCCTAAAGGTTGAAAAGATTTTTCAGTTTCTAACAATCCATAATCATTATATAACTGAAATGAATTTATTTCTTTTACAGCAACTTTTATTTCTAATGATTTTATTTGAGGTGGATTCGTTACATCTATGAACTCATCATAACTCATCTTAAACATTGGCCATGTACTAGTAATACCATCTGGATTTTTTTGAAAAGAAACTATTGCTGGAGCTGTTTTATCAAGAATTATTTTAAAATGAACCTTATTTTTGTTTTTAGTATTTCTAGTTATTTCAATATTCTCTTTTGAAAGCGTGTACCACTCTTCTTCTGTACTTAAATAATATCGTCCTTTTTTAAAAAAACTTAGATTTTTAATTTTGGTTAAAAAAGTAAAACTTAAATGTAACTCTCTACTACCTTCTTTTAACTGTAGCATGGGGGAAGCTACTGCAAACCCTAATTGTACTTCTTTCCCCTCGGGTTTATTTTGTGAACCAAAAGTTTTCCAGCTTTGAATGTTCCCTTCTTCATTTGTTTTTACAATTCCTACATCTTCAATTTGTTTTTTATATAGTTTAGAGAAACCATTCTTTTTTGTTTTTTGAGTAACTGTGTATGCTTTTGTAATACTCGCTGGATTCAATGAAACATTATTTATTGTTTTAAATAAAATTGTTGATTCATCAGCATACTGTCCTGCATTAAACAATGTATTTTTTTTTAATAAAAAAGGAGTATTAATTTCAGATAAATTTGCGCAAGCAAACACGGAATCAGCTTTGGCTAACTGCTTTTTTTGACGTAAGATATCTTTATAATAAAACCTTAAATGTTTTTCTGTTAGTCCATTCAACTGACTTTTATAAATCTTCATCAATTCAGTGAATGTTTGAAGTAATAACGTATCTGGGAATAAACTTTTCTCTTTTTTTATGTTTTCAAACTCCACAAATGAATACTCTATAATACTATTAAAGAATGAAAAAATAGTTTCTCCAGTTGTTTTTAATGAGTTATAAAAATCACATTCTGTATTTTCTTTCAGTGGATATTTTAGTTCCAATAATTCCAAATAAGTAAGTTTTACATCGCTTTGTTTCCAAATTTTTGGATTAAATGATGTATAGAAATACTTATTTACTGAATTTATTCCCTTTATTTGTTTTCCAACGTGCAGTTGTTCTTTTAACCAAAGAAGCGCCCATAAAAACTGACTATACTTCTCTTTTACTTGATTTATTGTATAGTTTTTTAAATTATAAGCAAGAGGTGACTCTAACATAAAATGAATCCACCTTTCCACTAGATGAAATATGCCTATTAATTGGTTAAATAGCTGATTAAAACAATTTGTAATGCTTTTCCCTTTTTTATTTACTTCAGAAGTAGTTTTCTTACACGCTAATAACTCCTCAAGAGTTATGCAAGTTTGTACAAACAAAGAATGTATTTTTGTATACGGTGTTTTTGCTATTGAAGCGATTAAGAAAACTGGATCTTTCAGTAAAAAAGGACTCCAATCTCCATTTACTGAATTTGTCTTATCATAAAAATTAATTAATGATGCAAAATTGACCAAAAAATTCAAATCATCTTTCTCTGTTCGACTATCAATCAAACGAGCATGATTCTCTAGCGCTAATTCTAGCGAGTTAAGCATTTTATTTTGGTCAATTACATTCATTTATTACAAATTGGTTCCTTCTTTTAAATAGAAAGGATATACATAGTTATGCCTTGTGTTTGTTTGATTGTATTCGTAATCAATCGTAACTTCTACCAATCCTTCTAAAACATCAACATAATCTACCTCAACATTTAAAACACTTATTCTAGGCTCGTTGTTTAGTAAGCTATTTGTTACAGTATCTTTTATTTCAGCTTTAAGTGTTTCATTCATTTCTTGGAAAAAATATTGTTGAAGTCCTGATCCAAATTGTGGATTCATAGGTCGCTCACCAAAATTGGTTTGCATTATTATATCTATAGAATCTTTGATATTATTCTCGTATCTTGTGATTTCAAGTTGATGATTTCCAACCGAAAATGTTACAGGAAAAGACCAACCTGATCCTAAAAATTCTTTTTTTCTATTTACATTAATACTACCCACCTATCATTACATTAAAAGCTCCTAATACTATTTTTCCTCCATGTGCTGTTGCATCTCCCATTCTAGCCGCTGGCATTCCTCCTATTTTTACAGTTGCAGATCCTTTAACGATTGTATCTGGTGGTCCTACACATACTAACATATCTCCAACTTTCGCTGCTGGTAATCCTCCTATTAATACATTAGGTTGCCCTGGACCTACAATTGGTCCTCCAACATGTGGTATTGGAGCTGGTACTGAAGGTGTTTGCATGGGACATTGATGAAAATCTGTTAATCTTGCTGCTGGTGGCATATCCTTTTATTTTTTATTAGTTTATCATAACCATAGCTCCTTTTATAGTTGTTTGTGCTCCTCCACTAAGTTCTGCTTGTGCATTCCCTTTTGCTGATAGCTTAACATTAGCTGTTTGATTAATGTTAGTTCCTTTTATGGTCACATCTCCTGGAGAGCTATCTACAGTTACTCCTTGTTTTCCTTTTATTGTAACTTTTTGGTTCGCTTCTATCGAAATATTTTTTGCACTTTTAATTGCTATTCCACTAGAAGACATTACAATACTGTTACTGTTTTGATCTTTTATAGTAATCTCTTTTGTCTTATCATTAAAAATGGCTGTATTTTTACTGGGTGTTTCAATCGTAAAAATCTTATTTTCATCATCGAACTCAATAAAAACTCCTTGTTTAGAAACAATTGCCTTTTTAGTATTTTTCTGATTTGGCGCTAACCCCTTAAAGGGTTTGTTTTTAGTACTACTGTATAAGCTTCCTAAAATTATAGGGTATCGAGGATCTTCATTTAAAAAACCTATCACAACTTCATCTCCTACTTCTGGTAAAAAAAATGCTCCTGCTCCTGAGGTAGCATAAAAATTAGCTAAACGAGCCCAAATCCCTTGTCCTTTTGAATCAAACAATGGTATATCAACCAGTATTCTATATTGATTATCAGGATCTTCGTACATCTTTTTTACAATTGCATTGAAAAGCCCTTGAACTCCTGGTAATAATCCTGAAGCTGGCGGAGCCATTACATCTGGTTCTTCTGTAAACCAAATAGGTGATAATCCTACAGTTACTTCTGTCACCCAGTTTCCATCTGCAACAGTATGTGTTACATTAGACATAAAATGATCGCCATTAAATCGATCGCCTAAACCATCTAATGTTATATACTTCCCTGGGGTTACCTTGTTACTTCCTTGGAACTTAACTTCTCCTCTAATTTTTGAAAACTCACTTTTAATTAATGTTGCTTTTGACCAGTTTGTTAAATCTGTTGTTTCCAATGGGGCAGTGGTTTGTACTTTAAATTCTTTTAACCCTACTACCTCTGATAATTTTTTGCTTGATAAGTTTCCTGCTCCTGCGTAATTATTACTTGCTGAGCTTGACGTTATTTTTTGATTAGGAAATCCCCACGATTCTCCTTTTACAGAACCTAATTGAGTAACTGCATCTAAATCGGCATTAAATTCTAGTAAGTTGTCTCCGTATTCTATTTCAAGTACTGATTTTTTGTCTTTATCTGGTGGAAAAACAGCTACTTTACCATTAAGAGTTGTCACTACCATTCCATTCACCTCTGCTCTAGCCATTATAAAATCCCAATCGGTTGTGTAATATTGTATTTGTTCTGGCCACTTTGTTTTTGTTGCTGTTACGTCAGCTGATAAACCTGAATATGTTCCTATAATTGAAGAGATTATTTCACTATCTTTTTTCTTAGCGAAAGTGAGACTTTTACGTCCTACAATCATACGAATGGCTTCATCTCTACATTCAACTTCTAATGTAGGACCAGAAGTACCGTGTACTCTTATATTTTGTTTTGTTATAATTCCTTCAAAAATAGTTTCATTCGCAGAGTCGTAACCTGCTGCTATTTGCACTTTATTGCCAGGAATAAAAGTTTTAGATGAGCTTACTGTAAAACCCTCATTTGCAGGATTTCCATCAAGAATTACTATAGTAGCCTTAGCTATTCTATTCACAGATTTTTCTACAATAACGCGTTGTACTTCAACTGTATCAGGAATCGTTTTACCATCAACTTTTATATCAAAAGTTACCAATCCGCCGCTTTTTATCTCTGTTGCTCCACTCATGATGTTGTAGGTTTAATAATTGGAGGAAAAACTAATTCTTGCCCTCCTTTTAACTGTCTAAACTTGTTTAATCCGTTATATTGTGCTACTTGTATATAGTGATTGGGTGAGTTCCACACTTTATTGCATAATTGCGGTAAACTTTCTCCTTCAACTACCTCTACTAAATGTGTAACATCTGGTGATTGTTTTTTTTCTTCTTTACTTTTCTTTTTAGACGAAACATATTCTCCAAAACTCAATGAAATTTTTGCTCTAAGCGGACTCCCATCAGGTCTAAAAAGCGTATATGTAGTATTAAATGTTTTTAAAACACTATTAAATGATAAGTTAGCTCCCCATTGAATCTTCACATAATTAGGTCGATGGATTTTACCATTATAAGTATATACAATATCTTCTAGAGCTTTAATTTCTTTAGCCATATCTATTCTTTTCGAAAAGACAACTCCAGTACAATCAATTACAATTTCAAAACTTAACTCATCACTTGGTGTATTTTTATACTTTTGAGAAGGTTTACTAGAGTCAATTGGTTGTTGCTCGTTGTATTGAATCTTCCTATTCCACTTTATGGAATTTGGATTTATCATTACTTTATAAGGTTCTCCAGACACTGGAGTACTAAAGTTTTCATCAGTATATCCTGTTATCTTCATAAATTCTAGTCCCATGGTACTTACCGTCTATAATTTGTTTTTTTAACACCTTCAGAAAGCATACGTTTACACATTTCAACCAACTCTTCTTTCAATACATTAAAATTTTGTTCTTCTAAAGATGTTGGTTTTTCTGTTTCAGTTCTGATTTCTGTTTTTATAATAAGCTCTCTAATTTCTACAGGCATATTTTTAAATTTTTAATACTATTTTAAGATGTTGTAAAGTGTATATATGCTAATTCTATCGTATCTATTAAAATTTCGCTTTCTTGAGATTTAAGATCAGAAATTGAATATTTAACTGGGTATGCTTTATAAAAATTCCATTTCATGGATACTTGTCCTTCATTATTTAAAAGATTTACTGAAACTGTTTTGGTTTGTATAGGTTTTGCTAAACCACCATCTATAGTTTCTTTACACCATTTAGTTAATGCATCCCCTTTCGGAACTACAGCTCTTTTGAGTACTAGGTTTTTACTAACTGAAACAGCAGGGAGACGATATTTAAACCTATTTTCTCCGCCTCCTGCTACTTCTTCTACTGTTTGTTCTTTAGTTAAACCTGATACTTCTTGAAAGGGCAATCCTATACTACTATCAAATGAAACTGAGAAATAAAAGCCTACAGGAAATTTACCTACTTTATCTTCTGCTTTAGCTTTGTTCTTATTTGCCATTTGTTATAATGAGTTCTTCATGTGCTATCTCAATAGTATCAACAGCTACTTCATTACCATCTGACTTTAAGTCGGTACTTGATATTTTAGTTGGCCACGCATTGTTTAATTGCCATTGCATGGTTACATTACCTCCTTCATCTAATAGTTTTATAAGTACTGTTCTACGCTTTATTGTATTCATTTTTATTTCTGCATGCCAATCCCAAAAAGTATTGTCATTTACAAATACTCCGCGTTTCATCGTAACATTACCATATTTAACAATCCCTGGCATTTTCTCAGTAGAGAATAAAGGGCTGTTACTTTTACGATATTCTATAATTTGGTTCTCTACATCCATTCCAGATACTTCCTGAAATGCTACTCCTGTTAATTCAGTTCCTAAGTCTACTTCGAATCGGAACTTTGGCATGGGCCATGTTCCGCCTTCTACACTACCATCATCTGTTGCCATAATTTTCTTTTTTAATTTATATTAATTTGTTTAGTTATTTCTTTGATTAAAGGTTTTAATATTTTCATTTAGCTAGAAGTAGCCATTTGTTGTTGGAAGGTTAGTACAATAAATTCTGCAGGACGTACGATTGCTACTTTTACTGTTACATTCATAAAACCATTTAAAATATCTTCAGAAGTCATTGTGGTTCCTAAACCACACTCTACAGAAAAAGCATCAGAAGCACTCGCCCCTTGTAAACCTCCTTGTTTCCATATTCCATTTAAAAAACTACCAATCATTGCTTTTACTGCCTCCCAAGTATTTTTATCATTTGGTGCAAATACATATGCATTTGCTGCTAGTTTACAAGACTGTTCTAAAAAGGTCATTGTTCTTCTTACCGATAAATATCTCCAGTCTTTGCTGTTCCCATCTAAAGTTCTTGCTCCCCATATTAAAATTCCCAATCCGTTAAAAAATCGAATAGCATTGATCGATTTTCCTGAAATAGCATCTACATTTAAATCGGCTTGTTGTGTTTCTGATAAACTAATTGGTAAGTTTACTGCATCTACCATTGAGGTATTAGCTGGTGATTGCCACGGACCAACTTGATTATCTACTGTGGTTATTACTCCTGCCATACCGCCACTAGGTGGTAATAAATTGGCATCTTGTAATACATGAGCTATAATAGTACTGTAAGTTGGGCTTGCGACTAGTAACGAATTATTATATTGACTAACTGTTAATGCTTTTCCATCTGGTGGGTTTTGAATATTTGCTATAATGGCATCAACTGTTGCATTTGGATTATCAGCTGGACTTAAAATATCTTTTAATTGTGACACATCTCCCCCAAAAAGATTGGTATAATCTATATCTGTAGATTGCATTACTGTAGTTCCTACAAAAGGATAGTAGGCTGTACCATAATCTAATCCATTAGACCCTGTACTATTACGAAATGCCTCAATATCATCCATATATTTTAATGGATCAGGATCATCTCCTCCAATAATATCAAAAATACATATCGCTGTTTGCATTTCTGTAGACTGTAATAACATAGCTTGCATTAAAGAAGCATTGTTTTCTACTGATAACAACGTTGCTTCAGGGCATATATACATCGTTGGTTCTTGCTCTTGTTTAAGCAATGCCAAACCATCTGTTAATTGATTAATCTGAACATTTGGATTCACAACTTGTTCACCCAAAGTTGCTGGGGTTCCCGATGGTTTCCCATAAGATCCTACCGAAACAATATAAGCATCTCCACCTCCATTATCATAAAACAATTTTATGCTATTATACAGGTAATAAATTGTATTAGGATCTGGTAAAATTGAATAAAAGTCACTTCCTATCATCATGTAGTCTCCTTGTGTAGGCTGACTATCTTGCTTCACTAAATAATATTCTGGATCATATTGTTTTGCTGGATCTGCTGGTGCAGGTGGGTTTGGTAAGCAAAAAATTGCCTGAAAATCTGCGAACGACGTTATTTTTGTGGGTACATTCGTGTACGATTTCCCTTCGTACATAGCTTGTGGTGTATATCCTATAAATGCGGGAACTGCTGTAGCAACAGGTACTACTGAATTTCCAAATGCACTTACTTCATTGATATAAACCCCTGGAGATTTAATGGTTGATAAATTCATAAAACGTTTGGTTATTGTTATTTTTATTTACTCTATATATATACATACATTAAAGAAGCAACTACTGAATTTAATTTGCTTCCCATTATTTTAATAGTGTTAGGGTTCGGTGTTGGTAATCCTTTACAAACTACCCTTGTTCTATCTACACCGTTTTTCTTTATACTACTTACCAAATTAAACTGGTATTTTGGAACTTCAGACAGTGGCAATAATTGCGCTTCTAATGAAAACTCTTGAGCTTTTTGCCCATTTTGAAGTACTATCTCAAAAGGCCCTTCAAATTGTTCTTCTGATGTTCCTTTTATAGATAGCTTACCTAAATTTTGATTGCTATTATTTACTATGAAATATTTCCATTGCGTTTTTCTAGCTTCAAACTGGATTTTATAATTAACTAACTCTTTATTTTTGTCTAACTTTATTAAATCTTGAAAATTTATAGCGACCTTAAAAAGTACATCTGTTTCTTGTTTTTTTGTGAAATTTGGAATTAACTCTTCTCCTTCATTACTAATTACGACCGAAGAGCTACTGAACTTAATAACTCCTATTTCATTTACTGGTAAGTTTGTGTAATGATAAAATTGTTGATTTGTGGTAGTTACATTAAAATTAAAAGAATCTTCTCCTGTTGCTAGAGTTATATAGTTTAAAAATTCTTCTATTGTATTTTTAGTATCCATATAAAACTCAAAGCCTCTATCCGTAACTTTTAACTTTAAAGAGAACCTTTTAATAATATTCTCTGTTTCTTTTGATGCTACATACAGTAAACCCTTACATGCATTATTTTCAAAATAAGTATGCATTACATCTAAACTGAACATCTTATGAAAGCTACTATTAAACATCTTTTGAAGTATTGGAGGTTGTTATAATCTCTGGTGTAAAACCTTTAACTTCATCTGAAGAAATACTAATCAGTTTCATTTTATAGATAATACTCGGCTGATATTTAGCTCCTAAGGCACTCCACAAATTATGCATTTGTTGATATCCATCCCCTTTTTCAAACTCAAATTCTAAACGTAAAATACCTTTTGGAATGTTAGATGAAGTACTAGCATCTAATGCTGTATTAATTTGAAAAAATTGTATAGAGGCATTCAAAAACTTTAGCACCTCATTATAATCTTCATAGTTTGGAGCTATTAATATGTATAAATTATATCGCTCCTCTAATGGTTTGTTTACATAATTCCCATTACTAGTTCGTTTATTTCTACTATAAAAAGACTTGACTGTTTCTTGACCTATGTGAATTAATGTAATTACTACCTTATTTTGATTCTCAATAGGTACTGTTCCATTTTGGTCTATAATATTATTAGTTACGACAATATCGTCACTTAATCCGAATTTATTTTTTAAAAACTGATTAAGCATATTACTCGTAAACTGTAACGACTTAAAAATCATTGCTTTTCAGGGGACTTTAGTTTGTTTTCCCAAAGTTAATCACAAGTAATAACGCAACCTAAAAACTGCTATATACAAATCATAGACATCTTTTCAACTTTCTATTTTTACATAGACAAAACGTAGACATCCAATTGTACCCCCCAAAAAAAGTGATTCTTTTTTAGAGTCACTTTTATAAAATAATCTGATTCTTTTTTTCTTCTAAAAAGAACTAATAAAACTTTTTAAATCTTGTTGTTTTTCTAAAATCATTTTTTTCTTTAAACGGTATTTATGAGTTCGGACACTTTCTTTACTTATTCCTAAAATATATCTTATATCTTCATTAGACATATTCATTTTTAAATAACAACAGTATTTTATATCCTTAACAGTTAAGCAAGGAAACTTATTTGATAACTCTTTTATAAAACCAGGATTAATATTTTCAAAATAAACTTTAAAATCATCCCAATGATTTGTTCTAGTATTTAACTTTATATTGTTTATAATAGAGTTTAACCTACCTCTTGTTGTATGATCTACTGATGAGCTCAATTCTTTTATCCGTTCCATCATACTTTTTAACAATGCCTTTTTTTGATCTAATTCTAAAACATAACGAGCCAAATTTTTATTTTCAATTAAAAAACTTGAATCTTCTCTTCTATTGGTATTTAATCTAGGTTTATTATGCATACGACTAAGAGACAAAATACTTTTCACATTACATAACAAATGCTTATTTCCTAAACTGTTTTCAAGAGTTTGAATCATTATAGGTGTTTTTTCAGATGAAAAATCAACAGTCTCATACAAATTAGTCAAACAAAGCACTGGGGCAATCACTTTTGAGTACGAGTTAAAAAGATACTTAATTTCTATATTATTGTTTCTAAAATTAAGAATGATAAGTTTTGGTGTAATTGTATGTAAAAACTCTTTTAATAATTTAATTGAATTTACTGTTACAGTACTATAATTAGGTAAATCAACTAATTCACTTACTATTTTAGAAACAGTATGAGGATGATCAGAAGCAACTATTATGTAGTTATCTTTTTTCAAAAGTTAATTAAGCGTAGATGTTCACTTTTTATAAGTTAACATTATTTAAGTTTGGTTAAAGACTATTTAAGAGTATTCTTTTTTTTATTCTCACATTCAAAGGCTTACCTTCTAAAATTCGTTTATTATATAACATGTTTCCTTTTTATTTCTATCAGTGCTAAAAAAAAAGGTAAGAACGTACCTTAATTGATAACAAAAATTATTT
>JBLWYD010000049.1:0-23763 GCA_048267165.1 Bacteroidota bacterium
TTAAAAAGTTCATTAAGTATTAGTTAGTAAATTGATGTACTGATTAGAAGTTGAGTAAATGTGAGGGCAAGATGTTTCTAGGAAACATCTTGCCTTTTTTTAATACCGATTTCAGGCTTCTAAGGTATGTTTCATTTTTATCAGTGACCACTGCAAATATGAAATCACCTATTCTTTCTTTGCCCTAAGTTCATTTAAAGTGACAAATTCACAAAAGCCTACAGCTTACGGCATAAATCCTAGCGCTCTACCAGCGCCAGAAATAAAATTGCAAAAGACACACATTCACGAACTCACAGATTCACAATTTACAATAGCCTAAGCTTACTGCTTATGCATAATAATTATAATGTTACTTCCTGAATATTGCTATCTTAACTTAAGTCAATGAATTACCATTCTACAGCCAATAAATTTGCATAAAATTTAATATGCAGATTATGAAACAATTAGCAAGAATATCAGGGATTGCCTATCTAATAATTTTTTTAGCAGGTTTTTATGCCAATTTTGCGGTACTTGAAAGCCTAATAGACAAGAACAGCTCAGCAATTACAGCTACAAACTTTATTAATAATCATATACAACTAGGTAATGGATTACTTGGGTTTGTGGTGATGTTATTTTTTGATGCGCTATTAGTTTGGTCACTTTTTGGTTTGACAAAATCGACAAGTAAGAGATTGTCTTATCTAGCTTCTTTTTTTCGATTATTGCACGCCTTGTTTTTTGGTGCTGCTTTATTCAAATTATGGGCGGCCTACCAAATAACGTTTAATGCAACTATTTCAACAAACTTACAGAACCAGGTATCGGAGCTGTTATTAGATTTTGATACGCTCTGGACAGTTGGATTGCTGTTTTTTGGAATTCACTTACTTGTTTTAGGCTATCTAGCTATAAAATCAATAACGTTCCCAAAAGCAATAGGCATGCTATTAATGCTTGCAGCAATAGGTTATATAATGGATAGTACAGCAAAGCTGATGATGCCAAATTATATAGATTATAAAGATGTTTTTGAAATGGTCGTAATTATTCCATCAGTCATTGGAGAGTTCTCGTTTACCGTTTGGCTACTAATCATGGGATTTAAAAAGCAATCACAACAAGAAATTGTAAAAATAGTGTAACCCCACCTTACGATTTAAGACGTATTATAAAACACTTAGATTTTCTTAAGACACCTTAAGATTTTCAACGAATTAAAAAACTAATTTTGACCTAACAATCATAAAATCAATTATATATAATCAATAGAAACCACAAGCAAATACTTTTAGTAACAAATAGTTATCCTTTTCAAACAAGTTTGGGTTTTATCATCTAATTAATTTACAGGACCAATTTAAATCAAAAATAAAGTTCAAAAAAACAATAAATCATGCCACATTTTGTAATAGACTGTTCCGAACAGATCATAAAATTAAAATCACCACAAGAGATTAATCAGAAAGTATACGATACTGCGGTGTCAACAGGACTATTCATTCCTGAGGAAATTAAAGTTCGTATTAATCCATTTCAATATTATATCACTGGAAATACAAGTGATCATTTTATCCATGTATTTGGGAATATTATGGAAGGACGAAATACAGAACAGAAAGCAGAACTTTCAAAACGAATAGTTACTGAACTTAAAGTGATGTTTCCTGAAGTGCCTATAATTTCAATAAACATTCGGGATTTTGAAAGAGCTACCTATTGTAATAAATCGATGGTATAAATAATATCTTTTTAATAAAAAGCAACAACTTTAAAGATAACTAACACCATTAAAAATATTAAATCATGAACACTCTAAAAATTAATAATCTAGAGCTAACCTATAAAAACGGGCATCAAGCAATTAGAAATATTTCTTTGGAAATAAAGAATGGAATGTTCGGGTTATTAGGCCCAAATGGTGCTGGAAAATCCTCCCTAATGAAAACAATAGTTGGGCTTCAAAAACCTTCTTCAGGCGAAATCCTGTTCAATAATGCCGAAATTGTTAATAATCCTGAAGAAATTAAAAAGCACTTAGGGTTTTTACCTCAGGATTTTGGTGTTTACCCTAAAGTAAATGCATACGATTTATTAAACCATATAGCTATTTTAAAAGGTGTTAATAATAAAGTTGAACGTAAGAACCAAATTCAATATTTGTTAGAGAAAGTCAACCTTTGGGATTTTAAGAACAAAGAAGTACATACCTTTTCTGGGGGAATGAAACAACGCTTTGGCGTGGCTCAAGCTTTATTGGGAAGTCCTAAAATTATCATTGTGGATGAGCCTACTGCCGGACTGGACCCAGAAGAGCGTAACCGTTTTAATGCACTTCTAAGTGATATTAGTAGTGAAGTAATTGTGATTTTATCTACTCATTTAGTTGAAGATGTGAAAAACCTATGTTCTGAAATGACCATTATGAATAAAGGCAGAATTCTTAAAACTGGTAAGCCAAAAGAGTTAATTGAAGATTTAGAAGGCCAAATCTGGTCAAAATTTATTGCTAATGATGAACTGGAAACTTATCAATCAAATCAAAAAGTTATTAGTCAACAACTTATAGAGCGTCAACTACAAATAACAGTGTTTGCATCTACACAACCTGAAGGATTTTCACCAGTTGTACCAATATTGGAACACGTTTACTTTAATGTGCTTTCCCAAAACAATTAACTATGAATGCTATAATTCAATTTCAATTAAAGCATAGCGGTAACCGGTATGTATTAGTTTTAACAGCTTTACTATTAGTATTTATAGGATGGTTTTGCGGTTATAAGTTTAATTTAACTGCAGGTGAAGGAATTTATCTTAATTCCCCATACACCATAGGCTTCATGATGGCATTGTTGAGTCTGTCAATAATTTTTATGGCTATTCTATTTGCCTTAGAGATTCTGTTTAAGGAATGGGACACAAAATTTGATATAATGTTATTCTCATATCCAATTTCCCTTAAAAACTATTTAAAAGGGAAGTTTTCAGCATTTACGTTAAAAGCATTTTTAAGTTTTTTAATCTTAATTATAGGATTTGTCATTGGTCAGAACTTACGAACAGGTAGCGAAATGCAGTTAGGATTTAGTGTTTGGTCATATCTCTATCCGTTTTTAATCTTTGGAGTTTTAAACTGCTTCTTCGTTTGTAGCTTCTTGTTTATGGTTGCCTATACCACGCGTAAGAAGTTATTAGTGGTTATTGGAGGTTTACTATTGTATGTTCTTTACATGGTATTATTAGTGTTTTCTAATTCGCCATTTATGGCAGGAAGCATTCCACAATCTATTGAAGTACAGCAACTATCATCATTGCTGGATCCTTTTGGATCTTCTGCATATTTCTTTGAAGCTAGAGACTTAAGTGTTTCTGAAAAAAACCAGTTCATCGTGCCACTTAAAGGCTTTTTGGCCATCAACCGTATAGTTTATGTGGTGTTATCAATGTTGTTTTTGGCTATTTCTTATCGTTTTTATGTGTTCAATAAAACAACAAGTAAAAAGGAATTGAAACGTAAAAAGCATAACGTTAAAGCCGGAATAGTAAGATTGACAAAAGTTAAAATACCAGCTCTTAATTTTGGTTTTAAGTCAGAATTAAACTCAATTATATCCTTTGCAAAGGTTGATTTAATTTATCTTTTTAAAAGCGTAACTATAGTTGCTGTTTCCATGCTATTGGTGTTCTTCGTTGGCATGGAAATGTATTCAGATATTGATAAAGGCATACGTTTACCAAATTATTATGCAAGTTCTGGACTTTTGGCGTCTTCTATTTCGCAAAGCTTTCACTTATTGGGTGCGTTCATTTTGGTGTATTTTATTAATGACATGTATTGGAGAAGCAGTACAGCCCATTTTTATTTAATTGAAGACAGTACATTTTTTTCAAAAGCAAAACTGAAAGGCCATTTAATTTCATTGGCTTTGTTATTAGTATTCTTAACAACGTTACTTATAATATTGGCATTAGTGTTTCAAATCAGTTATGGATATACACAAATTGATTGGTTCGCTTATTTTGGGGTTATTATATTTAATACAATTCCGCTTTTCCTTTTCGGTACATTGTTACTTCTTATCAATAGTATCATCAATAGCAAATATGTAGCCTTAGGTATTTCAATAGTAGCGGTTGTAGTTTTTACAACACCATTAATAAAGATGTTGTTGCCATATCCATTATTACATGTTTTCTCAGGATTTAATGGTGTGTTTAGTGACCTAAATGGTTATGGTGCATATCTGTCAGCCTTTTCAAATAGATTGCTTTTTGGAATTTGCCTTTTAGGGTTATTGTGGATTTTTAATTCGTATTTGAAATTAAAACAATGGTCTAAAATCAAATTTTTTATTGTCATTTTTTTCTTTGGATTGGGTGTCTTTGGAGGCTTTAATTTCATGAATGGTTATTCACCAAAAAATGAAGATGCTCAGCTTATTGAAGCTGTTAATTATGAAAAAAATTACCGTCATTATCAAAATATACCACAACCTACAATTATAGATGTAGACACAAAAATAGACTTGTACCCTTCTGAAAATGCTTATAAGATTCAAGGAAAATATAGAATTCAAAATCTATCAGATGAACCAATAAATAAGATTCTATTGAATTTTCATTCCGACTTAAAATTAAATGTGGCGACATTTAGAGTGCATAATAAAGATATTTCGGTTGATGGAATTGTTACAGAGGTAAAACTTGACGAGCCTTTTATGCCAAGTGATACAGCGACCTTAGAGTTTAATTTGTCATACAAATGGTTTGCTGTCAATGGGCATCAAACTTTTAATGCTATCGTTAATAATGGTTCGTTTATGAGGATTAGTAATTATTATCCTTTGTTGGGATACCAATCAGATAAAGAGATAGAAGACGAACAAAAACGAGTAGAAAATGGCCTTGGAAATCCAACAAGTTTAAAGAAGCTTGAAGCACCAGAAGTCCTTAAAAATGACTTTATAAATTTAAATATGGTAGTTACCACTGAAAGCAATCAAACACCTATAGGAATAGGCAATATTGTTAAATCCTGGACTGAAAACAATAGGAGAAATACCCAATACAAAGCCGATGGTATTCCATTTCGATTTGCAGTTGCATCTGCTAAGTACCAAAAACAAGCTATCAAGCATCGTAACATAGAAATTGAAGTACTTTATCATGACTTGCATTTTGAAAATGTAGAGCGACTGCTAAAAAATGCCGTATTGAGTTTAGAGTATTGTGTAGATAATTTTAATGCGTATCCATTTGAAAAAATAAGCTTTGTAGAGGTCTCATCTTTTACGAGTGGGTTTGCGGCAACAGCATATCCAGCAACCATTTTTATGACTGAAAACATGATATTTCATGCTAATATAGATAGTGATACAAGTAAAGATGTTATAAATGAATTAGCAGGCCATGAGTTGGCTCATATATGGTGGGGAAATAGTCTAATAAATCCAGATGAAAGAGAAGGCGCTTCAATGCTTACCGAGTCCTTAGCCATGTATACCGAAATGATGATTTACAAAAAAATGTATGGGAAAGAACGCATGATGGAACGCGTTAAAATACATCAACAAATTTATGATAATGAAAAAGGACTTTACGGAAATCCACCTTTATACAAAGTGCCTTATGGCGCAACACATATAGCTTACTCAAAAGGTGCAATAGCAATGGTAGAATTATCTGAATTAATAGGCGAAGATAAAGTCAATGAAGCATTAAGAAGTTTTTTAGCCAATAATCAATATCCTAAAAAACCTACAACTTTAGATTTGCTTGAGGAATTTTATAAAGTCGCACCAGATAAAAGTGCTAAATCTAAAATTGACGAGCTGTTTCAAACCAGCTGAAATAAAATACGGTATAAATCAATAAAAAATTATGTTTAAAAAATATCGAATTATTAAATGGATACTAACCGCGCTAACCCTTATTGTGGCTATCCTTATCTTTATTGGCATATATATCGCGAGTCTATTACCGGTAGAAGATGGCACCTTAGTTAATAGTCAAGTGCGTGATATCACTTACATCACTAAAGATGTACCAGCGTATCGTGGAAAAATACTTGCTGTTGTAACCAGCACAGATACAATGGGTACAAGTGGTAAAAGCACAGGATATGAACTAACGGAATTAGCAAGAGCTTACTATGTTTTTAAAGCCAATGGTTTTGATGTTGATATAGCAAGTCCTTTAGGAGGTAAATCACCTGTAGTGTTAGATGATGATGATATGGGAATATTCGATTATGCATTTTTGAATGATTCAATTGCGCAATCCAAAACCAATAACAGCCTTTTATTAAAAGATATTAAACCTGAAATATATGAAGCTGTTTATTTTGTCGGAGGGAAAGGAGCGATGTTTGACTTTCCAAATAATAAATTTATACATGCCCTAATACAAGATTTCCATAAGAATAACAAAGTAATAGGGGCAGTCTGTCATGGTCCTGCAGCATTTGTAAATGTTACCTTAAAAGATGGGCAGTCATTTTTAAAAAATAAGCAGGTAAGTAGCTTTACCAATAAGGAAGAGTTATTATTGATTCCAAATGCAGAATCTGTATTTCCTTTTTTATTGCAAGATAAACTGATATCTCAAGGAGCCGTATTTAACGAAGGCATCATGTATCTTGAAAAAATAAGTCACGATAATAATTTAATTACTGGTCAAAATCCATGGTCAGTATGGGCAATGGCAGAAGCTATGGTAAAGCAAATAGGATACACCCCGAAACAAAGAGCAATTACTGCGGAAGAAAATGCCGTTAAAGTCTTATTGGCCTATGAAACAAAAGGCAAAGAAGATGCTAAAGCAGTAATAAATCAAATTGTTGAAGAAAATAAACAATCTGTTTCTAGATCATTGCTAATTGATCATAGTGCTGTATCAGTAATACAGGGACATTTAAAAAAATCTTATGACCTTTTACGTTTAGCGTCTTATACAAAAGATATTGAACCCAATAAATAAAAATTAATGGGAACACTATCCCTTACGATTCCAATAGCACTTATTTAAGACAATATAAAATGGACCATAGAATAGACTATATAGATAAGTTTGAATACAACAAAGTTGTAGAGGTTTGGGAGGCCTCTGTAAGAGCGACCCATCATTTTTTAAAAGAAGAAGACATTGCCTATTTCAAACCCTTAATTCTAAATACCTATCTAGACGCTGTTGAATTAAGATGTTTTAGGGATGAGCATTTTAAAATACTAGGTTTTATAGGTGTAACCGATGGAAATCTACAAATGTTGTTCATTCACCCAGAACATAGAGATAAAAGTATAGGTAAAACTTTATTGGAATACGCAATTAATAGCCTTAATGTAAACAAAGTAGATGTCAATGAGCAGAATGGACAAGCTGTTGGGTTTTACAAACATTGTGGCTTTGAGACCATAGGGAGATCTGAATTGGATCCCTCAGGAAAACCCTATCCTATTTTGCACATGGTATTAATAAAAGAAAAAAAATGAAACTAAAATTTATTGTTATAACATTATTCTTTAGTGCCTATAATATCGCTCAAGCACAACAAGCAAACCTTACCCATAAAGATTCGCTGAGCTATGTGCTAAATCAATATTATAAACTTAACCTAAAAGTATTTCAGCAAAACTCAACCCTGAAAGATATCGATAACATTTTTGAGTTATTTACAGATGATTTTACCTATGTACATACAAAGTATGGCGGAATCTATTCTCGTGAAGACCTCTACAATGGTTACAAAAGAAATCAAAAAAATGGAGGCTATGACGGCAGTGTTATGGATATAAAAATCGAAAACATTATTTATGGTTTAAATGCCATTACAGTAAGCAAACGTTTTATTACAAAACAGGAGGGTAAAAGGGTTGAAGGTAACGAGCAAATGGCCCTTTTCGAGTTTAAGAATGGGAAGATTTCTAAAATTAAAGAATATTGGTAAACCTTTGATTGAGTAATAATAACTTATGGCTTCATTAGAACAACAACGCATCGAATTTGCAAACAGAAAATTTTTAGCAACACCTCTTTCCGGATTAATAGCTTGGTTTTTGGTTGGTCTTTCAGGATTATTATTTCCTGATAGAATAACTGTTTGGATATTATATATTGCCACGGGAAGTATTGTGTATTTAGCACTTTTTGTATCAAAATTTACAGGAGAAAACTTTTTAGATAAAACAAAACCTAAAAATGTATTTGATGATTTGTTTCTTTATACAGTAGCACAGGCTGTGTTGGTGTATGCAATTGCCATACCTTTCTTTTTGAAAGATTATACATCATTACCATTAACAGTAGGAGTTTTAACAGGAACCATGTGGTTACCATTTTCATGGATTATTAATCATTGGGTGGGTATTTTCCATTCACTTACAAGAACCATTTTAATTGTATTGTTTTGGTATCTATTTCCAGAACAACGATTTGTGGTAATCCCTTTTACAATTGTAGTCATTTATATTATTACCCTTATTATTTTGATGAAAAGGAATAAACAAGAATTATTATGAAATACGGAATAGTTACAGGAAGCAGCAGAGGCATTGGCTTAGCAACGGTTGAGTTGTTAACTAAAAATGCAAGTACGCACGTTATTGGAAGTTCAACTTCTGGAAATCATACATTAAACCAACCTAATTTTCAATGTTTAAAACTCGATTTGTCAAATAACTTTTCTATCGATAAATTTATCCTGAGTTTAGGGAATCTTAAACTTGATTTTTTAATAAACAATGCAGGAATATTACTCGAAAAATGGGATGCTTCAGTAATTAATATGGAACAGTTAAAACAAACCTTTAATATTAATTTATTTGGCACTATTGAACTAACTGAAAAACTCCTACCTAGATTAAATACCAAAGCACATATCATAAATATTACATCAGATTGGGGCTCATTTAGCGAAAAGAATTTCGATGCTTTTCAGCCTCATTACAAAATGTCTAAAGCAGCTTTAAATATGTACACGAAGTTGTTGGCAAAGCGATTGGAAAGTCAGAATATAACAGTATCGTCACTAGATCCAGGTTGGACGCAGACCGATATGGGAGGAAAAGTAGCCCCACGCCTACCCAAAGATGTGGCTGGAGATATTTTTAACTTATTAAATAATGATGTTGAAAGCGGACAGTTTTGGCATAAGGGAAAGATTAGAAGCTGGTAGATATAATATAGATTAAATGAAGTTATTTTTTATTGTCTTCTTATTAATAGTTAGCCCTCTTCAAAATTCGAAGGAGCAATGCCAAGAATTAATTCAAACGGCCATTGAGGCATTGCACAAAAAAGAGTACCCTAAATCCTTAGAACTTCTTATAAATGCCCAGAATATTGCCAGTTCGCACCAATGGCATGAAGAGCAGTTTTTAGCCCTCAATAATATAGCCAATAATTATTATCAACTATCAGAATATGGCGAGGCCCTAGAGAACTACTTGGCAGCATATAATGTTGCAGTATCCCAACTAAACCCCCAAAGGGAAATGGTTGTTTTAAATAATGTAGGTATTTTATACTTTGAGGAAAAGAAGTATAAAGAAGCTGAAAATTATTTCTTAAAGGCTTACAAAATAGCAAGTGAATATAATGAGAAAGTTAAAATAGGAATCTATGCCATAAATTTGGGCCTTGTTTATAATAAACTCAACCATTTAGATAAAGCGAACCAATATTTAAAAATTGCATTTCCCCTTCTGGAAAATGAAAAAAATATTTTACTTCAAGGTAAATATGCACTAGCAGAGAATCATTTTTTAAAAGGGGATTTAAAAGATGCCGAAAATTTAATTAACGCCTTTATTCCACAATTAAAAAATGCTGAACTCATAGAACACCAATCGGAAGCATACCTACTACTTTCAAAAATATACCAAACAAAAGATGACTGGTCACGGGCGAAACAGTATGCTAAAGAGGCTAACTACCTTAAGGGCAGCCTTGATATCCAAATTAAAATATACGAGCAACTCTCCTTGCTCTCCTATAATTCAAAAGACTTCACAAGCTCACGAACCTATAGGGATTCGGTAATTATTTTAAAAGATAGCCTGTTTAGGGTTAAAAGTAGAAATCAGTTTGAAGGCAATAAGGTAAAATTCGATATCAAACGTTTCGAAAAAGAGTTAGAAGATAATACCCTAGAATTCAATGCAGAACGTAAAGTATTTTATATACTTATCAGCGCTATTGCCCTATTGCTTTTACTTTCCATTTGGGCATGGAGAATGCATATCTCAAAATTCCAACAAAAGAAGATCATTTCTGAAAGTGATCAGAAGATTAAAATGTTGGAACTCGAAAACGAGCTGGAATCCAAAAATAGAAAACTAACGGTAAAAGCGTTGAAAATAGCAAGCAGAAACGAATTGCTTCAAGAAGTCTTACAAGCCATCAAATCATATAAAGATTTGGACAGTAACAGCGATCTAAAAAAATTAGTACTTCAATTAAAATCACATTTAAGAAATGATGCAAGCTGGAACGATTTCTTGGTTCATTTTGAAGAAGCAAACTATGGGTTTTTGAAAAATTTAAAAGAAAAACACCCATCATTAAATACAAATGATATTCGATTCATTTCTTATTTATACATGAATCTTTCTATTAAAGAAATTGCTTCTCTTTTCAACATAACTCAGGATGCTTGCAGAAAAAGAAAGGAACGTATTGCTAAAAAGATAGGATTACCCGATACTTCTAGCTTATATCCATACCTCTCGGAATTACAGTAAAATTGGGCATGTCCTATTTTCTCTTGCCGTATGTCCTAGTAATTCGTGTCAGAAATTCTTCAAAAAATATTCAATTCTTCATTTTCGCCACTTAATTATTAAAAACAAACAACAATGAAAAACAAGTTTACATGGCTTATTCTGGTTTTGGCCCTCTCCCTATACCAGAAAGGATTTGCACAATTGGAAGCTGTAGGATCGTCTGACTACGGAAGAATTTTTAATATTACCTATGACCCTTCAGTAGAAAATAAATTATATGCCACATCGCTCTATAACCATATTTTGGTTTCAAATGATAATGGCCAAAATTGGGAAGTATTATTTTCAATGTCAGTGCAAGATGTTACAACTTTTAAAGATTTAAAGTTGGCGAGAAACAATTCGGCCTTGAGTTTTATTAAGTACAATCAAGGGTCTGCAAATAACACCATCATAATTTTAGATTTAAATTCCAATACAGTTATCGATGAAATAGAAATTCCTTATAGTTCTGGAGATAAATATATAGAGTCGTATAGCTTGTATGATGCAGACCCTAATGTAATCTTGATGAATACTAAAATAGATTTTGGCACCTTAGAAAACACATATTATACCACGGATGGTGGCCAAAATTGGGTTTTAGTCTATACAAAATCTGAGCATGACGACGTAGCCATTAATAGTGTTGCGATAAACCCCAGCAATCCAAACCATCTAATCTTAACCAGGGGGCTAGGACCTAACAATGTGGAAGGCAGCTTATTTCAATCATACGACGGGGGTCAAACTTGGGAAGAAAAATTACAAGGGGTTGTTTTAGCTCCAGTAGTGTTTAACCCTCACAATACGAATGTTATTTATGCCGGGACAGGAATTAGTTTTGGCAGTACGGACGAAAACTTATACCGTTCGGTCGACGGAGGTGAAAATTGGAATATAGTACCAATCACTTTTACGGATGAACAACTCAATGATATTACTTACATTTCCTTCAATCCGCAGGTTGAAAATAGCATTATAGTTTTGGAAGAAAATGAAATAATAATTTCCACCGATAACGGAATAACCTGGGAAAATTATGTTCACGATACTAGTGATGTCCACGGCTATTACTACGGCACCTATCTTTCATTTAACCCCTTTAATGAGGAGGAAATTTTTATAACCAGCAATTACCATCCACAGTTTTCAAATGATGGAGGAGCCACTTTAACTTGGGCAAAAAACAATTTCTACTTATCTACAGGTTCAATAGGTTTGTTTCCGGATGGGGATGGACATTTGTATTATGGTGTTCAATACGGGTACATCAATAGAAATTTAACAACAGAAGAGGAAGCAAACTTCGATATTCTACCCATTGATTGGTTTACCCAAGGAGACGCACCCACGTTATTTACAGATAAATTTGTCGAAGGCAGAATATTTACATTTAGTTCTGGATGGTTTGGGTCTGATCTTGAGGTGAGTATAGACCACGGACAAAATAAGCATCCAATACTTAATACCTTCATGAACTTCTTCGATGCTGCAGGAACAGATCCTTTTGATTCAAGTGTTATTTGGTTTTCCTTATCAGATACCAACGGAAATGTAGAACTTAAACGAGCAGATATTAGTGATCTAAACGCTATAGTAACAAGTGATATTTCCTTGCCGGAAACCGGAAAAATCAAAGGAATTCATTTCGACCCATTAAATCAGGGTCATGTTTTAATCACTATTGGAACAACCGTGTACAAATCCGAGGATTATGGAGCAAATTGGACGCTGTCAAATTCCGGCTTAGAATTATTGGATAATCGCTCAGATCTCATATTAAGTTTAAACGCAAATCCTCTAAATGATCAGCAGCTAACTATTGCCACCAATATAGGCGTTTTTACCTCATTAGATAATGGGGAAACCTGGAATAGAATTTATGATGAACTTGTACATCAAATTTTTCATTCTACCGCTACAGCCGGCCATTTAGTTGGGATGGCCCACAGTTCACGTATTTCTGAATTTACATTAATTTATTCAACCGATGAAGGACAAACCTGGGAGACCATAGAAAATGATGATTTGTTATCTATAGGTTCAGTTGCTTCTGCTGTTAAATTTAATGAACAAAGCGCTGATGTCTATATAGGAAGTGTAGATCTAGGCTTGGTAAAATATAGTATCGACCTTCAAACGTTAGGTTTAGAAGAAAACATTCTTGCAAATCAAGATGTTATAATCTTTCCTAATCCAACTACGGATTTAGTTAATGTAACTATTTCAGGTGAAAAACCAAAGTCCGTTTCTTTGTTCGATGTTACAGGCAAAAAATTAATGGACGTTTATAATACATCAGAACTAAACTTGTCTCAACTCTCAGCAGGTATTTATATGCTACATATAACTACAGAATTTGGAAAAACTACAATTAAGAAAGTAGTAAAAAATTAATAATTAGCATTAAATGGTCACAGTTAATCAAACCTATTACTATGCTATTGTAACCGAAGAGTCGCATAGACTAGTATTAATTGATGGATTTTTACCTATTTTTTTAACCCGTACAATCGCTAAACGCGAAGTAAGGGGCCAAAATAATATTAAAATAGTAAAGATAAGTGGCAAGCGACTTAATGCGATATTAAAAGAAGCTAGTTGATTTTTTTATTAGTTATAATTGATTAGGGTTAAAATGGAGAAGCCAGACTATATAGTCTGGCTTCTTATTTATCTTTTTTTTGTATTTCTGCTTTCTTAACCAAAGTCAATGAACCAGGTTTAAATCTAGAATACTTTTGCTTCATAAAATAATTTAATAGTATGAGCATAAAGAAAGTATTATTGGGAATGTTGGTATGTATATCAATAACCTCCTGTTCCGTGCAACAGTTTTCGGTGAATACAGAAACTCAGCCTTTTGAAAATGGAGGAAAAGTGTTTGGCGAAAAGACAAAGGAATTAACCTTTAAAAAAACAAGTGATTTACATGTGCTGGGTATCAATGTAAAGGAAAGTAATGTGGAAGCACTCGTTACCGAAATGGAAGCCGAAAAGTACACCATTGAAACAAAATCCAGTTTGTGGCTTCGAATACTTTCATTAGGTACGGTTGATCATAAAACCGTAAAAGTTATTAAAAGGAAAGAGTAATACCCATTACCATCAATCATTTAGAAGCTCTAGTTGTTATCCCAAATTCATTTGGCGTAAGTCAAGTTCTGGAATTAGCGCCTATATATGGAAGCCCATTATGGCTCTCTCATTACAGACGCCTCTTTTAGAGTGTAACGTTTATTACTAGCACTACTAATATACAAATCCAATGTGTTTCCAAAGCTGTGTGAAGGCTTATTGTTAAGTGCTTTAGCAGGTGATCTCATTGAATCGTTTAGAAATTTAACATCCCGGGCTAGGAAGGTTATACAGCGTTAGTTTTTGTTATTGCCGCTTTGCATATATAGGTAGGTTTAACACTATATATGCTTATAAAAGGAACTGCAAAATCTTATTAAAATTTAAAGAATAACAATTATGAAAACAAAAACAATTAAACAATTAATGCTCATAACAATTATGGCATTATGTTATCATCAATCAAATGCACAGGTAGCCAATAAAATAGAAATGACTGAAGATTATCAACTTTTGGGTTTAGGAACTCAACATATAATCAAGTCAGGTATTTTAAATAAAGAACGCCCAATTATTATTTCATTACCCATTGGCTATAAAGATTCAAATACTAATTATCCGGTACTTTATGTTTTGGATGGTCTACAAAATATAAAACATACTGTTGCAACAGTAGAGCTTTTAACCGAATCAGGACTTATTCCGCCTTTAATTGTGGTAGGTTTAGAGAGTTTGGATAGAACAAAGGATTTAACGCCCTCCAATGCTGGACAGAATGTTCATGGTAGTGCTGGAAACGCAGGCATACCCCAAAGTGGAGGCGCACCTAAGTTTCTTAAGTTTTTAGGTGAGGAATTAATTCCTTTTATTGACGCTAATTATAGGACACATCCTTATCGTATATTGGAAGGACACTCTTTGGGAGGACTTTTTAGTGTTTATACACTTATGGAAAAAAAGGATCTTTTTGATGCGTTTATTGTGGAAGCTCCAGCGCTGTGGTGGAATAAGGAAGAAATGACAGAAAAAGCAAAATCCTTTTTTAAATCCAATGAAAGCCTAAACAAAACAGTTTATTTAGGTATTGGTGGCGGAGATGGTTGGGGAATGCGACAGGAACTGTTGAGGTTTGTTGATGTTATTAAAGAAAACCCGCCTAAAAACTTTAGATGGCACCATGAAGAAGTTGGGGATGAAGGACACATGGCATCTAGATTACTATTGAATTATAATGGATTAAAGTTTTTATTTTCCGATTTGAAAATAAGTGATGACCTGGCCAATAATTTTAGTGATGAAACTTTTTTAAAAGAAGAACAGCGGTTAAAAAACAAATATGGTAATAACGCACGAAGAGCTGCAGAAGATTATTTTAGTCTTGTTACAGTATTAGTGGAAAATGAGAATGATTTAGGAGCCATAACTGTGCTAAAAAGAGCCTCCGAGGCCTATCCAATGTATGTTGGACTTCTAACTTATTTAGCAAAGTTATATGAAAAGAATAGTCAAAAAGCTAAAGCAATAGACACTTATCTTTTAGGAGTTGAAGTGTCAAGAAAGTATAAGCTGGGTCAAGAAGATGATTTATTACAAGAGGTAAGTAGATTAAGAAAAACAAATAATTAAAAGAGAAGAATAAAAAAACCTCATTTAATAGCAGTTATTAAGATGCTCTAGGATTTATTCTAGGGCATTTTTTTTACTTCAAAATTTATTTCTTAGCTATTCGTTTCCTTATGCGACTTAAAGATTCTGGCTTAACACCCAAATAACTGGCCAAATGGTACTGAGGAACACGTTGTATTAAATCGGGTCTAGTTTCCAAAAGGTTTTTATACCTTTCTTCCGGGCTCGAAGTTATGAATTTGGCCAAAGCTTCCTGTTGCTCCCCAAAGTCATCCTCCATAGACATACGGCACAAAGCTTCATACTTGGGAACACGTTTAAACAACTCCTGTTCTTTTTCATAATTTAAAACAGCTAACCTACAATCCTCCACACATTCAAAATAATGATTGGCTGGAGTTTTGTTTGTATAGCTTTGTAAGGAAGCGATGGATTCATCTTCAACATAAAATGCAGTGGTGCGTTCATCACCATCGATAATATAGTATTTTCTAACGCAGCCTTCAATTACAAAATAGGAATCCCTGCATACCTGACCTTCCCTTAAAAGTATATCCCCTTTTTTAAAAGACTTAATTGGAATACATTCCGCAAAAGCTAAAGCTTCTTCATTGGTAAGTTCAAGGTATCTGGAAATTAACCTTACAATTTCATTTTCCATAAGGGAAGCTTCTTTAATAATGAAGATACTAAATTAAAAAAGGTTTGGGAACTAGCCCAAACCTTTAGATCAAAAAGCGGTCATAATATTATATTGTTTCAAAAAGCGCTTCCTTAGGCCTCCGCACTTTTAATTGTCCAATAGTGTGGTCATCCTTATGTCTATACCCTATGGGCGTAATTACCGTAGCATTTAAGCCTTGTTCATTAAGTCCTAAAATTTTATTATAAGCTTCTGGTTCAAACCCTTCCATAGGGCAAGCATCTATTTTTAGCTCAGCACAAGCGTTCAATAAATTTCCAAGGGCTAGATAGGTTTGGGCCTTTAACCAACTTGTTTTTTCTTCAGGTGTTTTTTCTTGCAATTTTTCTTTTATAAAATCACCATAGCCGTTCAGTCTGTCCAAATCGAGATCTCGCGTTTCAGCCGTTTGCTTAATAAAAGCGTCAATGGCTTCAGGAGTAGCATCTGTATAATTGCAAAAAACAAACAAGTGAGATGCATCAGTAATCTGACTTTGGTTCCAGGACACCGGTTTTAGCTTTTCTCTAATTGCTGGGTTTTCAATTATCAAAACTTTATACAGCTGCAATCCATAGGACGAAACAGATAATTGTATGGCTTCCTTTAATTTTTGAAGATCATCTGATGATACTTTCTTTGAAGTATCAAATTTTTTCGTGGCATAACGCCAGTTTAAGTTTTTAAGTAATTCCATGTTATTGTGTTTTTAATTTATAACTATGCATTGTAAAATCATTTTTAAATCCCATTCTTTCATACATCCCCTGCCCTAGTTTAGAAGCTTGTAAAGTCGCTACAGTTGCTCCTTGCTGCATTGCTTTATTTAATACAAAGTGCATAATTTCCTTAGCATAACCATTCCCTCTAAAAGCAACGGGAACACCTAGACTATAGATTCCGGCTATATTATTGGTGCGATGTAATTTAACAACTCCTATAGGCTTACTATCTTCAAAAGCTATATAGAAATGTATTTTATTCAAGTTCTTTAATACCAGGTCTTCACTTATCAAATACCCGAAGGCTTGCTTAAAAACAGCAGTCCAAATTTTAGCTTCTGTCATTTCAGTTACCATCTTGAAGCTTAATCTTGTAGGGGTTTCAAAAGGGTTTGTAAGCTTTAAATGCATCCCGGGCATGGAATTAGTAAGTTCAAATCCAGATTGTTCAATAAACCTATGATTTGTACTGCCCCCATATTCAAAATCAACAAAACGCATTTTAATTTTTGACGATTCAATAAGGATTTTGATATTTTGAAGAACATCTGGCGTGAGCTTTTCGTTCGACCAAATTTTATTAGGCCATTCAGAAGCCTGTATCCGGCTATAACCTATTGCACTGTCACTTGCATATCCATTAAATGGCTTACCAACAGTTGCGTAAAGATTTAATAAGTTTTGGATATTGTATTCAATATGTTCCATTTTAAACTATTTAATATTAATAAGTATAATGCCTATTAGCATAGCTATTGTTCCAATAAGCCTTTTCGTTGTGATGGGTTCTACAGGTAAATTGAGCCAGCCGTATTTCCCTGCGATCAATGAAAAAATAAGCTGCCCGCAAAGTCCAAGCGCAATCATTTTAGAAATGCCCATTTTGGGAATGGCGTAGAAGTAAATGGAAATTCCAATAACACTGAATAACCCTCCCATAAACCATAAGTACCAAGGCACAGACGTTGTTGTAATAGGTTGAATACTTCCTTTTCCCAATAGCAGCAGAATAATAAATCCGAAAATAACACTACTTAAAGACGAAGCTATTACAGCCGCAATAGGCTGCTTTAAAATTCCCCCCAACTGCGAGTTAAACCCGGCTTGCACGGCTAAAAACACACCTCCAGTTAATGCTAATATGTATAACAAAAATTTCATAACCGGTAATTAATCCCATTTGCTATGTGTTGATAAAGCATACTTCCCTGCACCCATTAAAAACATAGCAATACCAAACATCATATAGATGAAAATTAATCCTATTGCCCAACCCCCGTGCTCATTTAAGCTTAACACGTCTGGAAGCCGATCCATTAAAATTGCCACAAAGCAATTAATAGCGAAAACAAGTCCTGCAAGTTTGGTTCTAAATCCAATAATGAGGAGAATTGGTGCGATAATTTCACCAACAAAAACCCCATAGCCTAATAATGTCGGAAGTCCGTATTGATCAAGCAAACCAGTAATGTATTCAATACCAAAGTTTAATTTGCTTATCCCATAAATTAACATGGTAAATGCAATGCTTACTCTTAGTAGTAATAATCCAATGTGTTGTTTTGTGTTCATAATTAAAATGTTTAAAAGTTATATTTTATAAATGTTCCAAAGTTTTCAAGTGTTTTTTCTGCCTTTGTAAACTGATCAAGATTAACAGCAATCCCAGTTATAAGTTTTTCTTTTTTTATTCCAAAGCGTAGTTGTTGAATACCTCTATCCAAAACTTTTAAATTGGTATTGACTACAACGAAGAGGTTTATGTAGCCGTGGATAGTGTCACTTAATCTTGGAGTATAAGTAAGTCTTAAATTTTGTTCTAAAGTGAAGCCGCTTTGATAGGTGCCGCCAATAGAATAGCTAATTCTAAAGTTCGTTACTGCATAGTCGTATTGTGTTGATAATGTTGTAAATTTTCCAGGATTCTTTATACCTGCCGCGAGATTGGTTTTAAAATGTGGGGTGAGTTTATAGGACAACATATTTCTAATAAAAAAAATGTTGTTCTTATCATTAATGTATTCTGTATCATATAGTAATACATTATTAATAGACCAAGTGTCATTAAATTTATAGGCAATAAAATGTTGATATCCTGTAGCGCGATTTCCTAAAAATATTTCGGGAGTGAAACTAATAGCTTGACCAATGGATACTGAAGTTCCAATTATGGTAAATATTATAAAGTTTATCAATCGTAACATGACCCAGTAATTAGTATATGGGTCAAAATTAGAGTGACGCTAGTAGAAAAAACTTAAGGTATATTAAGAAGCGGACTTATGAATGCTTTTTTCGTAAATAACTTAAAAATTCTGGAGTTACCCCCAAGTAAGATGCAATGATGTATTGCGGCACGCGTTGTTCGATATCGCGATACGATTTTCTGAAGGTATCGTAACGTTCATAGGCATCATCACTCATACTATCGATAACGCGCTCTTGAACAGCTACATAAGCTCCTTGAATTTTAATACGGAAAAAATTAGAGATTGCAGGAACTTCAACGTATAGTTTCTCTAATTCAAGTCTTGGTAATTGTATGAGCAGTGTTTTCTCCAATGCCTGAACATACATCCGAGATTTTTTCCGGCTCAAATAACTGTATAGATCATTTATCCACCATTGTTCTATACCTAATTGCAAAGTGTGTTCTTGTGCATTTTCATCTAAATAATAGCTACGCATACAACCTTGTGCAATAAAGTTCATGGTATTGGCCGTTTCACCGGGTTCAAGTAAAAACTCTTTTTTATTCAACTCCTTAATTACAAGTACAGAAGAAAGTTTGTCAATGGCATATTCATCAAGAGTTACATCTTGGCGCATGTGATGGATGAGTGATTTTATGTGCTGATTGGAATCCACTATAAATTCAACATTTTTGAAAATAGTTTTCAAAGAATACTAAAATATACATACAATTACTATGCAGTACCCGCTCCAATTAATATTCACAAATTTAAGAGATTTTTTTTTGAACTTGTCGGGTACTGAAAACCCACAACAAACAACCGAGAACAGAGAACAGAGAACAGAGAATCGTAAAACCTCCCACTACTGAAAACCATAACAGCGAGCATTTTAACCGAGGAGAATACCAATTAAACTTGCTTTTGGCGTCAAAAGTCATTGAAGAGCATTAAAAATGCAACAATAAGATTGAAGTGCTTTCTACATCGGTTTTGCTTAATACATGCATCAGGGTGCACCTAGGGTTACAACTTAGTAGGCGGTTTTATTCAATATTTATATCGTCCAAAGTTTTCTCAATTGTTTTTACGTATTTTCCATATAGCCTATTTGTCCACCAGTTTGTAATAAGTACGATCAAAAGCGACGCCATTATATAACCGCCTAAATATAAAATTAAATTAATGAAGCTAATATTGAAAGTGAGAATATCAAATAGCAGGGAATCCTCAAATTTACCTTTTCCCGTATAAACCACGAAAGCTATAAAAGGCAATAATAAACTACCCGATATTACGGCGGTTTTGTATACCTCTAAAGTTAATTTAAGTTCGTGGACTATATTTAAAAGAACGTGCTTTGAGTTTGAAGATATATCCATTGTACGTTTAAGAAAACTACCCATTTTCAAGAGATAGGTGATGGCGATCAACGTGGTTATAAATAATAGTATATAATAAAAACCATTGGCTATTTTATTCAACTCCAAAAAATTAGGCATACCGAATAAGCAGAGAAATACTAGAATTTGGGTCAAAATTTCATTTCTTAAGTTTTTTCTTACTTTTTGAAGTGGCAATTGAGTACTTTTCAATTCTTTTAAAGTCTGCGGAATTGCTTGGTTGTCCATACTTTGAGCATCCAATTTATTTTTTATGTTTTCAAAATTCATATCCTTGTTTTTTAATGATTTGTTGTAATTTACTTTTGGCTCTACTTGTTTTAACGCGAACGTTGACTTCTGAAAGACCTAAGTTTTCGGCTATTTCTTTTCCCGAAAAGCCTTCTATATATTGCAGGATCAAAGCTTTTTCAATTTTATTTAATTCTTTGACTGCCTTATAAAAATGAACCAATTGTAGATCTTTTTTACTATCGTAACCCGCAGGTGAAATGGGTTCGATTTCTATTGATGCATATTTATCGGGTTTCCTTTTTTCTTTTTTAAAGAATACAATGGCAGTATTTAAAGCTACCCTATACATCCAAGAGGAAAACTCACTATTTCCATTAAAAGAATCTAAAGATTTCCATAATTGTAGAATAATCTCTTGAAACAGATCCTGCTGGTCCTCAAGCTTGTCAAAGTACATTCTGGAAACCTTATAAAGAATACCTTTATGTTGGTTGATTAAAGCTAAAAACTTCTGTTCTGTTATCTTCATCAAACATTTCCTAATTTATAACTGGGGTTACCGTATATCCTGCTTCTCTTAAAAGATTAATTAACCCATATTCATCTACTAAGTGTGCCGCACCCACTGCAAATAAATTGCTTCTTTCTTTCATCATTTGAGGCATTTTTTCCACCCACTTCTTGTTCCTATTTATTTGCATTAAATTAGTGGCATTTGCATCCATATACTTTTCCTTTGAAATCAAAGCTACCGTTTTAGTTATATCTTCCATTTTATATTGTGCTATGGCTTCATTAAAATCTTTTTTATAAGATTCGAATAACATTATTTGTTTATATGCAAATGCTGAGGGATAAGCATTTTTCAATATTTCGATTTGCTGTGAGGCCTTTTCTAAACTCAATAGTGCTTTTTTGTTCTCGGAAGCCATTCCCGAGAGTTCCTTTTCAAAAGACTTATATTTCGAGCAAGGTAACATTTTGGTTATCAGGATCGAGTGCAAAATGGAAAGACCATATTCATCATAGGCTTCTAAAGGGACACCCATAACCTCTGTTACGAGAGAATCCAACTTATGGTATTTCTCCTTGGATACTTCCTCTGATATTTTCTTCGAATTGCCCATAGATTCTTGAAATTTATTTAGTTCGTTAGGGTCTGATAAATTCACTTCCAATACCAATGCATCAACACTTTTAAATGTTTCGATCACTTTTGCAGGAATGTTGAAATCACCGTCGCACATTATATGTAAAGAGCCAAATAAATACGATGGCATTTTAAGGTCTATCCTATCTATCTTCCATAAGACTGAATTTTCTAATTTTATTTTTTCCTGTGCCTGACAAAAATTAAGAGATAAGATAAATACAAAGAGAACTGAAAGTAATTTTGACTGTTTCATTTTTATGTTTTTTAGAATTCGCTGGGTAAGTATGGGAATCTAAAATTTGTTACAAAAAAATAAAAATTGCGCTATCTTGAGAAGTATAGAAGTTAGTGTTATTTATCAATAGTTTATATAGCCCTCCTATCCTATTGGCATAAACTCAAAATAATAATTTTTGCTTAAGGCCGCATCCTTTAAGAATGAGATTAAGAGCAAAAAATACAATTGCGCGAATGTACATTGCTAATTAAAAAAAACCATTTCAAAAAACCATAAGAGTAGGCTTTTTAATTAGGGAGAATACCAAATATAAACATTTTTGCTGTAGGCTTTAAGCTGTAAGCCAGAACCTATAATTAATTAGGTCTCTTCGGCCTATCGAAAAGATTCCGTAGAAAATGAATATATCGGAGGGAGAAGCAAAAATCGTTGAAATCATATATAATTTAGAAACGTAAATCCCCCCTTTGAAGGGGGCTAGGGGGATGTTTTTTTGCACCGCAGATATAGAAATTTTCAGGAATCTTTTCGTAAGCCTAATGTTTTAGTGCCTCCAACGAGCACTGCGAGAGGAAAGTGGACTTTTTGGGCAATGCAAAAAAGAATGTATCCTACCCTCCCATTACGGAATCCCGTAAAAAAATCCATAACCCCGCCATACTTAGCTCATAAACGACAATGGTTTTTTATTCTCAAATGTTCGGTCAAGCTCCTCACAATGAGCAGTTTGTCCTGAGCGAAGCCGAAGGGAAGTAAAAGGAAAGTCGAAGGGCCAAGCTCACAGATTCACTCACTCACAGATACAATCACTCACCAATTTACCAATTCACAACCGCCTACAGCTTCCGGCGTAAAGCCTATAGCTTCTTGTTCATTGAAAAAAACCGGGAAGAATACCAAATATAATGATTTTGGCTATTTAAAAAGTAATTGAAGGGCATTACAAATGCAACAATAGATAGGCAAGCTTTCAAAAAGTACGGTACTGAGTTGTGTACTAATTTGAAATCAGATAAGTAACAGACTCTAAAATGGTTAACAGTAAATCAAAAGCTCCTCCCCAAATTCTATAAATACAAATTAAAAAAAAGTATTTTAAAAAAGATTGTCCCGACACTTTCGTCTCCCGATTGAAGCGCAATCTGGAAAGGGAAAAATGTTTCAAGCTTGACTTTAACGCTAACTTAATAAGAGGTCTTTTACCATTTCTAAATATAAATTATTAATTACCCGCTATAAAACACAAAGCATCATAAAAAGAACAGGAATAGCTTTGTTCCAACTCTTCATTGTTCAATTTTTAATTATTCTTTTAATTATAGTTCCCCTATTGGTTTGAAAGCTTAAAAAATAGACTCCGTTATTAAAAAAAGATACATCAACAATGGCAGTATCGGTTCCCTCCATAAAAAACTGTTTATTCAATAATTTCCCAGTAGTGTCATAAATGGCTAAAGATTTTGGCATAGCCTCCCTTGAAAATTGAACCTCAAATTTATTTTGCGCGGGATTTGGACAGACAGAGATGTAAGCGCTTTCAAGATCAACGGTATTTAAAACGCTGGATTTTTTATCAAAATAGAGTCCTTCAGCATGGGTTCCATTTGCGCTGGTTCCTGCAAATACCATCATGGGCTCTTCCCCCATTCCCAATTTGATTGAAGTAATTGCCAAGGGTTTA
>JBLWYD010000050.1:0-23229 GCA_048267165.1 Bacteroidota bacterium
TATAAATAAATCAGGTTTATAAATCAATTTCTTTAAAATAAGCTCTTATAAAAAGATTTTTATACCAATCCTAAAAACACAAAACAAAAAAAGCCCATCCATATGGATAAGCTTCTCATCGGTCTATTTCTAAACCACAAGCCACTTTACGTGACTCAACACAACATTTTAGTTGCGGTCTGGACGAGAAATCTTATTCTTTATTAAACCCTATATTCTACAGGCATTCCTGTTAGACTTATATTTTTGCACCTCCTTAAAAGCTTCCTTTTATATAAAATTTTGCTCTTACCTTCAAGCTTTTTAAGCTATTAAAGATACTAATTGAAATGCTTACTTATTACTCTTTACAATCATTTGACAATAATTGTTATCCTTCTTTAATACTTCTATAATTATATCTTCAAAATAATTTTGGGAGACGATTATAGATAGTTCTTCAAAATGAATTATCTCAAATTCATAAATAACGTTACAGAGTATATCTCCATTATATTGAAGAATTATATTATTTGAGAATTCAAATCCACAGAAAGCTTTAAAATCATCTTTTATGTACTCGTAGTTATCATATTCCAAACCATTACTGAAAGTTGATTTTATACTTTTTAAATTGAATTCATTTAACTCATATTGCTCTCCAATTTCAAAGCGTAATTCTTTTAATAATGATTTACACATAACTCAATTAAAATGGCAAATCATTATCTGGTTCATCCAAAAAACTTACTGGTTCTATTTCTGTAGAGTTATCCACTATTGGCTGTTGAATATTTAACGGTTCAATTCTCCAGCCTTGAATAGAATTAAAGTATTTAGCCATACCTTCAGGATTTATCCATTCCCTGCCTCTAAAATTGACGCTAATTTTCACATCCTGACCAATAGCATACTTATTTAGTAAATCACATTTGTCTTGATTGAATTCTATAAGGATATGCTGAGGAAACTGTTCTTCTGTTGTAATAACTACTTCACGCTTTCTAAAGCCTTTATCCCCTATATTCTGAGTGTCATTCAACACTTTTATTTTTCCTGTTATTTCCATTATTAGTTTATTTTAAAATTTCAATATCCCAACCTAAAAGGCTCAAAGAATATCCCAATATTTCAGATTCATTTTTCCCTCCTGTTAAGTCAGCATATACTTTTATTTTCTGACCTTTTTTAAGGCTTTTTAAATGATGAGTTCTATCATCCATAAATTTAATTAGCAGTTCACTTCCATAGCCGTCATCTGTAGAAATTATAATATTACGTCTTGTAAAGGCTCTGCTATAACTTTCTCCTTCAATAGTTTTTGTAATCTTCTTTTCAAAAACCTCCAAATCATAAATAATATTGACTGTTCCTATGATTTGAACTTTGTTTGACCTTTCAAGGATTTCCAAAAATTGAAGAGTATATTTAAAATCTGTTCTATCCAGTTTAATACTGAGAGGTAGGGAAAGTGGATAGCGAATTACAAAGTCATACCCAGATAATTTTGTAGTATTTTGAAATAAATAAACAAACTCTTTGCACCTTTTACCTTCAACTAATTTATTTATTTCTAACCAAGAATCTAATTGTACATTACTATCTTTTATGGAATCATACAGTTCAACTTGCTCTTTAAAATAGATTTCATTTCTGTAAAAATCTGCAACTTTAAGTAACACTTCATAAGTATCTAAAAATTGTACTTCTTCTTTATATTTACTTAGATTTCGTGGATTAGTGAAATTTATTTTCTCCGCTTCTAACACATTAAATTGATTACGATATTCTTCTTCATATTTAAGGAGCCACCATTCAATATTCTCTCTTTTGTAAAATCCATTATTATTAAATTTCTCCAATTCTTCAATTATATTTTTCACACTAAATAAATTTAGATTTATTCTACAATCCAATTATAGGTATCTTTTAAGAAACCAAAAACTTCCCATCCTACACCAATCACCATAAATCCGATAAATAATAAAATCCCTAAGATGGTTATAAATCTAACAACTAATTGAAATCTACTATTGTTAGGGAGTTTACGTATTATGGTATTAACCAAAAGGATAACCATAAAGATTATAAAAAGGATAAATAAACTCTCTTTTTCAAAGAGTGTGGAGATATACCATAACAAAAACAAGAATAATATACAGATGCTGATTATAAGAATTCCAACATTCTTAAAAAGCTTAGAAACTACGTAATCTATCTCTCTACAAAGTTCTTGAACAAATACTGAACTTTTAGCAAGTTTATCTTTAAGATTTTTCATTTTATCATTTTTATTGAGAGATTAACAAACATACTTATTTTATCATTTATGATAACCAAACCACATTACCTAATTATCATATTTGGTAACCTCAATAGGTATTTAATATGGATGATAAAGAGAAACTTCAGCTAGCAATTGGAAAGAGGGTAAAAAAGTTAAGAGAGGAAAGAAATATTCCACAACAAGACCTTGCTGCTAAATGTAATGTTGAAAAATCCAATTTAAGTCGTCTTGAAGCTGGAGGAACTAATCCCACTTTATACACCTTAAAAAGAATTGCAGATAATCTTGGAGTTAGTCTTTGTGATTTAGTAAACCTTGAAGAAATATAAAATTTCGCTATTAATATTAATCTATAAGATTTACACTCATACAATTTTAGGCTTAAAAAGCCGTATTCTCTTCCCTTCACAATTATTCAAAAGACAAAAAGTCCCTTTTTTTCCAATTCACTATATATATAAATGGAAAAAAGAGGACTATTTTATCAATCCATTATCTGAAAAACTATAAAACTCATCCTTAGTTAAAATAATGTGGTCTAATAACTCAATATCCAAATATTGACTTGCTTTTTTTAACTTCTGGGTAATCTTTTTATCTACATCACTTGGGTTTAAATTACCACTTGGATGATTATGGGCCAAAATGATGCTTGAAGCATTACACTTCAAAGCTACACTAAATATCAATTTAGCATCTACAATAGTGGAGGAAACCCCTCCTTTAGAAAGTGGATAAACACCTAAAATCTGGTTACATCTATTGAGCATTAAAACCTTAAATTCCTCTTGTAGTTCAATGGTAGAATCGCTCCAACAGGCTCTTAATATATCATAAGAATGCTGGCTATTATTTATTTTTAATTTATTATGGTTATCACTTGAATATGAAACACTTATTTCTGAAATTTTCATTGTTTTTTATTTAAGATATTTGATTCCCTACTTGATCCTACCTTCAAGTTTATTAATATATCCCAGTATGATTAATCGGCTAAAATCAATTATAAGCTAGGCCACTTGTACTATATTTATTTTTTTGAAGGTCAGTTCAAACAGGAGTAATAAAGAAAAGGGGGTTATAATATTTAAAACACAGCCCAATCTATCTATATAGACTAGGCTGGTTTTTTTATTCTGCTGGCTCTAATATGCCATTTTGGGAGAACACATTAGATGAAGCAGTAACTTTTTGTTCCTGCTTTGGCTTTACAGCATCATCTGTTGTATAAACCCATCTGTGGGAAAGTGTAATCTCCTCTCCTGTCTCTTTCACAACATATTCAAAAGGCTCACATTCCTCTTTAATGATGCTTCCTGGCATTTCTGTGCCAATTAGCCCATTGCAGGTCTGTTCATCAAAGGTTGAAGGTATAAATGCTCTCTTTGCAGTTGCATAAAAGTTGCCAGTAACCTTGCTTAATACCATTTCAATGCCACCTTGCAGTTCCAAAACGAAGAATGAAGTGCCATCTTCCTTTTCTCTTTCTTTGTAATTAATAATTCTTACCATTGTTTTTGATTTTTGAGTGTGAATAAATGCTCCCTGTTTTGTTTTATACTTGCAACAAATTACCTCAGCTATCAACTTGAAATAATATAGACTGCCAGAAAAAAACTTTTATTTGAAAAGTGGTAGGGGGGAGTTTCCCTTCCAGAACTGAGTGGGGGTTTTGAGCAGGGTAGGTCAAGCATTCACAGAACAGACCAAAAATTTTATTTTAAAAAAAATTGAGTTTACATTTACCATATATTCTCCCCTCTTTATATTTTTTGAAAACTATTTAATAAGGATTCAAGAATTATAGAACATTTCTATTAAAGATTTTTATTTTTACCTTGTTTAGAGTAAATAACTATGAGTAACTACCAAGACCTGCTTGATGAATCATTTATTGAAGAATTAAACTATGAATATGTAGGTAATAATTTGCCAATCCCAGAAATAGAAGGAAACGATAATATTCAATATTACTCAAAAGAATATCAGGGTAATGGTATTGATATAATAGTAGTTGAGTGTGAAGATAGATTAGTTGAGTTTCAAAAAAAGCTGATTAAAAACCAAAAGAGCTTTTTCCCTAATGCTCATTTTCTTTTCATTTCTAATAATGGAAAAGTATTTGACCTTTACAATAATGCTACTTCTTCAAAGCTTAAGAAAATAACCTATGATGAAATAGGCAAGAACACAAGACTTTTTAAAGAAAAACTTCAACTATTTGACATTACTAAAAGTAGTGATGGTACAGAGCTTCAAATAAATGTTGAGAAAGCATTTGATACTAGTGATAAAATAACTAAAAAGTTTTTTGATAAGTTTAAAAAAATCCACAGCAAACTTCAAAAGGCTATAACTGGTATTGAAAATGAAAAAGACAGGTCTTGGTATGCTTCTGTAATGATGAATAGGATAATGTTTATTTATTTTTTACAAAAGCATTATGTAATACAAGATAACACAGATTTTTTACTTCAAAAGTTTGATGAAATCACAGCTAATGGAAAAGATTATTATACAGATTTTCTTCTTCCATTATTTTTCTATGGATTTGCCAGAAGAGATGATAACCCAGAAAAAATAAAATTCACTAATCAATATGGCTCTATTCGATATTTGAATGGTGGCTTGTTTTATCCTCATCATTTAGAGAAAAAATATAGCACACCTGTAAAATCTGCGGGAATTTATGAAGAGAAAGCATTAAATACTAAGATTGGAATTAATCCAAAACTCATTAAAGAGATATTGGTTTTCTTGAATGGATATACTTGGTATTTGGACAATAGACCAATGAAGGAGGATACTGATATTAATCCTGATGTTCTTGGGTATATTTTTGAAAAATATATAAATCAAAAAGAACTAGGAGCTTACTATACAAAGGAGGATATCACTGAATATATTTCTAAAAACACCATCATACCTTTCATTTTTGATAAAATGAATGCAAGTGGCTACAATGCCCCTAATCCAAATCCATTAATTACAAATAATAATGATATAATTAATGCTGTAGGTAGTTATATAGATGGCATTGATGATTATAAAGAACTCAAATTTTTATACAAAGATGTTTTACTTGAACTTTCTGTTTTAGACCCTTCTGTTGGTTCTGGGGCCTTCCTTTTTGCAGCATTAAATATATTATTACCTATTTACCAAAAAACAGTTTTTAGGCTTAAAGAAATATCTAAAACAGAAAAAGACCCTTGGCTTAAATCAACCATTGATATTATAAACAAACATCCAGAAGAATACTTTTTAACCAAACAAATAATCCTAAATAATCTATATGGAGTTGATATAGTAGAGGAAGCTACCGAAATATGTAAGTTGAGATTGTTCTTACAATTAGCATCACACTTGCCAGATATTAAAAGTATTGAACCTTTGCCAGATATAGATTTTAACATTTATGCTGGCAACTCCTTAGTGGGAGGCTTAAGTTGGGAAGACCTTGAAGCGAACTACACAATGGATTTGTTTACATCTTCAAATCGAGACAATATTAAAAAGGATATTGAGAATTTATCTAGACTAAAAACTGAATACAGAGCCATACAGCAAGATGATGATAATGAAGAAGCATTGAATCATCTAAAGAATGAGATTGAAACTCAAGAACATCGAGTTAATAATGATATAAACATTGGTATAGAAAACCCTTTTCATTGGTTTATAGACTTCAATAAAATTTTAGATAATGGTGGGTTTGATATAATTATTGGTAATCCTCCTTATGTAGAATATTTCAAAAAAAATAAGAAAACCAAGTTGTCAATTTTTGATAATTATAAAATTAAAAATTTTAAAACTGAAACTTGTGGAAATCTTTACGCTTATTTCATTGAAAGAGCAGATAAGCTACTCTGTAATGAATGCTATTCTGGTATGATAATCCCTATTAGCTCAATTACTACATCAAGAGCATTGCCGCTACAAAATTTGATGCTAAGTAAAACTGTTAGCTTTTTTTCTAGCTTTTCAAATAGACCTGCAAAACTTTTTGATGGTGTTGAACAAAGGCTTGCAATATTTATATCAAAGAAGACAAAAAATAAAGAATCAATGTTTTTCTCTAGTAGATATAACCATTGGTACTCTGAGGAAAGAGATGAGTTATTTGATAGGATAAGATATACACAAACAGTAATGGAAGAAAACTATCAAAGTCTTCCTAAATTTAATGAGGAAGAAAAACAAATAATTCATAAGCTTTATAATCATAATCTTTTAGAATCTTCTATTGACAAGAATGGTAATTTCAATGTTTATTTTCACGATGCTCCAACATATTGGATAAGAGCATTTTCATTTCAACCTTCAGGCTATAAAGATGCTGGAACATCTCATTACAAAAAAATAAGTTTTGAAAATGAAAATAAAGCTAGAATCACACATTGTGTAATGAACTCTAGCCTATACTATATTTTCTTTAAAACCTTTAGTAATTGCAGAGATTTTTCTATTAGAGAAATTAATTTATTTCCTCTAGATTTCAATAAAATCAATTCGAATCAGGCAAAAGGTTTAATAAACTTGTCTAAAAGAATTGAAGAAAACTACATTAAAAACAGAAAGGTTTCAAGTAGAAAATATCCCAAAGGTGTAATAGAGTTTGAAGAATATTATCCAAAATATGCAAAAAACATATTTGATGAAGTTGACAAGATTTTGTGTGAAATCTATGGGATGACAGATAAGGATTTGGATTATATAATAAATTATGATTTAGGTTATAGAACAGGAGAATAATGAAAAGTATAATAGATAATAAAAAGGACAACCTATTAGTCACAGAGGTCAACAAAATGCTAGATACAGCAGAGTTTAGCTCTATGGCTGTAGGCTATTTTTATTTGAGTGGGTTTGAGGCAATAAGAGAAAAACTTCATAAAGTACAACAGCTTAAACTTGTTATTGGCACTAGAACAAATACTGAAACAGTGGAGGAATTAGTAAAAGGACATAGTTCTGAAGATTATATAAAACATACATTAAGAAAAGAGAATAGAAAAAACAAAGCCCAAAAGGAATTTGAAATTGACATTACAAAAAGTGAGTACACTAAAGACTTAACTTTTATGGAGCAAAATGAAGATAACCAAGTTGGTTTATCTGCTTTATGGGAATTAATAAAAGAGAACAGAATAGACATCAGAGTTTATGCCAAAGGTTTTCTTCATAGTAAGGCTTATATTTTTGATGCTCCAAAAGGAGGTATGGTTGATGGAGTTGCTATTGTAGGTAGCTCAAATTTATCTATAAGTGGACTTTCTAATAACACAGAATTAAATGTAAAAGTCACAAACCAAAATGATTTTCAGGATGTGAAAACTTGGTTTGATGAAATATGGGAAAATTCAGAACCTTTTAGCAAGAATTTAATGGAAATGGTTGAGCAATCTTGGGTTCAACAACAAGCAACTCCATATGAAATATATATCAAAACACTCTATAATTTAATTAAGGAAAGAGTACAGATTAAGGAACACCATATTAGCGATAACAGTGCTTTTAATTTTAATGATTTATTTCTTTTTCAAAAAGATGCAGTAAATATGGCACTCAATAAATTAGAAAACGAAAACACTTCACAAAATGGAGTTTTTATTTCTGATGTAGTAGGATTAGGAAAATCATATATTGCTTTGGCCATAATAAGTTGGTATTGGTCTCAAAAAAGAAAAAATACACTTATAGTCTGTCCTGCATCATTAAAACAAATGTGGTTGGACTACAAAGAACAATATCAACTTAATTGCCATATACTCTCTTCTAGTGAACTTTTATATAAAGACGAAGACCATAGCTATAATTTAAACGATGAACCTCAATATGATGGTTATGAAGTGGTGATTATAGATGAGGCACACAACTTTAGAAATCCGCAAACCCAAAAATATCAAATACTTGCCCCCTATCTCAATGGTAAAAAAGTGGTTTTATTAACAGCAACACCACAAAATAAAGATGTATGGGATATTTATAATCAAATAAAATTATTTCATCAAAGTGATATTACTGATTTGAACATTGCACCCAATAATTTGAAAACTTACTTTGAAACCTATGAGGGAGACCCTCAAAAAATTGCTGAATTACTTCAGAATTTTGTAATAAGAAGAACCAGAAATGATTTAAAAAACAACCCTAAATATGCCTCTTTAAATCTAACATTTCCAAAAAGAAATTTAAAAACTATTGAATATGAAATTGATGCAAGTTATGCTTTAAATGGAGAAACCTCAATCTACGCAAGCTTAATTGAAAAACTATTTCAAACTAGTAAAGCAAATAGATATCAATACTCAATTTATGCATTGACCAGTTTTTTAAAGAAGGGTAAAATTAATGAGCCTACCTATCAAGGATTAAGTCATTTTGGGGATTTAGTAAGGGGGCTTTTAAAAATGCTTTTATTTAAAAGGCTAGAGAGTTCTGCTGTTTCATTTTTAGCTTCTTTAAATAGAATGATAAAAAGAAATGAATTTATTTTAAGGTCTATTAACGAAAGAGGTTTGGTTATTACAGGAAGAGCCGACCAATTAGCATTGTTTCTTGATGAAGATGATTCAAATTCAAAATTGAGGGTTAATGAATATCCCATAGAAGACTTTAGGAAAGAGGATTTAGTTGCGGCTATTATGTATGATATAAGCATCTTAAATGAAGTAAAAGAAATTATTCAACCAATTGTTAATAATGTTACTCAAGACGCCAAATTCAACCAATTTGTCTCAACTATAATTGAACCTCAAAAAACTGAAAAGATTTTGATTTTTTCTGAATTTACAGAGACAGTTGAATATTTATACAGAAGAACAAAACAACTTTATCCTGAGTTAGAAATTGAAAGAATATCTTCTTCTAAATCCAAAAGAGAAACTAAAGATGATTTAGTTAGAAGGTTTTCTCCTATTTCTCAAACTAATGGAATAGGACTTAATGAAGCTGAAAAGGAAATACAAATTTTATTTACCTCAGATGTTTTAAGTGAAGGTCAAAATTTACAAGATGCACATATAGTTGTTAATTATGATTTTCACTGGAATCCCGTAAGGCTTATTCAAAGAATAGGAAGAATTGATAGAATAGGTAGCACAGCAAATGAAATAAAGGTATTTAACTTTTTACCTGATGATAATATTGAACAGCAATTAGACTTAAAAGGTAGAGTACACCGTAGAATTAATGAAATACATCAGATTTTTGGCTCTGATGGTGCAATACTTTCTGATGAAGAACATTTAAATGTAGACAGTGTATTTTCTATTTACAGTGATATGAGTGAAGATGTTTTAGATGTTGATGGAGGTATTTCTACCATTTTTGATGAAGCAGAAAAAACATTAAACCAATTAGAAATTGATGATAAAAAAGAATACGAAAGGATTATCAATTTAGAAGATGGAATAAGAACTGCTCAAAATTGTGAAAACAAAGGAACTTTTGCTTTTCTGAAAGCCGGAAACCTAAACAGACTTTATTTTGAAAATGGAGCTGAAGGAAGTGATGCTTTAGCCGAAATACTAAAGCAGATTAAATCGAATCCAGATAATCCAAATATAGTCACCCTTCCTGTCGATAAGCATACTAAGAACTTAAAACCTATTTACAAAAAGTTCAAAGAGGAAATAAAGAAAAGACAACTTTATTTTTCTGGCACACAAATAACTCCAGAACAAAAGCATTTTCAGCAAAGATTAAGGGATGCATATACTTTATTCAATGTGAAAAATGATGAGTTAAAATCTAGAATTGATAGGCTAAATAGCATATTTCAAAAAGAAATACCAGATTATTCTAAAACAGATTTACGCACATTAAAAAAACAAAAACTATCTGATGAACTAATGATTGAAGCATTAGAACAGTTAGTAAATAAATCACAAATTGAAAAATTTCAAAAACAAGCTGTAGAGATGGATGCTCAATCCATTAAAACTATTTGTAGTGAGAGTTTTGTTTAAAATAATTATAAATGAATAGTGAATTAAAAAAAATAAAATCATCAGAATTTTTCAAAATTGTAATTGAAAATGAAGATTATATCCAGGATGCTTTTAATTATATTAAGAATGAAAAGCTCACCCTCAAACCCTCCACTAAATATTCTGTTTTAATTAATGATGAACCATTTCCACCTAAAGATTTTTTAAGAATAATTGCTAAGCTACAGGGTCTTGAGATTGAAGAAATAGGTTTTAATGGCGGAAAAGCAAACATACCTTTTGAGAAATTAAAATATGAAATTATCGGAAATGATGAATATCCAACTTTTAATGGTTCACGTTTATACCCCCAAATAGCAAAATACCAAGATGCTATAGATAATACAGATTGGTTAATAAAAGGGGAGATCTACAAATTTCATTTTCTTAAATGGGTAGAAGAAAACCTAGATTTTAATAATGACACAAATCAAGAAATACAAGATAAAATTTCTGAATCACAACAAATAATTTATGGCACAGAGTCAAATGAGAAAGGTGTAAATTTTATACAATCTATCAAAAGACACCAAGATGATTATTTGACAATTGATGATATTGAAAAACTGAAAAATATCATCTTACATTCAGCTCCAGTAAATAAAGAAAATTTAACGCTTTCCTTTAATAGTTTTCCAAAATCAAGTGCTTTTCTATGTCTTTTTGCACCTAATAGGTTTATGGCTTATGATGGAGAGTCAATTCCTGCTTATGAATTTCTATCACAGGGAAGTGTTGATATTAAAGCACCCAAAAGAAATTTCAAGGCATTTAGGTTTTATCAAATTTTCTATAATAATATAAAAAAACAGCTAAAAAATAGCCATTTAGATGTTTCTGTATTTATGCAATTATTAGAAGTTGAGACGTTAACTGAATTACACTGGAATTTTATCACACAAGATTTTTTACTTTATGTAACTAGAAAGATAATGGGATATACACTACAGAAAAAATATGATGATTTTATAGACAATGAAGTTCCGGAATCTTGGGATTGGTATAAATCTCTTTCAAAGTATTCTGAGATAATGAAAATTATAAAAGAGAGATGCTCCAACTACAGATATAATAGTTATTCAGAACTCAACAAAGATTTTAAAAAACTTGTGGAGAATGATGCCGAAGATTTTCTACAGAGATACTTATTTGAATCAAATAATGGATTTTCTACTATAAGAAATCAGTTAATTAAATTAAATCAACGAGAAGTAATTTTTAATAAAATAGATATTGACTTTAATCTGCTTAAAAATATTCTAGTTGAAAATAATATAGAACATTCATTCAATCTAACCAATAATTTAATAGATGGCAATAATTGGACTGTAATTTACAGATTTCTTAGAGCCTTATATCCTGAAAACTTTACATCAGTAGATTCTCCAGACCATTTTAAAAAATTAGCTATAAAATTGAATTCTGAACACGATATTGTATTGAGTGGGGAAAATCAAATAGATAAAAATAAGGAAGTTTTAGAGCTTATAAATTTTGAAGATATTTATAAAGCCCAAATTTTCTTCTGGATATACAAGGAAGATAGTCAAGAAGAAACCGAGATTAGTAATGATAATAACCAAAGCGAACCAGAAAATATGATGCAACCTCTTAATCAAATACTTTATGGTCCTCCTGGCACAGGGAAAACATATGAAACAAAAAAAATTGCAGTAGAAATAATCGAGAATAGAAAATACTCAGATTCTATTAAAGATAGAGAAATTATTATTGATAAATATGAATCTCTAGTTGACACTGGACAAATACATTTTACAACCTTCCATCAGAGTTTAAGCTATGAAGATTTCATCGAAGGTATAAAACCCGTTTTTAAAAATGAGATTGAAATAGATAGTGAATTTGACAATACAACAGGAGAATCTAGTATTGAATATGAAATAAAAGATGGGATATTTAAGAATATTTGTCAATTAGCAGAAGGAGTAAAAACTGAGGTAGAAACTTTAGAGAATATAGATTTTGAAAATAAAGATTTCTATAAAATGAGTCTTGGCGGGAAAAGTAATTTAGAAAAACATAAATGGAGTATAAAAAATAATTTGATTTTTTTGGGATGGGGAAATGACAAGAATTTTACTCATTTAAAAGATATTGAAAACTGGAAAGATTTCAGAGATAAATTTAAAACTGAATTTCCGGAATTAGTAGAAGAATCGAAATATGTAATCCAAGCTGTTTATATATTTCAAAAAATGAAAATAGGGGATATTATAATTGTGTCTAAAGGGAACCACATAATTGACGCAATTGGTGTTATTGAAAGCGAATATTTCTATGATGAATCTCAAGAAATTGACAATTATCAGTTTAGGAAAGTAAAATGGCTATCTAAAGATATGAATATATCTCCAGAGATTTTTCTAAAGAAAAGTATTTCTCAGCAGACCATTTATAAATTTGATATTGAAGATATAAAACTGGAGGCATTTGATGAAACTTTTAAAAAGCATACTGAAATTAAATTACCTAAAAATTATGTTTTAATAATTGATGAAATAAATCGTGGAAATATTTCCTCAATTTTTGGTGAGTTAATTACACTTATTGAGCCTGATAAAAGGATAGGAAGTAAAGAATCAATAAGGTTAATATTACCCTATTCTAAAAAGACATTTGCAGTTCCAGACAATTTATATATCATTGGAACTATGAATACCGCAGATAGAAGTGTTGAAGCACTTGACACAGCCTTAAGAAGAAGATTTTCTTTTAATGAAGTTTCTCCTAACACAAATATTATTTTAGAAAAACATCCTACTGCTGGAAAAATAGAAGGTGATTTAGACATAGCATTAATGCTTGATAGTATTAATCGCAGAATTGATTTGTTAATCAATAAAGACCATAAAATTGGTCATTCCTATTTTCTCAAAGTATTATCATTTAGCGAACTAAAGAATGTGTTTAATAAAAAAATCATTCCTTTGCTTGAAGAATATTTTTATGGTGATTACGGTAAAATAGGTTTAGTTCTAGGGAATCAATTTGTAGATAAGATAAGTGATAAAAATAAAACTGATTTTGCAGACTTTAATTATGACGATAAACAATCTTTGAGAGAGAAGGTAATGTATAAATTCATACCAGTTGAAGAATGGACTTTAGAATCCTTTATATCAATTTATAACAATTCAATTATAAAAAAAACTGAGCAAGAATAATTTTATACAAGTTTTTGAATACCAAAAGTTGAGGTATAATGATGAATTCAAAGGTTTTGAAGAACATCATTTTGACGCTATGGTAAAATTTAATGAAAGGAATAACAATAAATATTTTGATATTATTCACAAAGGGGTGCGTTTTAAAAGCTTTGTAGGCGTAATTCAAATAGCTGGGCTTACAATTGAAATATTGCCAAAAGCTGATAAGTATGAGCAAGCAAGTAAAGATTTATGGCAAAGTGTGCTTTTAAATATGTTGCGTGTTTGTAAGCATATAAAGGTTGATAATGTTTCAGAAACTTCACTCAAAAAAAGATATAACTCCATCTTGGATGTTTATTTTGAAATGTATTTAAATGAGATAGAAGAGCTTGTCAAAAAAGGGTTAATAAAAAAATATAGAAGATTACAGCATAATCAATTAGCATTAAAAGGTAAACTAGTTTTTTCTAAAAACATACAGTATAATCTAGTTCATAAAGAGCGATTTTATTGTGAAAATCAAATTTATGACAAAGAACATTTACATCACCACATACTATTAAAGGGCTTGAAGGTCCTAGATAGTTTGATAAATCATAATTTAAGGGATAAGTTAAACAGGTTACTTTTTGAATTTGATGATATAAAAGAAATTAACATTACAGTTAATCACTTTGAACAGCTAATATTAAATAGAAAAACCACACCTTATAAAAGAGCTATAAAAATTGCTAAAATGTTGATATTAAATTACTCTCCAAATCTAAATTCAGGTAAGGATAATATGTTGACATTATTGTTCGATATGAATAAGCTTTGGGAAGAATATATTTATAGAATTCTACAAAAGCATAAACCTGAAGGTTATTCAGTTTCATTTCAAAATTCAACAAATTTCTGGGAGGAAAAGAAAATCAGGCCTGACATTGTTATTACAAACAAAGAAAAAGAGATTTTTGTAATTGACACTAAATGGAAAATTGTAGAAAATAATAATCCATCTGATGATGACCTTAAACAAATGTTTACTTACAATCTACATTGGAAAGCTGAGAAAAGCTTATTGCTTTACCCAAGAACTTTTCAAGAAGATTTAGATTATGGAAATTATCATTTTCAGCCTATGTATCAAGATGGTAATAATGAAATTACTACATTAAAAAATAAATGTAGGTTGGGTTTTGTTTCAGTTGTCCAATCAAAATCCTTAAAAAAATCAAATTTGATATCAGAAGAAATATTTTCTAAACTGAAATGATGAAAAAAACTTAAGTAATGAATTAACTTTTCTAAATAATCTAATATTTAATGATCTTTATAAAATGCAATTATAAGTTAAGCATAATGGTAGTTAATAAATATTTCATACATTTGCGATTATATATGCAATGAACCAAGAACTCAAACTTCCTTATTTAGAATACTTTACCATTTTATTAATAGAGTGGCATAAGGATATTATTGGGTCTGAAAAAAATGATTTAAGTACATTAAAAGTGCTAAAATTACTTTTTTTTACATCAGCTGTAAATACTACTAGAAATTCCCAACATTCTCTTCTAGACAAAGTTTTCGATAATTTTGTTGCTATGCCATATGGCCACGTCGAAAGTGATGCATATGCTTTAATTAGACAGAACAATTTAATTAATGTGAAGATTGATAAAAGTTCATCTGAAATCATTAATAACGATAAACTAAGTTATGAATCTCTTGAATATAGTGGTTTATTAAAAAAATCTCTTGCCGATTTGAAAGAAATAAATCCTAATTTAATTAAAGCGAGCTCCTTTGACCTTGTAGACTTGAGCCACTCTTGGTATTCTTGGCAATTATATTATTCAAAAGCTAGAAAAGCAGATTTATACAGTATGCCTATTCCTATTAATGAAATTAAAGGAGAGGAAAAAATCTATAAAGTTTAGCAACACATTTTGGAAAGAGAAAAAATTATAAGGCAACTTCTTGACTTGATAATCGAGAACTTTCCTGAAGATTGGCTGGATGAATTAGAGGTCTGTGAAAACAAAGAGGAGTTTCTACAAAATAAATCTAATTCTTTATTTGACGCAATTCTTGATTTATTTTGTATATCTCTACTTTCTGGAGAATATATATACAATATAAATTTTGTAAAAGATTTAGATGAAGTTGAAGTTTTCATTGATACAAATTTTGATGATATTTCAGATGATGTTCAATTACAACAACTTATTTTTGACATCGTTAAAAGTAAACTTATAAATTACATAAAGATACTAATCGCAGTTTATAGAAATTTTAATACTCACGTTTCATCTTTACAACTTTATCCAAATCACGAAATATCTTTTAAGAAAAGACATTCTATAACTAGAAAAATTACAAGTAAGCTTAAAATTGAACTAAATGATAAGGCCAATTTATTTTATTATTTCACAGAAGTTCAAATACTTGACCATTTCTTAAATGATTCAAAAGATACTTTCATAAAACTTTTAGATTATCATTTTGCAATTTCGCAATCGCCAACAATAAATAAGTTTAGAACAGTTGTCATAGAAAAGATTTTATTCTTAAAATATAAATGGTCTTTCCGCTTTTTTTCACAAAATTCTAATTCTACACAATTACAGGCTTATATAATTGATGGAGAAGTAAAAGATTTTACTGATGACACTAATTATAGGGGAAGCGAAAATTTAAAACTCAACGAATGGTCTGATTACTTAGAGAATCATTATGAAGAAAATAGTAAATGGAAATTCAATATACAGAAATCAATAAATGGTTATTCTGAAAAGGATTTTGATATTCTTAATCTTCAACAAATACATTGTTTAATTAAATATTATAAAGATATAAGCAGCAATGAATTAGCTTTATCTGAACTTACTACTAAAGTTATAGAAAAGGTGAAAAATATTGATGAAGGTATTGATAAATTTATTTGGCAAAAAGCACTAATTTATATTCTAAATAATAATTTTTCTCTTGCTCTGGATAAAAATGAATTACAAAGTCCTAAAATTCATCTTTTGGAAGAAGAGATAAGTAATTTTCAGAAGAAGTATAACGTTAATAATTTCTTCATTGAAAAAAAGTTGTTGAAAATTAAACTAGATAATATAAATAATTCATTTGAGAAAAGAAGAATCTTAGAAAATTTAGATGTAGAAAATTCTGAACTAAAAAAGCTAGCCAAATCTATTGAAAGCTGTGAGAATCAAATAAAATGGTCAAATTCGCATCATTCATTAATTTTTCAATTACCTTTTGAGGAATCCCTAGTTCCTTCCAATATTCAAGAACTACCATATGTATACTATCCATCTTCGTTTGTTTTGCCTATGGCAATGACTCGCATTATTAATGAGTTTGAGGAAATTAAAAAATCACATTTAAGAATGAACCTACTAGTGGAAGGTTTGAAGTCTTTAAAATTAGAATTTAAAGAAATTAATAACATAAAAAATGATTTGAATAAAAATGACTTAAAATCTATTGAAACCATTAGTGTATTTACTGCAATCATAGTTTTTGTAATGTCTGTTGTTCCTTCTCTAAAATGGATTAATTCTATTGAAGAAGCAATTTATTCTTATATTGTTCTTGCTTCTGCTTTATGTTCAATGATTTTAATTCCTTTATTGATGCGAAGAGGATTTAAAGAAATTGCAAGAAGTTGGATGATTCTCATCTTGTTGCTGGGATTATTGGCTATTTCAATTTTCAAATTTATGAAATAACCCAACCCCTAAATAATTAGAGATTGGGCATTATTCAACTCAAAAACCAAGAGTAATTACTATCACCCTCAATTGCTTTTGAGAGTCCTTCAGCAAATGTGAAGGCATTCTCATTCCTTTCTAGGAATGTGTCAATGTAGGAGCTCTTATTGGCTCCTGTGAAAAGATTAAAGACATTCCACATAGAAATATCTCCATCTTTATTTCTACAAAAACTTTCATCTTCATAAAAGTCTTTTGCAATTGTGTTGAAATGACTATCTGTAAGCAGTAGCTCAGGCAATTTTGCTTTTTCAGCTTTTGGTAAATATTGAAATAGTTTAGCTCTACCTATCAACTTTGCAAATTGACTTTCAGACATTCTCTGTTTCTCAAACTTCGTCATATAGGATAACTGTTGGTCAATATTATAAGATTCAACTAATTCAATAATATTGTTGTTCAAAACCTCAACACTATCTGCTTTCATTTCACTACTAAAACCATCTGTTGAAATACAAAGATTACAGCATACCATATTTTGAAAACCAATGAAAAACTTGAACTTTTCAGGACTTTTCTTGCTATACAAGTTCTCCTGATTGTAAGCTCTAACTCCGCCAATTGTTAATTCCAAATCATTTCCGCCAATATTAGATGTTATGGATGGCACTCTTGCTACCCAAGCCATTCTTTCATAATAAGTGGTCTTTTGATGGTCCTGTAATTCAGAGATTGGTAATTGTAAGGCATCTGGTGTTCTTCCCTTGATTTGATGACTGATTCTAATATCAGGTTTGCTTAAGCTTGTTTCCAAAACATTTGCAACACTGGCCAAGGCAGTTTCTATAAACTGACTGTGGCTAATAGTTATTTCATTGTCCTTGCTGAACACTGGTATTACACAATCTTCCTTTAAATGGGTAAGGCTAACACTTTTCGTATTAGCCTCTATAAAAGGGTTCTTTTTATATACTTTATTTTCTGAAGGTTGCTCTAAATCTGGTGCAGTTTGTTGCTGACCTTCATTAAAATAAATATCTCCATTATTCTGCCTATTGAGCTGTGCTACTGGTGTGATTTCCATTTTGTGAAAAGTTTTTTGGGTTAATTAATTTTTCCAGTTGTTCCTTTTTTGCTAAGAATTCAGTTTTTAATGGCAACTGAAAACTTGGATGCCCTTTGTACAGTTCCATTAATTTACCTACAGATAAACATTCTTCTATTCTCTGTTTTACATCCTGTTCTTTTATAGGGGATGTGCACCACTCTAAAATTCGCTTACCTGTTGCTGTACTTATCAAGAATTCTGGCCTGCCAGAAAATAGATTGGTTCTGTCCTTGCTTGCAGTTGCAAAATGTTTGATGTCTAAGTCAAAAACTATGGTAAACTCATAGGAAACATCATCCCTTTGTACTGCTTTAAGTCCTACTTTTTCAGGTACAAATTTTCCATCTTTTTGTTGCAGTACATAATCCTGTTTTGTTCTCATTGTAGCTATAATGTGAGCATCAGCCTGTAGAATTTTATTGATAAATGCTTTTTGTCTGGGAGTTACCTTGTTCCAGTTTGCAAATGAATTGCCGGGTAACTTTGAATGGAAATCCAAAAGCTCATCCCATACTTGGGAAATGGAATCTAAAATTATTACTTCCATTCCCGCCTTTTCACACACCTCAATAGCCTCAATATATTTTTCTGGTGTGAAAGGTGGTTGAAGTTGTAATACATTGTAATTACCTAAATGGGCATAAAGGTCAGCTGAGCCATTTTCTGTATCAATTACAGCGACTTTATCCAGATTATCATTAGTTAATCCTTTGGCAAGTAAAAGAGAGCTTAGGCTTTTCCCACAGCCACTACTCCCTTGTAAAGCCATTTTAATTTTGGCTTGTTTTCTTTCAGATTGTCGTAATTGCATATTCTTAAGTTTTTGAAGGTTAATATTAATTTGAATTATTTTTAATTTAAATCTGAATAGATTCAGTGTATAATGAAAAAGACCCTCATAAAATGAGAGTCTTTTAATATGGTATAGAAAAGTCCTTCTTTTTCCTATTATATAGATAGTATTTGGGAAAAATAGGGACTTTTACAAAGTAACTTCTGGTAGAGGTTTGTAGAGAAGATTAGGTATGTTTTTTAAATCTAAAGGTGTAACATCATAATAGGTTACTTTTTTTCCTCCTTTTGATGTTTGTATTGTTTTAGTATTAAAAAATACCTTTACACATAGCTTATAAAATGTATTAATCCTATCTTCTTTTTTTTCAGCTTTTGAAAATGTATTTCTAAATTGAAAAACATCTGTACTAAGAAGTAAATCCCTAGTTAATAAATATTCTAAATCCTTATCAAAATCAAGTTTATTAAACTCGTCTATAAAATTAGAATTAGGGTTAGTAGACAATCTTAAAATTTCATTTTTCTCCACCAGTGATTTCTTTATCAATTTAATTAATTTATGCCATTTTTTAAAAATCTTTACACAAGTCAAATCACTTGTCTTAAGATTGTCATTAATAAAATGAAGGTTGCCACTGTGAAAGATACAAGACCTTAAGTAATAATAATATAATTCGCTTTTTGCTTCCTTATCTGAAAAATACTCTGAACCAAAATATAAAGATTTAAGCATTAACAAATGGACTTTGTCTTTGTCGTAAGTTGTTGCTTGATTATCATTTATATAAATTTTAGAGCCTATCATTAACTGATTTATAAATTCTATTTTCTCATATTCAGATAAACTATCAAAAAGGTTATATTCTTCTAAAGCACTATTTATTGTCTCAATTTCTGAATTGAAAAAATCTTCTACATCGCTCTCTAAATTTTCCTTATCAAAGCTTAATCTAGTACTAGTTCTAATTCCTTTGAGCCTACAATTTAAAAACTGATTACTTACACTAGCCCATAATATATATGCTGACAAATTTCCACCAAAAAACTCCTTGGTAATATATTTTTCCCCTTGATTAAGAATGAAAATTTCCTTGGTGGGATAAGTCAATCTATTTAAACCATTTCTGTCTATGGCCTCTAATTTTTTATTAGCAGAATAGGTATCATAAATTAGTTTATCATACGCATTTTCTAAAAGTAAATCTTGACTATTTAATTCTGAATAATCAACTCTATTATTACTTCCTCGTAAATATTTTTCAAAGCATTGAAACATCACTTCATTTTGATTTTCATCATAGGGCAATGATTCCAAATTGATTCCATCAGGGTTTGGAAGAAATACGTGAATATCCCCTTTCTTCCTTTGTCTAGCTAATGCTTGAATTATAACATTAGAGCCGTTTGTAAATACACCTTTATTATTAACATAATCAACAGACAAATCTTTAGGAAATAGAATAATTAAGGTATGGTCTATTTTCTCAATATTGATACCTGTACTGAAATTAGTTCCTATATTAATTTTAGACTTATTATACTTTTTATTTGCCTTAGGATTAAAAGCATCAGAAAAGCATCTATTTATTTGGAGAGTTTGGTGTTTAAGAATATCACTTACCTTCTTAACTTTTGAATTAGATGTTTTGTTAGGGTTAATAAGTTTTTCTGCTAAAGATTTTGAATATACTAGAATATCAAAAGGTTTTTTATTGTTAACTAGCTTTGAAATTAAATTTACCAGATTGGCATCTTTATATAATTGATGGTCTATATAAAAATTCAGATGTAAGTTACTTTGTTTTAAAGGTTTTGGCTCTCTTACAGATTCAATAATAAATATGTTCTTATCAGTGAATTCGGATAGGTACTTTATTACTTCTTTGGAAGCTTCATTGAATGTTGCACTTACAACATATATCTTATGTACTAAGCCGTGAAAGTTCCAAAGATTATAAATGAATTGCTCTTTAAAATTGTGAATACTATCGTGTATTTCATCAAATAGCCAAATCAACTTTTTATTAGCGCCCTGACAAAATTCATTTAGTAATGTAAAATATTCACTTCTAATTCCAGACACAAACAAATTGTCATCACCTGGATTTCCAAGCAAGGCATTAATAGTCATAATATGTACTTTAAAACCTCTAATCTTTGTTGACATAGGCAAAACAACCTCATCATCAATATATCCCCATCCCTCCTTTTTTGTCTTCTTCTTTAAACCCTCTTCAAAACCAATTAAATTGAAGATTTTATCCTTTGAGATATGTGCAGAACAGTCTTTTAAATATTGCTCAATAAGACTTTTATAAGGCACGGCTATACAAATTATATACTCTGGATTATCAGCAAACTTAGTAAGCACTTCAATTATAGCTCTTGTTTTGCCCTGCCCTACACCAGCATTAATAATTGTAGTATTTATATTATTAAGGTCATCTACCAATATTGGAAGTAAATCATCGCTAATGAACCCATCATCATTGGGTTTTACAATTTTTTTAGGTTCAATAACATTATAGAGGCTATTATCAAAGTCTTCAGGATTAATCTCTTTAAATTCTATTGGGGTATTATCAAAATGTTTATTGGGTGTACTCATTTGAAAAATTTAACTGTGCTATAAAAGTATTATATCACAGTTATTAGTCACCCCTTTTTATCCAATTTCTTCCCAAGATTAAACATTTGCTCACTAATCTTTTGTTGAACAATATCTCCATAATGCTCTTGGGTTGTTTGCATCTTACTATGTCCTAATAGTTTAGACACAACTTCCATAGGCACATCATTATAAAGCAAAACAGTAGTTGCAAAGGTTTTTCTAGCAATGTGATGAGTCAAATTAAATTCAATTCCTATTATATCAGCAATCTCCTTTAAATAGCCATTAAACCTTGCATTTGATATTCGCTTAAATAGGTATTCAGAAGCTTCATTTTCATATTTTTTAATAATTACCTTAGCTTTTGATAATAATGGTACTTTATAAGTTCTGGAGGTCTTTGCTCTCTTAATTATCAACCAAAGCTCTCCATCAAATTCATTAACAATATGACTCTTTTTAAGGTTATCCATTTCTTTAAACGCTAAACCTGTGTAACAACAAAACACGAATAAATCTCTAATAAAATTTATTCTCCCAATTCCAAAATCCTTATTTTCCAAGTCTTGAAGTTGTTTTTGAGAAAGGTACAGAACCTCTTTTTTAACCCTCTTTGCTTTGTACATCATAAATGGGTCTCTATCCAAATGATTTTCTGAAATAGCATATTTGAGAGACCTCCTAAATCTCTGAATTACCTTATTTAAGGTGCTCTGTTGAAAGCTTTTTTCAGTTTTGAGGTAATATTCATATTGGTCTAAGAAGCTGCTCTTAATGGAGTTTAATTGAATATCAGATGTTTTAAATTTCCATCTTATAAAATCTTCCAGATGTTTACCATATACAACATATTTATCATAAGTATCCTTATTTAATTCTTTCCCAATGAGTTTTTTCAAATATTCACAGAACTGCCTATGATTTTCGACAACACCCACTTCATTGGAAATAGTATCACCCTTATATTTATTAATTATATCAATAACTGTAAAACTCTCGCTATTTACTTGAAGGAAAAGATAAACTTGATTAAGCTCTTGCTCTATAATATTTAATTGGGTATTAATAAATTCACTGTTGATATTACCATCGGAGACCTTCTGATTTTTGCTTTGCCAAGTATCTGGGGTTATTAAAATTCCTGTAGAAAACTCTTTTCTGATTTTTTGATAAGTAATTCTACATTTAATGGAACATTCTCCTTTACTATTGGGTTTTGACTTAAACAGTAGAAATAGAATTTTTGGTTTCATTTTAATTGAATTTAAAATGGAACACCTTGAGAAAAAAAGACTCCTAAAAAGACTCCTTTTTATGGTAAGAGTTTAAGAAAAAAGGAGTGGCAACACCCAAAAACAAAAAAAGCCCATCCATATGGATAAGCTTCTCATCGGTCTATTTCTAAACCACAAGCCACATTTAAGTGACTCAACACAACATTTTAGTTGCGGTCTGGACGAGACTCGAACTCGCGACCCCCTGCGTGACAGGCAGGTATTCTAACCAACTGAACTACCAGACCAAGTTTTCAATCTATCCCGAAGCTTCGGGACAAACCCCAACAACAGTTGG
>JBLWYD010000051.1:0-22736 GCA_048267165.1 Bacteroidota bacterium
AATTTAAATTTGGAATTAGATAGTGATAGGTCGGTATTGAGTAAAACCTTAGGGAATATTTCAACTTATGAATATAGCAAAGAAAAACCATTAATCAGTTCAATTCTTATTTATAAAATAGAAAATGATCACGGTAAAGGATTCTATAATTTATGTGAGAAATTAGGTATTGGAAAATCTAGTAAACTTAAAAAAGAATTTTATGGTTTTACTGAAATAGAAAAATCTAAAAAATTCTGGAAAAATGAATTTAATTATAGTCAGTTTTATCATTTAAAAATCTATACATATAATGATTCTGACAATCCTTTTTTTAATAAAGATGAGATTGATTTTTTTAAAAAGAAAATAGATACAGTATATGATAAAACTAATCCAGACCATTTTTCTTCTAAAGAGTTTTTGTTAAATACCGTATGGTCTAAAACCAAGTTTTGGTCGAATGAAATAATCAAGAGATTAGAAGCTTATGAAGTGTCAAATAGGATGGCATGGAGTAAAAGAGGATGGGATAATGGGAAAACCGTTTCAGTATTCAAACCATATACTTGGGCGAGAATTTTTAAAAAAGGAGAAAAAGGAAAAGAGATTTTTTTTACTGTGGGGGTTGATCCAATGACAGATTCTTTAGTATACAAGTTAGATTTTTATCATGAAAAAGATTCAAAATTAAGCAAGGAACAAAAAGAGCTGTGTAATAAATATATTCCAAAAAATTTAAGATGGAATGAAATTAAAATAAATGATTTAAATAATTGGGATTGGGAAAGGCTGATACAGAAATCAGTTGAATTTATTTCTGAAAATTCTCATCATTATGATCAAGTTTTAGAATTAGTCTGGGGAAATCAAAGTTTAGATATGATTTTTACAGATAATTTAACACTTCGTAGTTATCCTGAAGGAGGACTGAAAGAGCTTCCTGTTCTGAATCCTAAATTTACAGGAAAGGACATTAATTTTATTAAAAAAAATAAAGAGGATAAACAATTAGGAGATTTAGGAGAAGAACTGGTTATGGACTATGAAATTAATAAATTAAGGCAAAAAGGATTGCATGATTTTATAGAAAAAGTAAGGGTAGCCAAAGATGGAGAAGGGTATGATGTTTATTCATTCGATGAGAATGGGAATGAAGTTTTTATTGAAGTTAAGACTACTAGAGGGAGTGAAAAAACACCATTTTATTTAAGCCTGAACGAGAGGTTGTTTTATGAAAAAAACTCCGAAAACTATTTAATATACCGCCTTTATAACTATGATTTTGAAAAAAACTATGCAGATTTTTTTGTGATTAGAGATTTAGATAAACAGTTGTTATTTCAACCAACGGAATTTAAGGTGTATATGAAATGTAAAACAATGAGTTAGTTTACCTGATAGGAATCAATTAAACTAATGATAAATATTATAAAAAAATAAAATGAAAATATCCTTTGTAGAGTTACAAAATTTTAGAAAATTAAAATGCTGTCGAATAGACTTTTCCAATAAGGAAACAATCTTTGTTGGAGCAAACAATAGTGGAAAGACATCTGCAATGGATGCACTCATACTTTTTTTAAAAGAAAAATCGAATTTTAAAACACAAGATTTTACGTTATCAAATTGGAAAAGTATAGATAAGATAGGGCAATCTTGGTTAAGTCGTAAAAAGGATGATGCTATTGATTACAAAATAAATGAATGGGATAAATTATTACCACAATTAGATGTTTGGTTAAATGTAGAAGAGAATGAAATACACTATGTAAATCATTTAATACCAACTCTTGATTGGGATGGTGGAAATTTAGGGGTACGTCTTAAATTAGTTCCTGATAACATTGAAGCACTTCATGATGATTTTTGTGAAGCTTATAATCGTTCTAAAACGATTAAGGGGAAGTCTAAATTAAAACTATGGCCGTCACATATGTGGGAATTTTTAGAAAAAAGACTTCACAAGTATTTCTCTATAAAGGCATATATTTTAGACCCTGCTCAGGTAAGTGAAGCTGATAATATTATCCCCCAAGAGTTACCCGAAGACAGTGAGCCTTTAGATATGGCTAATCCTTTTAAAGGTTTAGTACGAATTGACATAATTAATGCACAAAGAGGTTTTACTGATGCAAATGATGGTAACATCAACTCGATAACATTATCTTCTCAATTGAGAGAGTACTATTCAAAACACTTAGACCCATCAAAAGAACCAACTGAAAAGGACATTGATGCTTTGGAATCTATTGAAAAAGCTAAAGAAGCTTTTGATAAAAAACTTAATGAAAGTTTCGATCCTTCAATAAAAGAGTTGGAGAGTTTAAATTATCCTGGTTTTGGAAATCCAAGTATTTCTTTATCTACTAAAGTTTCTACGATAGATGGATTAAACCATGATTCGGCTGTTCGATTTAAACCTAATGGAAAAACAGATCTAACACTACCAGAGAAATATAACGGATTAGGATACCAAAACCTTATTTCAATGGTTTTTAAATTAATTAGATTTAGAGATAGTTGGATGCAAATTGGGAAAAGTTTATCTGAGTTGACCTCTGAAGATAAGGAAGATATCTATGAGCCGTTACACTTGGTTTTAATAGAGGAGCCAGAAGCTCATTTGCATGCTCAAGCTCAGCAAGTATTTATAAAAAAGGCCTATGATATTTTAAGAGAACATACAGATTTAAAAGAGAAGCAACAGTTTAAAACTCAGTTAATTGTTAGTACACATTCTAACCATATAGCACATGAGGTTGAGTTTACCACTTTGAGATATTTTAAGCGAAAATTAGGTGTAAAGAAAAATGAAATTCCAACATCAGTTGTTGTTAATTTATCTGAAACTTTTGGGAAAAATGATGATACATCAAAATTTGCAGCTAGATATTTAAAGACTACTCATTGTGATTTATTCTTTGCTGATGCTGTAATATTAGTTGAAGGTTCAGCTGAAAGAATGCTTGTTCCTCACTTTATAAGACAACATTTCCCAATACTTTCTTCTTCTTATATTTCTATTCTTGAAATAGGTGGTAGCCATGCACATAGATTAAAACCTTTAATAGATGATTTAGCATTAATTACTCTAATTGTTACAGATTTAGATTCTGTGAAGCATATAAAAGGGGAAAAACCTAAGGCTATCTTACCTGAATTGAAAAAAGGGTATAAAACAGGAAATACAACATTAGTGAGCTGGCATCCTAAAAAAGAAGGTTTAGATGAGCTAGTTAATTTAAAGGAAGAGCAAAAAGTTTCGAGTGACTCTCTAGTAAGAGTTGCATATCAAACAAAAGTTGAAATTAATGTATCCGATTCTGAAGAAAAAAAAGATATGAAGAATGTTTATCCTTATACATTTGAGGATTCATTAGGTTTTTCTAATTGGAGTTATTTTAAGGAAAACACAGGAAATGGGTTTATAAAGAAATTAAATACTGAGTTTAATTCAGGGATAGAGATTAAAATAATAGCTAATAATTTATTTGAATATTTAAAAAATAATAGTCGAATAAAAGCTCCATTTGCTCTTGATTTACTATTTATGGAAGCGCCAGAAAAGTTGAAAATTCCTGAGTATATACATGATGGTTTAAAGTGGGTCGAAAATAAATTAACTACAAATAATTAATTTAATATGATAGTTGATAATAACATTGACAACCACGTAGATGATGAAATTTACGAATGTTTAAATTTAGATAAACCCAAAAGTTTTTTTCTATTCGCTGGTGCTGGAGCAGGTAAAACAAGAACTTTGGTAAATGTTCTTAATAGAGTAAAAGAGAACTATGGGAGAAAACTACATTTAGAAAATAAAAAAGTAGCAGTAATAACGTATACGAATAATGCTTGCGATGAGATTAGAAATCGTTTAGGTGACGATAATTTATTTAAAGTTTCTACTATTCATAGTTATGTTTGGGATTTAATAAAGCATTACAATACAGATATCAAAGAATGGCTCCGTGTCAAAATCGCAGAAGACTTAATTGAATTAAAAGAAAAACAAGAAAAAGGAAGAGCAGGTAAAGCTAGTGAAGAACGGGTAAGACAAATTGAGAAAAAAACGCAAAAACTTGAAACTTTAGATGATATTAAAAAGTTTACTTACAATCCAAATGGAGATAATTATACCAGACAGTCTTTAAGTCATAGTCAGGTTATTGGAATTGGGGCAGATTTTCTAAAATCAAAACCGTTAATGCAAAAAATAATGGTCAGTAGTAATCCAATACTCCTAATTGACGAGAGTCAAGATACAATAAAAGAACTGATTGATGCTTTTTTTGAAGTACAGGAAAAACAAAAAAACGTTTTTTCTCTTGGTTTGATTGGGGATACTATGCAACGTATATATAGTAATGGAAAAGAAGGGTTAGGGAAAAATTTACCTAAAGATTGGCTTACCCCTTCAAAGAAAATGAATCATCGTTCTTCTAGGCGAGTGATTAAATTAATTAATAAAATTAGAAAAGAAGTTGATACACAAGAGCAAACACCTCGAACTGATAAAGGAGAAGGTTTTGTTAATTTGTTTTTAGTTTCTGATAAATCTACTGATAAGTTAATTGTTGAGTCTCAGGTTGCTGAAAAAATGGCTAATATAACTGGGGATAACTTATGGTTCGGAGAAGAAGCTGATATTGAGACATTAGCTATTGAGCATCATATGATAGCTAGGAGAAATAGCTTTCTTGAGTTATTTGAGCCTTTATATAAAGTTGAACGGTTAAAAACAGGTTTGCTAGATGGTACATTATCACAGTTAAGATTATTTACACAATATATTCTTCCTTTAATAGAGGCTAAGAAGGAAAATAACGAATTTAAAGTCTCTCAAATAGTTAGAAAAAGTTCCCCATTACTAAAAACGGAAGCTTTAAAAAAACATAAGGACCAAAGAGAAATTCTAAAAAAAGTAAGTACAGCAGTAAATGATTTATTTAAACTATGGGAGGACGATAAAGACCCTACTATATTTGACGTATTGCTAAAAATAGAGGAATTAAAACTATTTATAATACCTGATTCATTACAATTCTTGGTACAAGAAAGAAAAGCTAATGGAGAAGAATTGGAAGAAGATAGTGATTCAGATAAGACTTTAGAGGCCTTAAGGATATCTTTTTTAAGTCCGTTTAGTCAAATCAAGGCTTATCAAGAATATGTTACTGGAAAATCAAAATTTGAAACTCATCAAGGAGTTAAAGGTTTAGAGTACCCTAGAGTTATGGTTATTATTGATGATGCTGAAGCAAGAGGGTTTATGTTTAGTTATGATAAGCTTTTTGGAGTTAAAGAATTAACTCCAATAGATTTTAAGAATATGGAGTTAGGAAAAGAAACTGGTATTGATAGAACGCGAAGGCTATTTTATGTAGCTTGTAGTAGAGCAGAAGAGAGTTTGGCTGTTGTCATTTATACCGATTCTCCAAATCTAATTAAAGATGGTGTGATAAAAAAAGAATGGTTTAAGGAATCTGAAATTGAGATAATATCTTAAAAAATACTAACAATTGATTCAATAAGTTATAACCGTTAAAACTGAAAGCAATAATTGAAACAAGAAGAACAATCTCTCTTTAATTTCAGTGATGAAATTTCAAAAGAAAATAATTATAAACTTCTTTATCCTGACTATGAAGAAGGTCGAGTAATTATTGCCTTATATGAAAATTTGAAATCGAAAAAATATGAAAACAATCAATTCTCGGAGAAAGAAATTCATTCTTTATTTGAATTAAACAGAACAGCGTCTGAAAAAAAAATAAGATATCCAAGAACCATTTATAAAGATAAAATACGAAGACTTTTAAAATTCTTTTTAAAATATGACGAAGAGTCCCAATTATATTCATTTCAAGAATATGCATTTAGCTTCTGTTCAATTTCTGAGGTAAGCCTTGAAGGTAACTTTAACCCTACAGAAATTGAAGTTATCTGTAGTGATCTAAAATTGAGTTTACAAAATGTAATTAACAATGAAAAAAAGTTACTTCAATGGTTCGAGGTAAGTTTAGATACTCCAAAATACAAGTTAAGACAACAAACAGACTTTTTATTTAGACAAATTGATATTGCAGTAGATAAAATAAGAAAGGATACACTAGTAAAAAATACAAATCCTCTAAAACTATTAGAGACTGTTCGTCAGGATTTAATAGACATCCAAAAAAAGAATAAGAAGCTAAGGTTAGCTTTCGACGAGACAAATCGTATTGAAGCGATTCTCAATAAAATTGAAACTGACAATATTGATATAACAAATCATATAGAACTCACATTAAATTTCTTCTATAATATCCAAGTGAGATTGAGGAATACAGATAGAAGACTAGACCGAATTAAGCCAAAAATAAATCAATTATTCATTAATCTTAATCAATCTGAATATCATGCAAAGGTTGAACTATTTATCACATTACTACTCAACCATTCTGAAGTGGAATATATCGGCAGTTCGAAAACAATTAAGTTTCCTCAAAACTTAAATTCATATTCATATAAAACTGACACCACAAAATACCCTTATTTATTTAGGGATAAAAAACTTTTTCCAACAGCTCGAAAAGCACGGAAACGATATCCAATTGACGAAAAGATACAGAAAAAGAATCGTGAACATTTGGAGGGAAGTATTAATAAGCTTAATAAGGTAGAGCTTTGGGTTAAACAACTATCATTACAACTTCAGAGAGAAGGAACTCTTGACGTTTCACTCGCTTTTTTCCAAGTTTTAAGAAAAGAAAGCAATTTCGAAATTGCAGCTAAAACGGTATATGGAATTGTACAAAAATCACATTTAAATAAAAATCTTTCTGTGGAGATAGATAAAGATGATATCGTGTCTCATTCGGAATCAAATAATAAAATATGGAGGACAATAATCAAAACTGTTTAGAACGGTTTGATTTTCTATTAGATAGAAATGCAGAGAAAATTTTTGGAAAATTAGATTTTAAATTAAAAGATGGAGAGCATATTCAGGATCATGGAGATGGCTCTAGGTTTTTAAACTATATAGATAAGTATAAAGCTTCTTTGAATAATTATTATTCATCTTTCTTTGGAATAAGACTTAAAGAAGGAGGAGAAAGTAGTGAACGTTTTTACTATTTAGATTTTCATTCTGAAGATAAGAGAAATATACCAGAGTCAAATCGTTATACAGTTAAAAATGAATATATAATTATGGGCTTAATTATATATAAAATAATCTTCTTCGAAGGAAATATAGAGTTAACTTCTATTGAAAAATTAAAGAGAACTATTAGAACCGATTATGAAGAATATCAAGAAGGATTATTAAAGGTAATTGTTAAATCTAATGAAACAGGAAGACTTAAAGAGGATGATGATCAAATAGATAGAACAATTCAAAAAGCTTTAGAGCAATTTAAGAAATTAAGATGGATGGATGTAGATGGAGATTTTTTCCAACCACTAGCTTCATTTCAACGGATATTATCACTCTATGGAGATACTATTAAAAATATTGATAACATTATAAAAACATATCAATGAAAAAATATCCAAGAATCCATAGTCTCGGAACAATCAATATAATACATCATCAAGAGTTCTTCTATGAATTTCACCCATTTAGAACAGATTTTGTTGGTGAAAGTGGTGTGGGTAAAAGTATAGTGACTGATTTATTACAACTTATCATTGTTGGTTCTAGTCTATACGAATCAGCTACACAATCACAAGGGGATAGACCATTTCAAAAATTAGTATTAGATAACCCAGACAGTCCAGATTTTGCCTATGCTTTTATAAATATAGAAGTAAACAAAAATGAATTTATTGTACTGGGGTCATATATCGAAAAGAGTTCTAGACAATCTGAAGCTTTTATTATTCAAAGAGGTTTTGAATTTGAATCAGACTCAATAGTATTTTTAGATACTCCTATTAAAGTTGAAGATTTTGATGTAAATGGTGAATGGTTGCCTATTTTAGATATTGAAAATTATTTTAACCTAGATAAGGATTTAGGGTTCAAAAAATATAAACGTTTTTCAGAGTATCATCGACTATTGTCAAAGGAGAGTTTGATTCCCTTAGAAATTAAAACAAATTCTGAAATGGCAGATTATGCCAAAATTCTACAAGCATTTTCAAGAAAAGGGGTCAATGTAAAAAGCTCTAGTTCATTACAAGAATTCTTATTTGGTAAAGAATCTCGAACAAAGTTTGTAAAACAATACAATGAAATTGTCGAAGATCTTCAGGAGAACCAAAACGATTATAAAATCAACCTTGAAGAGATAGATAACATAAATAGACAAAAAAGGGAGTTACAAAGGCTGTTTGACCTTAAACAGACAAAAGAAGAATCAGAAAAAATACTCAATAAGGCTAAATGGAATTACCACCAAAAAAGAAAAGTAAAGTTAAAAGAAGAACTTAGAAAAACAATTCAAAATTATGTTACTTACAGACACTGCATCTCATTATTAAATAAGATCGCTACGGATAAATTGAATTGGGCAGAAAATAAGAAAGATGCATTAACAACTTTGGTGAAACAAGCTGAAGAGAGCTTAAAACCATATAGAAATCAGATAGAAGAAATAAAACTTATAGATGATTTTTTAGTAAAACATGAATTGTCAGATACAAAAAGCATTGCCGAATATCATGTCACGTTTAATGAAAATAAAAAGCATGTCAAGAAAATTGATTTCCTAAAAAGACAATTTGAGAAAAATAATCTTCTAAAACCTTTTTCAGAGTTGTCCATTAATAAAACTACAACCGAAGTAATTACAAACATCAGTACGAGGATTAATGGACTAGAAGTAACTCTTGGCGAAATAGAAGCTCTCCTCAAGTTTAATGACTATAAAAATTCAAATTCTCTTGCTTTTTGGATTGTAAATCAAAATCGAAAATTTACTCCGATAGAAGAGAGTATAATAAGACACTTTCAAGATTTAGAAACTATTAAACCTTTTTCCTTAAAGCCTGGAGTAACTTATATCCCTGATCCTGAAGAACTGCTTCAAACTGGAAAAACTATAGATATAGAGCAAGATAAAAAGGGATTTTGGATAAACCTGAACGGATTAAAAAAGTATATTAAGAATGTAGATAAGCAGATATTTAATACAACGGAAAAGAATGATATAATCGAGGCATTTAAAAAAACTGAAGGAGAATTTTCTCTAAAAAAGAATGAAATTGAACTAGAGATTGAAACTCAAAAGAAACTATTGGATTTTCTTAATTCTTTGGATAACCTTAAAGAGTATTTTGAGGCTTGGAAACTTAAAGATAAAATAGTATTTGAGAAAGAAGATATAGAAGATGTGCTTCTATCCAAATCACTTAATGATGTAAAAAGAATTTTAAAGGTTTACAATAAAAAAGAATCTATTACCGAAACATATAACAAACTTAAAAAAAAATTCGATAATCATTATAGGAATCAGGTTCTTGTGCATGCACTTGCTAAAGATTTATCGAACTACGAATTCATATCAATCAAAGCAACAACAGAACTAATAAATAAGCTCATCTCTAGATTCAATATAGAAATCGTTCCAATTCACGAGTATAGATTTAATTCTTCTTCATTTTACAGTGAGTTTTCAAAAGAATACCAAAAGGTAAAAGAAAAACTAATAAACGAAGAAACCATTATATCAATAGTTAAGGACATAAAAGAGTGTAAAGAAGAAATTGATAAAATTAAAAATAGCCCCAATTTTAAAAAGCCCAAAAAAGCAAAACTGGTAACTAAGGAACAGCTAGAGGACATTGAAAATGAATTTGAAGACGCAGAGAAAGAATATCATCAAGATTTTTCTGCTCTTGTAAAGAGCGAAGTTAAAAATGAAAGTGATAGGTTTTATAATAACTATGACTTTACATTACTTGCTGAGACTATTTTGCCGAGAATTTTTAAAGGAATAAGTTTTAAAGAGAGGGAAGTCATCGATAAAATAACTAAATATTTAGAAGATATTTTTGATAGAAATGCTGAGTTAGATAAAAATAAGCTTAGTCGGATTAAAGACTTAATTAAACAAGTCCAACACACTGTAATGGTTCAGTATAATACCGCTAGAAGAATTAAAAACATTTTCAATCGAGATGAAAATACAATTACAGGAGGAAATAAAGCTGTACTTAAACATAATTATAATAAACGAATCAGTATAGATTGGTTAAATGATTATCTGGGCCATTTGGCAGATAGTGAAGTGAGCTTATTCAATGAGACGGGAGAATATTTAGCTGATAAAAAGCAAAAAAAGTATATATCCATAGGAGGAAAAATTATAAGGGCTTACAAGAAACATAGTGCTGAACCTTTGAATACTGTAGAAATAGAAGCACTCCTGAATCCATTTTCATATTACACTTTGAATTTTAAGATAGAAACTCCAAAAGGAATTGAAATATCAGGTAGCACAGGGCAAACCTATACGGCTACAGCACTGCTTTGTATTGCTAAACTTTCATTAATTCAAGAAGACACAACTACTAAACCAGGGTTACGATTTATGACAATAGATGAAACAGAAGGTATCGGTTCTAACTTTAATATGCTGAGAGATGTAGCAAAAAAATTTGACTATCAAATTCTTTCACTGTCTATTGGATTAGTAAAATTAACTGAAGGTAATCAACATATATTTGAGCTTTTTAAAAACCCTGACCTTGACTTTATTAATCAACATCCAGTAGGTATTTATAGTAATTAATATGAGAGAAGATATAGATTGGCGAATACTGAAAGGGCTTTATACTTTATACATAAAAAAGAAGACTAGGAATAAATTGCTCAAGAATGATTACGTTAAAAATATTCTTTTTGAGCGAAGGAGAATTATAGGCTACAGTAAAACAAGTTTAGATATTTTAGAAACTAGAAGAGGATATAAAGAGTATTTTGAAACTCACTTTTTAGAGCAATACAACTACTATTCAAAATTTTTTAAAAATGCAGGTATAGATAACTCTGCTTTAAAACAATATGATGCATATGACTTAAAAACATTAATGTTTATTTTTAATAATAGTAAAGAGCTTAGTTCTAATCTTACGACTGCACGGATTTTTAGTTCTGTTGTATTTAAACAAAAAGATTCAAAATATTTAGAGAGTAAGTCAGGTCTCTTTAAAGATGTTCTTAAACTATTGAAAATAGATAAGTTCCCAGATGAGTCGACAGATAATCAGTGGAGGATATCTCAAGACTGTGAAAATCCAATTGCAATTTTACTTTGCGAAAATTTTGATTTCATAAAAGCCTATTGGGAGTTCACCAATAATAATATTGAGTTATGGTACGTAGGAGGTAGTAATACTGCCAAACTTGAAAGGATTTCGAAGAGATATCTTGAATTACCGCTTTACTATGTTTGTGATTGGGACTATCATGGGCTTCAAATTTATGAGAGGGTTGTAGATATTTTTGAAAAGAAGCAAAAAGAAATAACTCTAATTACACCTAAAAACCCAATGTTAAAACCTATTAAGTCAGGGAACCATAAAAGTAAATGGAGAGAGGGAAAGTTTTCAAATTTAGAGAGAGAGCTTTATTTGAAAGAGCAACAAATTTTGATTGAAAAACTTATAAATACCAATACATGGGTTGAAGAACAAACAATAAACCCTGTTGAATTGATTCTAAATGAAATAGGTAAAGATGAATAATTTTCAGTAGCTTTGGATTGCTATGGGATGTTTCCGATTACATATTGAAATTGAGTCTTATTTAAGGGTGGTATACTCCAAAAAACTGGAAAAGCCCTCAAAAAAGATGGGTAGTTATTATCCTTTTGGTTTAAAACATAAAGGGTATAATTATGTGTCTTTTATTTGTAATAGTACTACGCAAAAATTAGTACAATGAAAATGAATTAAATGAAGAATTAAGGCTGTGGTATATGTATTTTGATGTTCATTAGAATCTCCAATTTTATATTGCTTATTAGTTCATCTTTTTTTGTTTTACATCCTTTTTATTTATTTTTATCAGTATACAAAAACAAATAATTCCATGTCAAAATTCGAAATCAAAACAGATAAATCTGGGCAATTTAGATTTAACTTAAAAGCTGGAAATGGACAAACTATTCTAGCCAGTGAAGCGTATACTACTAAAGCAGCATGTAATAACGGAATAGAGTCTGTTAAAACTAATTCACAAGATGATAACAAATATGCTAGGTTAACAGCAAAAGATGGAAGCCCATATTTTAATCTAAAAGCAGCTAACGGGCAAATCATCGGAACAAGTGAAATTTATTCAAGTAAAGATGCCATGGAAAATGGTATAGCTTCAGTAAAAAAGAATGTACTAAATGCTACTGTAGAAGATAATTCTTAGTAGTGAAGTAGTATAATTAAAACAAGCAAGAAGATGGACTTAGGTTCATCTTTTTGTTTTTTAGAGAAGTGAAATGAAACAGGTATAATAGAGGGTTAAAATCTTTTAGGTGTAATTTTACAAAAGCATAACCTAAATAAAAATGATCATAGTCTTATATGTACATTTCAAATTATAATATATTTGATAGTATTCTAACAAGTTAGAGTATATTTAGCCCCCCAAAAAAATAAACTAAGAAAATGAATACGTTAACCCTTTTTAGAGAAGAGCAAATTCAAAGAATATTATATGAAATGGGTTCAAATTTTTATGAAATTGAACACAGAAAAGAAGTTGCAGGCTTTAACGATCCTAATAATCAAGATATTGATTATATGATGCAAACAGATTTTTTAGAAGATAATTTTGTTAGTAATGCAAAAAATGTTTTTAAATTAATCTGTAGTTATATTGAGAGCTCTGGAGAGCTTCATTATTTAATTCATTTTAAAGAAGTTTTAAAACCAATGCTCTCTAATAGAAAAGAAATATTGTCGAGCAAATTTCATCAGGAAAGCGGAGATACTTACAGTGAAGTATTAAATGAATTTTGGAGTTTTCTAAGGACATATGAATTTTTCGGAGAGGACAATTATGATTACTTGCTAAAAAGGACAGGAATTACATATTTAGAAAATATTCTGAAAAATACTGCCGTAATACTTGAAGATCTTGGTAAAGTTCCAAAATCTGAAACAGAAGTTTATAATAATGTCAAAGTAGTTTGTAAAAGTGTTTTTCCAAACGCAAAGTACCCTATTACATCTTTTGTTACAAGTGCTCAGGAGTACAAACCAGATATATTATTACCTTTTTTAAATGTCGCAATTGAATACAAATATGCTAGAACAGAAGCAAAGTTAAAAACTACTATAGATCAGATATTTGCAGATGTTTCAGGGTATTCAAATAATAAAGATTATAAAATTTTTTATGCGGTTTTTTATGTTACAAATGATTTTTGGGGAGTAACAAGATTTAATGAAATATGGAAAGAAAAGAGTTTTCCTAAAAACTGGATTGGAATATATGTAGTAGGAAAATAAAAAGATAAACTAATAAGCTGTAAAAATAGATGTTTCCGCTTAGCAAACACAACACATTTTTAATGGAAACCAACCATAAGAGAATTAGCTGAAGCATTGAAAGAATCAATAAATCGTTTATAAAGCGAAGGGTATTTCTGTTTTATAAAAGTGTTCCACTTGGGGTAAGTAACTCTTTATTCTATATAAGAATTAGGTTTCCCAAGTGGAACGCTATCTTCAAAGATTAATAGATCATTTTTGAGATAACTAAGCAGTTTTCTTTCTCTTCTTCTTCTTCTTTGGTAGACCTAGGTGGTTTCTGTAGTTTTGAATATTGATTTCAAATACTATTATACTATAATTCGCAATAGATTTGTTTTTAGAACTATTGACATAATAGTCTCTTTTAAATGTATCAGAATTGTAGATCCCCTTGTTAAATTTTTTAGGAGGTGTACTTCGATCTTTCAATACAAATCCTTCATTATCATAAGCATATTGGCATAAAAACTTACAAGCTTTGGTAAGAGAGAAGTCTGAATAAATGATGTCACCATTTTTGTTTAGAACTACATAAGAAGTCTCTGTCGTATTTGGATTTAGCGTAACTCTACTGGAGTTCTTTCTTAATCTTGGTTTTTTAGTTCCTCTAAATTGTTTTGAGTTTTCTTCCAAAGAATTAAATACATCTTTTCCATTTAAATCTAGAGTGAATTTTTTATCTAAACTCTCTAGTTTAAACTCTTTATCACAGAAAAACGTTTGATGTACAAAGGGAATATATTTTAACTTTTTAAGTTTATTATAAGTACCATGTTCTGAAGTTTTAAAAGAAGTTAATAATAAGTTATCCCATTTGCTAAGATCAATTTTTAATTTGTTAAGAATATTAGATTCTTCTAAAAAATTAGGTGTAATAGGGTTTTCAATTAAATCATTTACATATTTAATAGAGCTGTAAATGTCTTTCTCTTTTAACTTTTCTTCAAGAGCATCATAAATATCTTGTATGTATATATTATTAGATTTTAATAATGGTTTTACATAAGATTTCAGATTTCTTAAACTGTTATCACAAAGCTTAGTCAACTCATCTGAATTATCTGTAGTGGTGGATAATTCAGGTTCAACAAACTTGCTAATATCTATATCCATATCAGCTAGTAATTTTTTACTTCTTACAACTCTAGGTATGATTATAGTCTCTAAGGATTTAAGATTCCCTTTTTTAGTATGATTTAAAGGTGTGTATTTAGATAATTTGTTTAATAGGGTTTCTAATTCTTCTAAGTCGATTGTTTTTATTAACTCTGTATTCGAATAATATTTCTTTAGGTCTGCTTTTTCTTTAGAATTAGATGTCTCTAACTTATACATAGTGTCTTCATATTGCTGTTTAGCCCACATATTTTTTAGAGCAGCTACTAATTCTATATTATGAACTGTATAGGAAATATAAGTAGGTTCTACTTTCTTAACAATTCCTAATTTATTTTCAGAAAGGAAATCTATTGTCCTTATGTAATTTATACCTTGGATTAGTTTACCATTCTGAGTTGAATTACAAGCATCTATATACTCAGTAATCTTTTTAAGGTAACTAGGACTATCGGAATTTGATAATTCTGCTTTTGGGTTTATTAAGAAATGTAGAATTTTAATAGCTTCTTCAACTCCATACCGATAGCATAATCTTAAATGATATTTTATTAGTTTATTTACAGCTCTTTCATGAGAAAAATGAAAGTCTCCTTGAAGGATATAGCAATCGTTAATATTATCTATAACCTGAAAATTACCAATATCTGTACTTAGAGGATCTGATACTACTTTAGAAGCTTTAACATAGATTCTTTTCTCTGGATCAACTTGGCTTTGAAGATAATCCATAGCTATTTCATCATTTAAGAAGTTTCTTATAAGTTCGTTTTCTAAATCTATTTGATCTTCGGTCATTTCCTTAAGGGGTTCACCAATACTTTTATGCTTTATGATAGAATTAAATCCAGCATCTTTAGCTAGGTAATGATACCCATCTAAAGAGCAAAACCAATCTTCGTACATTCTTGCCTTTTCACTGATACTGTCTATTACAAGCTTTTTATTCTCCTCTTCTTGAGTAAATATTGAAATATTTTTCACTGATACTTGTTCAGGGTTTTTTCTTACTTCTTCTAATAAATGTAACTTCTCTTTTTCATCCTCTTCTACTATCTCGTTGGGGGTAGCGTCTTTATTAACACTTAGTAAATGATAGTTATATTTATTGATTCCAAGAATTGTTTTTCCTGCATTTCTAAAACTAAACTCTCTTGAAGAATTCTTTGGATCTGGTTTAAATATTTTTGATAAGAATACTGTGCTGTGAATTTGTCTATTTCTAAATCTATTAATTGTTTGGATTGCATTTATAGCACTAATTTTAGTATGGATTGCTCCTAAATCTATGATCACTCCATATTTTTGAGTAGAGATTTTACCTTGTTTTATCTCATCTTCAGTGACTCCGTCTTTATTTATGTTGATACCGTTTATAAAAAAAGTTGTTGCAAGAACTATATCGTAATCTCCAAACTTACCTGATAATATATTTTGGGTACATTTTCCTTCTGATCCTGAATAAAATAATCCAACTTTAATGTCAGAAGATAATTTGGTTTGAATTTCTCTGATACATTCGTCCATTTTAGCTTTGTTGTTAAAAATATGACATACTTTTCTTCCTTGTTTTAAATACTTATTCATTTGATTTACAACCTCATCAAATCTTTCTTTAGAATCATCCGTATCTAAATGAGTTAAGTGTATAATTGGTTTCCTTTTGTAATTTTTATCAACTATAATTCTTTGGAATAGTGATTTTATATGATCACGTTCCATTAGTTCTGATATAACATGAGTTTCAACATTAGGAGTTCCTGACATGAATATAATTTTCGTCTTACAATCTCTCTTTCTAGAAACAAACTCAATGATATAATGTATTAGATCGGAAATAACATCAGCTCTATAGTCAAGTCCATCTGACAATGTATGAGCCTCATCAATGAAGATATAATCAAAAGTTGCCAATTGTTCATGGCTCAGATTCAATACTTGGTTATAGGTACAATGAACAACTAAATCATCTGACTTTGGTAGGTCTTTTCCTTTTAAGGTGCTTTCATAATTAACCTTCATAGCTTCATTATTTTTCTTTTTAAAGCTTTTAAGAGTATCTTCAATATTGGAATTGACAAAAACTTGATCAGGTCTATTTTCTTCATCCCAAGCTTCTTTAGCAATTTGGTTTTGAATCGCCATAAATGGTTCACTTAATATAGTTCTACCTTTCATTTTATAGTCTGGGTGACCAGCAATACTATTTTTTCCTGTACCACATTGACTTCTAAGACAAAATATTCTTTTCTCAGCATATTTGTTTTGAAATAAATCATGCATAACGTCCTTGTCTAGATACTCTTCTTTTTCAAGAGTAATTTCTGCTGTAATAGTCTCTAATTCTTCAATTAAAGGTAATTTTACTTGCTTTTTATCAAAAAAATTGGTGATTTTATCTAAAAACTCGGATAAATCCGCTGAGTTATCATCTTCATCATATGAAGCTTTATTTCTAATATAGGTCTCATAATAATTATTCAGTAGTTTAAAGTCGTTTACCTCTCCTGAGGATAACCTATACTGTTCAGAAAGAAAATCTTTTACTTCTCCCAGTTTTCTAACCAATTCGTAAAATGATCCAAGTGACAATGAGCTTAGTTGTTCTTCAGTATAACTATCTTTTGATCGGATTGCCCAACGATAATCATTATGATCTTCATCTAGTTTATTAGATCCTTCAGGAATTAGTCTTTTTAATTGTTCAATTGCTAAATCACCAAATACTCCATATAGTACCCAGCATAACTTGTTTAATGTGTAATAATCATCAAACTTTTCGTGTACCCAATTAGAAACTCTATTATCTTTATTTGATAGATCTTCTAAATAATCAATAACCTTGATGAATTTTTCAGTCTCATATTCTAAATTAAAGTTCTTAGATCTACTTTTGATTAATAAGTAATAAGCTTCCTCCTTAGAAGTTATATTCTGAGCTTTCATAATCTTGTCTATCTCAGGTTTGTTTTCAGATATCTTCTTAAGGAGCTCTTTACGATTTTGTTCCTTTTCAATGTTTACAATTTCTGAGTAATTAGAGATTTGAGAAGGATCATATTTGAAACTATTGACTTTGTCTGCTATGAAAGGTAGGTAAGTTAGACGTTGAGGGTCATTTGTAGAAACATCAATTTTATCTTCAAGCTCAGGAAAAGCAGTTACTAATTCTTTTCTTGCCCCTTCGTACCAAACTTTATGGTGTTTCATAACACTTTCTCTTTCTTCTAAACTAAAATCACTTTGAAAATCAAGATTTGAAAGATCTACTTGACAGAATATTTTAAATCCTTTCCCCCTCGGTGATACAAATCCCATGTATGGTTTTATGTTTTTAGTTCCTATCCATACTTTGTTCATCCATTTAATAGCTTCTTTTGAATCTTCTAGTTTATCGAAGTCAAAACAAAATTTACCTGTGTGTTTAAACTCCATTTTGGATTTATCTCTTGTATTAGTGTCAAGCGATATCATAATAGCAGGTAAGAAAGGTTTTACGGCAGAAAGATCCGTTCCTGAAGCATCTAATAACTTCTTAATATCTCCTGTTGGATCTGTCATTTCCTTTATTAGGTTTTGTTCTGATATTTTCCCTGCTCTCATATCTGAGTTTTTACCAAAGGATCTTGTACTTGCTCCCCATTTAAAGTGATACCCTAAGTATTCTGAAAGGAAATATATTAAAGAAGTTCCTTTAAGCTTTTCTAATTCATAAAGCTCGCTCTTATGTTTCATTATGAATTTAGAAGAGCATTCAATAGCGCTTTCTGTTGCTTCTCCTTTTGGATATTGATCTACCAGCATATCTAATAGATCTTTAGTCTCTTCGTTTAATGTTTTATATGTCTTGTGAGCTTCCAGTCGGCTATATATCAATGGATTGATTGTATGGGTTGAGAAGTAATAATATTTGTTACTCATTTTATAATTTTAGGGTGTACCACTTGGGGAAAGTGACTCTTTATTCTATGTAAGAATTAGGTTTCCCCAAGTGGTACACAGGTTAAAAAAATATGGTGTTTACTTTTAGATTAAGTTGTCCGTATAGGTTCTATAACTGATACAGGTTTGATACTGTAATGATTATTACAGTTAGCAGAAACCAAATTATATGTCCTCTAGAATGACAGTATAAAAGAATTAATGCTATGTTTTTTTACTAAAACAGTAGGTTAAGAAAGTTGTATCCTTTAAAATATTTCCTTCGATCTATTTTAAGAGAATTTAGGATTTCTTTTTTGTTCCAGTAATTAATGTAATTGAGATTAATATCGAAAAGCTGTATAGTTTCTTTTCGAGTTAAGAAAGGTTTTCTTATAGAGATTGATTTTTTAATTTTTAAGTTTACTGCATTCTCTATAGGCTTACAGTTAAAAAAGTTTACCAATTCTTTTGGTGATAATTGTGTTGTAATATATTTAGCCATTGTTAATAGTTTTTAATGATGGCACAAATATCTTACGAGTTTAAGCTAAAAATGTATAGATAAATTATCCTGATTTATCGATAAAACTATTTTGATTTAATTATTTCTCTTAAACGTTGTTTTACTTTTTTTGAATTCGCATTGTTGTAGTTAAACTTAACAATTAACTTGTTATAATTCTCACGAATATATTTTTCGTATTCACTAGGTGGATGATTTTCAGGCATTAATTCATTAAAGATGTAAGCGTATTTTATATCTTTATCATAATCCCATTTTTCCATTATATTATTGAAAATAGATAGTGTTTCATCATCCACAAATGGGTGTGAGATTTTCTTAATGTTGTCTTTATCTTTGGTAATTTCTTCCTTGTTTAAAACTTCATTAATATTTTCCATTTGTATTTCTATATCTATGATACGACGTTCTGCATTAGCTTGAATATTGTTGCTGTAGGTGTGTCTCTTTTTCTCAGCTATAACATATCGACAATTCCGTTTCAATTCTTTCAGAAATTCTTTCAACTCTTCTTTTGGAGTCGTTTCTAATTCTTGGATACTTAGATCCATTATATGTTGTATTTCAAAATGCAATTGACGAAGTGTTTTTCCCATAGAGATATGTTTTTAATTTTTTTTTTTAAAATAATTACTTTAATATAACTTAAAAAAGTTTTACTAAATCAAATTTAAAGTTTTTTGATATTTATTACCTCATTAATTTAGTATTACATAAAGATTATTTATGCTTTAAATTTAAAACATACAAATGTGGGGAGAGTTTCTACTTCTATTAATAAGTTGCATATTTCCCCCATATTTGTATGTGATATTTAACGTGTTTCTATTGATTTATAGAGAGAGAATAAACACTTACGATTATCGTAAATGTTTTTTTGTTCATTAATAAGGTGAAGAAGTTAAATAAAAGACCTCTAAATCTTAACTAGTTTAAAAAAATCTTCAAGTTTAAGGTTTCTAGCTTCACAAATCTTATGTAAAGTTTTTAAAGGAATTCTATATCCATCTGTCTGAAGAATCTTTCTAACAGTCTTCTCGTCAATATTATGATCAAGAGCAAAGTTTCTGTTAGACTTACTTGGTTTAATCCACTCTTTAGCTATGTAATTGCAAACTTTTTTATTTACATCCATACAGCAAATGAATGTATAGTTGTAAAAAATAACGCGGACGAACGGACGCAAAAGAAATATTTCTTCTATATTTGAGCGAATTAAAAATAAAATCTTATGAAAAAATATTTAGCAAGTATTATGATTGCTTTTCTAGTATCATGCGGAACGACCACTAAAGAAGAAACCCCTAAGGAGAACTCTGAGAATGATAACTCAACAGAGAAGGTTATTCAAGCTAAAAAGGAAGAAGAGTTAGCAAAGGAAAAGAAGCTGGAAAAGCTTCGTTATTACATGAATAACTCTTCTGTAACAGATGAAAATGGGATTTCTTACAAGCTAGAGGTTGTTAAAACCATTATTGGTCAGGAAAATATGTATACTTCTAAGAAAATGTATGTTACTAGAGGGGATATAGGTTTTGATAAATATGTTGTAGTAAGTTCTTATCGTATTAAAACTCTTTTTAAACTTAAATCTAATGGAAAAATTAGTGATAACATTGAACTAGAAGGTTTTTTAGTTAAATCTCAACTCAATGGAGATACTAAATATAATTTTTGGGATTCAAAATTGAATAAATGGGTTGTTAAAACTAAACAAGATGTAATAATGTTACGTAATATGAGCTGTAATGATAGTTTTATATATTATCCTCAACTCGATTCAAAAACACACAGAAAAAATAGAATTACTGAATTTACAAGTGTTTGGTGTAATTTTGGTATTGGAGATGATGTAAAGAATTCAAAAATAGAAGCAATAAATAAATGTGGAATGCTTGAAGATAATCTTAAAAATATTCAATATACAACTGATAATCTTTTGGATATTAATAATGTTTTTAAAAGTAATTAGTTTAGATGAGTCTAATGAATAAGCTAAAGCAAAATCATTTAAATTAACAGTTGAGAATGTAAGTTTTAAGCTCTCTAATTATTTGCAAAAGTTGTCACTCTGTATTTTTATTATTATAAGTAAAAGAACACTATGACAACTTTTGTAATAAAAAAATTAACCTTTGAAACCTTAAAATGACCCGAAAAGGGTCATTTTTTTGATTTAGAAATTAATTCTGATTCTTTGAATACATTTCTTTAAACTGTTTAGCATAATCGTAAGATGTTTTACCAATGTAACCGAGAAACGTTTTCTCACTTCTATGTCCTGTAACACTCATGATTAAATAATTAGGGAGCTTCCCGAAGTTGTTCGTACAGAAGGTTCTTCTACAAGTATGAGTTGAAATTAATTCCCATTTCTCATACTTTCCTAATTCTCTACGTTTAGAGTCTTTATTAAATAGAAAACCTTCTGTTAATTGATTAACTCCAGCAAGTCTACATATTTCTTTCATGTATTGATTAAACTTCTGTTGACTAATCTTATAAGGAAACCCATTAGATATAATTTCTTTTACTTCTTCAAGTACAGGAATAGTAACTAAGTTACCCGTTTTTTGTTGCTTTAATTCGATAACTTCTAGGTTATTTCTAGTATGAAAATTATCTAAAGTTATGTTGAGTAAATCGCCTGCTCTTTGACCTGTATAACAGCCTAAAAGAAGCCATTTACGGACGTTTTTAAGGCTTTTTAAGGGGAGTTCTATATCTTTTATAGATTCCAATTCTTCTGGTCTTAAAACGATTATATATTCGTTTTTTGTCTTGTATCCAGATACTTTAAATAATTGTGGATGTGTTTCTAAACCATTAAATTTAGCGTCGTTACAAAGTGTTTTAATAACACTTAACATTCTACCTGCATAACCTGAAGCATATTTCTTAATATCAACCATCCAATTAACAAAACGGTTGCTAAAATCAAGATTTACATCTTTAATTTTGATAGCTTCTTTTCCTTGAAACTCAATTAAGAACTTTTTTAAAATTTTAAAATCGTCAATTCTTGACTTAGATAAACCAAAAGTTCCTTTAGCATTTTTAATAGTCGATGACTTATTTATGTAGTAATCTACGTAGTTAACTAAAGTTAAAGGAAGTTTATGTTTTGTGTTAGTAGTTCTATTAAAAAAGTTGTTAATACAGTCTTGCAACCAAAGTTTATTAATGTCAGTAACTTCAAAATCAATATTGAACCTATTATAAACGAATTCTTCAAGATTAATAATTATTGATTTTACTTTTAAAGATTCCTTACAGTTCGCCTTAGGGATATTTTAATTGCTTGTTTTTGGAATCAAACCAGTAACTTCTTTTCGATTTAAATTCGGTATTAATAAAAATATCGAGTTTATTGTTTTTATCCTTATGAGTAAATCTCATAGTTAATGAACCAAAGTCTTTTATAGACCTGAAAATAAATTTAATTGATGCCATTTTTTGCACACTATTTGCACACTAAAGCATAAAAACAGTTAAAATGTGGTGATTTAAGAATGTTGTGAAATTAAGCCTGTTACAGTCTTAAGTCCAATAAGTACGCGGGCGTGGTGGAATTGGTAGACACGCTAGACTTAGGATCTAGTGCAGCAATGTGTGAGAGTTCGAGTCTCTCCGCCCGTACTGATTTAAAGATAAAACCTTAATTCGTATAGAGTTAAGGTTTTTTATATTATCTGCACAACTTTTTAAAACCTCAATTATT
>JBLWYD010000052.1:0-20010 GCA_048267165.1 Bacteroidota bacterium
ATTAATACTAATTTATTGTATTTCGTATATTCTATCAATAAGTATTACTACTTAAATTCTATTGTCCAATTTCTATAATACCTTGATTATTTATCTCGGCATCGTTTATAATATTTCCTAATACTTCAAGCGAATTAACACCCACTAAGTTATTTAGGTTCGCATCATTTATAATAGTCAAATCTCTTCTTATTAGCAATGGTGCACTTACAGTCTTAATGCCAGCATTGTTCAATATACAATATCCAAGACCAGAAACTAAGTTAGCTGGTAAATCTGATACAGTTTGTGCCGTACCGTAGAACTCTACTATACTATTAATGTCTAGTGCGTATGTAGCATAGTTGTTAACAGAAGTAAGTAGATTATTCGTTCCAGATATACTCAATTTAGCCGCAGCGTCTATACTCATAGTACCAGTTCCATCAGAAGTAGCAGTTTGAGTATTTATATCAGCCACACCAGTTTGAACTCTCATATTGCCTTCGACAGCAACAGGAGATTGGAATGTAACAGTATTGTTAGTTGGTATTCCAGTATTATTGACTGCTATATTTTCTACATTAAGAGGAAGACCATTACCAGTAATCTGGTTTGTTGTTCCTTCGTATATAAAGCTCGTTCTCAGTGGCGCAGTAGCAAATGTTCTAACAACAGATGCTTGTATATTACCAGTTGCATTACCCAAAGCACTAATACCATCAGCAGAACCAACCCCAAGAGTTGAAAGTTCACCCATAGTAAAGTGATCACCAGTGATTACATTAGCACCAGTTAGTAGAGTTCCTGTATTAGTAGAACTAGTACCAAGAGCCACACCACCGATTGCAACTGAGCCAGCTACGTCAAGAGTAATAACGTGGTCATTAACACCAGCATTACCACCACCGACAACAACTGAATCTTGTATTATATTCGGGAATACACCAGCAGCGAATATCGGACCTATATGAGTAGAGTTGGCAGTCCATGAATTAGGATTAGTCCAATTACCAGTCATACGGCTATAGAATATTCTTCTGAAAGCTATTAACTCCGCCAAAGTCCAATCACCAATCATATCAGCAGGATCGAAAGAAGCAGCAGTAGAGAAAGTATTATTTGCAATGTTGATACCAGTATTATAAGTAGTCCAAGTACCCGGAGTACCTTCACCCGGTTCAGACCATTTACCGATTCTATCATAATCAGCTTCAGTACCACGTATATCTAAGTCATTGTAGTTGAATACAAGTTGACCAGTTATAGTAGTAGTAGCTGAGTTTATTTCCCATAATCTAGCGATATAATCACTAGCGTCAGACGATACTTCATTATGAGCACCAGCTGGGTTCGTGTTAGAACCAACATTTGTTTTCAAGCATATATCACCATCAGTACCAACAGCGTCAGTAGTCAAAGTAGCAGGAGCGTATAAATCATTCCCACCTTCCAATGAGCCGACAGGCCAAGTGTAAGTACCACTAGTTGTAACTGTACGGCAAAGTGAGCCACCAGTTTTTGAAGTTCTTATAAATCTAGCAGGTCCATCAGAACCACCAGACATTGCATTCGGATCAGTATTAGTAACGCTTAGATTTCCACCATTCCCCAATTCGAAGATTTGTGGGTTAGCATTAGCACCAACTAATAGATTGACATTACCAGTTACTGTAGCTGGAGTTTGAAGTATTCCGATACCAGCACCCGCGCCTCTATCCATGTTCAAATCACAGAATGTAAGAGCACCCGGGCCAGCTATAGTTTGATTAGTAGCTCCACTACCTTGTAGAGTCAAATCAGAACAAATAGGATTACCGTTAATATCTTCATTTAGAACAAGAGGTTCTGTAGTTGATAGATTACCTTGTAAAGTAAGGTTGTTTCCATCAGCAGAGTGACGCAAATCACCATCAGTGATAACTACATCACCAGTTATTGTATAATCATTATCACCAATAGCTACAGTATTATCACCCGGAGGTCCTGAGTTATCTATTGTAAGTGATGCAATTGTAGTCGGGAACTCATTACCAAATATTTGGTCAGTAGTTCCTGAGAATATAAAGTCTATATCTGTATCAATAGTTTTATTGTCAAATCTAGTCCAACTTATATTATCGTCAGAGTCAATACCAAATTCAGATTTATTATCAATTGTACCACCAGTTAGGTCGAATGTACTAGCAGGAGTACTACCACCTACATAAGTACCTAGTCCGATTTCAAAAGTAGAATTATCTTTGATAGTCAATGCAGCTACCTGAGGAATAGTATCTAGGTTGATAATATCACTATCATCAATTATTACTATATCATCCATTTCAGTAGGGTCATTATTAGGGTAAGTACCACCCGGAGGTAATATACTACCACCAATATCCATAGCCCAAGAAGCATTGTCAGTCCAAGGACCATTTGAATTACTATAGAAAGTTCTTTGTGGTTTTTCACCTATATAGAAGTTCCCGAAATCTTCCCAAAGAAGAGAAGTACCAGAAAGCTCAACATCAGCATTACCAACGTTCCATTGTAGATCAGTTTTTTGTCTTTGGTACCAGATAGGGAAAGTTGCAGGTTGCAAAGTTTCTCTTCTGATAACAGCTTTAGTTTCATCAATAGCAGCTAATTCAGTAGAAGGGAATTCAAATTTAGTATTGAATTTTCTAGAACCTAAATCAACATTAATATCACCAGCAGATATTTTCCAGAATCTTTCTATTCTCTTAGCTAGGTCTAATCTATTACCCCAAAGCGGCTCGTTCGGAACAGGTTCAAGAGCAATAACATCGAATCCGCCAGCTACACCACCAGCACCATTATCAGTAGTAACGGTAACAGGAGTATAAATATCATCAAGTCCGACAGCGAATTGTTTTGTATCAACACCAGCAGCAAAGTATCTTTGCATAGTACCATCAATGAATCCAGTACCAGTTCTTGTTACTGTACCACCATCGGCAATAATTACTTTTCTAACATCTGTTCTTACCTTTATAAGAGTAGTATCTAATAAATTAAGATTATTTTCTACGTACATGTGAGTACTAGCACCCCCCGAAGGAAGTAAATCAAATGTTATATCTCCACCAGTTACATCTAGATTATAGAATGAAAGTCCAGCGGCATTACCAACTCTGAATGTTTTAAGGTTAGGATCAGCTACAAGGAAATTACCTGTAAGCGGTTTCCAAAGACCATTAGCATATTGAGAGAAGTTACCATATAATCTGAAATCTCTATTACCAGATTCATAACTACCGTTGTCAACTATTATCGAATCTCTTACTTTTATAGGCAACGCGCCTACATTATTTGTTGTAAATACAGACTCATTCGGGTCAGTTAAATCAACTTTTACAGATGCAAGCGTATCAGGGAAACCTCTCCCAGAAACCATACTAGCACCAATAGCTTTGAATATAAGGTTTGCAACACCAAACGATTTAGTATTTGTTTGGATAGCACCTTGGGTAGCATTATCAGTTATACCACCTACATTACTAAATGCAAGAGTACAGTCATCACCAATTTGGAATGAGCTAGCTTTTACACTACCAGTATTACCAAGTATATAAAGCTCACCTGGGTTCCCTAAATGCTTCTCAACTATAACCGCTCTAACAGGGTCATGTAAGATACCATCAGGCATTGTAATTCGTTTATTATCACCAATTCTTACTATATCAGAAGTCAAGTTCGGGAAACGAGCAGCAGGAGCACCACCATAACCAGCTGTTGACCAGCTACTTGCTAAACGCCAGTTACCATTAGCAATACTATAGAAAGTAATACCAGATGGCTCACCAATTACTACGTCACCGTAGAAATTAACTTGTTTAGTTCTGATTGATGAAGTTGTTTTACTCATTGCAACTAACTCAGTCCAAGTACCAGTACCTGGGGGACATAACCCCGGAGGTGCAGGACAAGCTGGGTCATACATAAACTGCTCGAAGAAACTAGTGTTCGCACTATTTCTAATATCAGCAGGATTTAAGAAATCTAAGTTCATTTCATAAGTATTACCAGCACCAAGAGCAAAGCCATTAGTGTTGACATTCCAATATTTCTGAACGTTTAGAGCAGTATTCATAACAGCTGGGTCTAAATCTGGATGATCCACACCATAGTGTGCAACACCAATAAGACCAGCAGTATTACCATTGTTTACAGTTTTAATTATTGCAGGTCTATAAGAATCGATAGTATCAGAACCTACTGTGAATACTCTTTCAGTTGCGTTAGCAGTGAAGTGACGATATAATCTACCGTAAACGTGTCCCTTACCATTTCTTATAATAGCAGGGTTAGTACCACCAAGTGGACTAACTTCCACGAATGATGCAAACTGATTAGCACTACCATTTATTAATGCATTATTACCAGTCGCAAATTCTAAGTTTCTATGAACTCGAAGATTTGAATTACCAGATCCTGATAAAATCACATTACCAGTTGTCTTGTTAATTGTAAGATTGTGTAAACTCATACCCGGAGCATCATCATTGAATATAGTTTGGTCACCCGCACCGTTCAATGTTAGCAATCTAAAATCAGCTATATTTCCATTTGATGCATCAAATAGACCATAGTTAGTGATATCACCACCAACAGTTAGACTATTAGTTGAAACATTATATGTGGCACCATCATCAATAGTTAGATTATTAGCAACATTTACACTAGCACCAGTTTGAAGACAAGAAATTGTGTTACCAACTACATGCATATCATAAATAGGTGTACTACCTAATGAATTACCAATTACTTTAATTTGCGAATTAGCCAGAGTAGAAGTTGAATCACCAATTTGAACAACACCACCAGTAAATCCAGTCCCAAGAGTAGCACTAACTTTATAGTCAGCATTAGCACCCGGAATAGCATTAGCAATAATTATACGGCCAGTTGCCATATCGAGAGTAGAACCAGCATTGACATTCAGACCTACTAGCCCTATGTCAGTAGCGCCTTTATCTAATACTTTTAGTTCTGAATTATTTTCTATATTTAGTCGTAGCGTTGCACCAAGGAAATCTCCATCGAATGCACCAGCTACTGTCATTTTACCACCGTTTAAGTGGACTAATGTATTATCTTGGTAAATAAAGTTTTCATCTACTGCATCACCAACAACAAATTCACCACCGAATATCTCGATTGTATTATCTACATCAGTATTAACTGTTTCATTAGAAATTAGTCGTCCATTAGTAACAACTATACCAGTGAACTGATCCATATTGATACCAATACCATCATTACCAGCTACGAAATCATAATTATTGTAATGTTTCAGAACACCAGATTTCAGATTAAAACCATAATCTAGGAATGAAGAAGAAGCAGCACCTAAAGTTGCAGAATTAATGAATAGAGTATCGCTCAATCCACCATCTTTATTTAGATTGACCTCTGAAAGTCCGTCCCAAGCTCCAGTTCCTTCTAGGTAACTATCAGAAGAACCATTGAAGTTTAATACAACAAAGTCATTTACACTATTGTGTAAGTCAATACCTGCTGTATTTGCGGCAGTACCATTGTTTATTAATCTCCCGTAAATAGAAAGTGTATCAACTTTACCAAGTTGAACAGCTGACTGAACTCGACCATCAGAAGCTAAGAATAGTGATTTCTGAATAGTCATGTGTTTATCTAGAGGAGCAGCAGCGAAGTTTAATATACCTCTACCAGCTGTAGAAGCTCCACCAAAAACACCACCAATTGTAATTGTATCAACTGTAACTGTATCAACGTTAAATGCTATAGTATGTCCATCAATAAACACAGTATCAGATTGAGATAACTCACCCGGAGCGTAAGATGATGGCGGACCAGCGTGATTAACGTTAGACCAGTTTGAAGCTAAATCCCAATTACCAGTTACTCTAGAATAATAATTTCTTCCTTTGAAATAAGTACTTGATTCACCAGCAGTCCAATCACCAACAAAATACGATGTATTTGTTGCTTTAATTGTATCAGGATATGCAGAAGGGTTTGTACCTAAGTTTACTTCCCATTCGTTTGAAGGTCGATAAAGTCCAGCATAATATCTAGGTGCATTACCATTAGTATCAGCTGGGATATTATAGAAGAACTTAAATGAAGATGTACTTAAACTTGTAATATTTTTTTGTGCCACAGACCAGTATTTATTCAATATTAGATCATTTAATCTAGCTGGATGTTTCGCATTATTCAATTGAACTGACAATTCAGGGATTCCAGTATAAGCACCATTAATCGTTACAAAACCTGGATTATATAATGTATCAGTACCTATAGGATAAGTAAATGATTGATTACCAGCTGCATTATTAAATTGTTTATTTATAACTCCAGATAGTGTAGGAGTACCAGAAACTTTTATCATTCTAGTTAATCCAAATCCACCTGCACCAGAAGTTAATGTAGAAGCATTACCAAAAGTTAAAGTATCACTATCCATCACATGTATTAAAGTCTGAGATGTAACAGCAGTATTACCAGCAAAAGTTGTATTAGTTTTTATAAAGACATCGTTAGAATCTTTAGTTATAGTAACTGCACCCAAAGTTACTGGTTGAGTACCACGAATATTTTGCGCTTTACCTTTATTAAGAGTTAAAGTAGCAGCACCTTGGTTGAATGGGTTTAAAGTATCAACAACAATATCACCATTCAAAGTAATATTATTTCCGTTTGCATTAAGCAAACCACTAGTGAACTTCAATGAATCAACAATATTCAATGCTTGAGAAACATTTACTTGACTAGTTGGTCTAGGACTATGTATAGTTAGAGAGTTAATTGTATTTGGAACTAAATTACCCATATTTTGAGAAATATTAGTAGCAGCATTTCTTACAACTATAGTATAATCTTCAGTTTCACCGTTGCTACTTGTACAAGGGTTATTACTAGTGCTATTTGACCTATAGACAACTCTCATTTGAGTAGATCCTTCTGGTGTAGTAGCCGGAACTGTGAAGCTTACAGATGCAGTAGTTGTGTTATTGGGGAAGTTCTGATCAACTATTCTTTCATTGGCGTCAGTCCAATCACCATCACTATTCCAATCAATAAAAGCGGCTAAATATCTATTATTTGTGGCATCTTCTTTTTCAACCTCTAAAGTATATGTCTGTCCCGCTGTTAACTCGGCAACATAATCATGGAATGATAGAATATTGATTAAACTATCCCCAGTGTTATTATTCATTATAGTCGTTGCACCGTCAAGTACAGTTACTCTGCGAATATACCTAGCATTATCACCCATATTTATAGTACAATAATTGTAATAATAAGGGAAACCATTATTCGGGTTATTAGGAGTTATACCTTCAGCAGTATAGACAAGATTAACACTATCTTCCATAGCTCTAGCATATCCTTTCAGATTACCTAAACCTCTAACTGCTGCGGGAGATATTTGATTAGCTCCAAATGAAGATCCAATAATAACTGTAGCTCCTTTTTCTGCTTTGAAAGAGTTTCCTCTTAATTCAAATATATCTAAATCCAAGATTCCTTTAGGTTTTACAACTACGTTTGGTCCTACTTTTGCTAAATATCTGAATGGAGATCCAGTTTGCGTATATTCACCCATACCAATTGAAGCATCAAGTGTTACTTTATGACTTGAATCAATTAGTACATTATCATATTGACGGATCGGGAACTTTCTAAAATTAATCGTAGGGGAAATAGTATCCGCCACGTTTATAGGACTTAAGTGGCCTACAGTAGACCAAGTATTTGCATCAGTCCAGTTTCCAGATTGACGAGAATAGAATGTAATAAACTGAGCTTTACCGTTCTGATTACCTAGAACAAAATCACCTAATAGTAATGCACTATTTGATAAAGTCTTAGTGCTTCCCCAAGGTTTTGTAATATTATTAACATCAGTAAATACATTTCCTGTTGTACCATTACCAAAAGAATTCGCGAAACTTGGAGTTCTACTCATATCTCTAGTATCTGTACAAATTCCTCCGACAGATGGCCAAATAGATTCCCAATTTGTTGTGTCTCTTGTAGCATCATCAAAATAAGTGTTAAAAGCAAAATCAGCACATTCGTAACTATCCAATTGTTCCCAATCTTCTGAATCTCTATATTCACTTCGTATATCAAAATTTCTTGTTCCTCTTACAAATGCAGACCAAGCTGGCTTAGTTAATCTCCAATATCTATGGACAATACGCCCTGGATAAACAGGAGGATTAGTTGTTGTTATAATCTCATCACCCATATAAGGGTAATCACCAGCAACAGCATTCATTGCTAAGAAACCTGCAGTTGAACCAGTACCTGCTCTCATATCTAAAAAGAATGGAGAGTAGTAAAGTGTATCACCTACTTCGAATGTAACTTCTGTGGCGTCGCCAGCAGGTATATTTTTAATCAATTCACCATTTATATGACCTAAACCAGTTCTATTAACTGTACCACGTACTATAACATAGTTGCCAGGTTTACGAGCATATATAATTCCATTGTTAGAACCCTGGAAATTAAGCTGATCAACAATATCTAAAGGAGAATTATCTTCTAATATTAAGTTTCTACTGCTTTTGTTTAATCTAACACTATATAATCTTAGTGAATCTGTAGATTCATCATTTATATACTGTGTTGAATCACCGCTGAACTCAATTATTGGAGTTGCTGTATATGCAAATCCAACACCAGCTGCTCTACGCAAATTACCTTGTATAGTAAATGAAGTATTATACGAGAAATCGCCAGATTTCAAATACAATGAATCTAGTATAGTCTTTGTTGGTTGATTGAACGTAAGCGAGTTAGATGGCTTATTCATTATCAATCTAAAAGTATTATTTGGTAAACCGTTACCAATAAACTGAGCAGAAGTACCCTTGTATTCGAAAATACCTCTATTATGATTATTGTAGTTATAGTTAGGAGTGCTCATTTGAACAGCACCACTCAACCCAGTTGTAGTTATACCTTGGAAATGTTCTATTTCCATTTTACCAAATCTATTCAGTCTGAATTCGCCTGTACCTTGCAAATTGTTATTAGCTGTGAAATTGACAATCCCAGATGAGTCAATATTTACTAATTGATTATTTGTTTTATCTAAGTTTAGAGTTATTCTTTTGCTATCGCCAATATATACATTAGCGTCTATTGTAGGTTCTATAGTTGTTGGTGTACCACCAAATCTTTCAGTGGACCAGCTGGCAGGAGTTGACCAATTACCATCTACTATACTGTAGAAACTATAATTCGTTGGTTCACCAGTAATGAATGTACCAAACTGTTTAGTTTTGAAGAATTTTATACTACTTGCAGTTCTACTACCAAAGTATGGGTTGCCTAATCTTTGTGGGAATACCCAAGCCGAGCCATTCCATAATCTAGCTTCGAAAAAGTTAGGGTCAGCGGCATTTCTTAAATCATTAGTTGGTATAAAATTCAATTGAGCTGTATAAGTTCTATCAACCAATGCAAAAGTAGAAGTTGTAGGTTTACTTATAGTCCATTGTCTTCTTACGTTTCTAGAGTCAGACATCAAACTATTTGCCGGAAGAAGACCAGTCGTAATAGGAGAAGTTGCACCTGTCAAAGTATCAGCTTTCACTGCTATAAACCCTGCAGAACCAGCAATACTATCTACTGTAAAGTTTACAGGAGTATAAGACAAAGCAGTACCTACTTCATAAAGAGTAGTTGATGGTCCAGTAGGTATCGTTTTCCATTGTGTACCATTTATATGCCCAGGAGTCGCACCCGGTCTAACAACATTAGCAAGTGTAGTTACTCTTCTGTTTCCAGTAATAATATTACCAGATTCCAAAGTAACATCACCTTTAAGGGTCAGACCACTTTCAGTAGTTGTACCAATTCCAGCTATGTTTACGCCATTTGCATTTCTTAGTATTAACTTATCGAATGTCTCATCAGCATTTGGCTTAGTAACTGTTTGTAATACATTACCATTCAAATATAGATTTGCATTATTAGTAGAATATATTCCTTTGTAGTTCAACCAATTTCCTGACAATGTAATATTTGTCGCTTGGTGAAGTAGAGTAGAACTTGAATCTATTCTTATATTATTTCTTATTTTTAATTCATCTAAAGGTCTAACTATACCTTTGCCAGTTATAACTAAATTATAAAAAGGATTTTCTGTAGTATCACGACTTGTTATATTAGTAGTTGAAGCTGTAATAGGAGAATTCATCAGAACAGAGTTTGTACCCGGTACAAATAAACTACCTGCATCTTGGTTTACCCAATTCCCTTCAACAGATAGATTGAAGCCATTAGAGTTAAAAGTAGCTTGATTTCTAATTGTTACATTTGCTTTTACTATATATAAAGGAGTACCAACATCTTTTAGATTTTTATTACCCGTACTATCTAAAATTAGATTGTGATAATACAAATAACTTGCAGAATCAGCAGGACTATTTGGCTTAATAGGAATATACTGATCACCACCATTCTTATTAAATACAACAGTAGAACCAGAAGTCAAGAATTTATATGTAGTTGAACTAAAGTCTAGATTAGAGATTCTAAGAGAATCCGCAATTTTGATCTGACCATTAGAAGGAAAAGTTATATTACCACTTCTATTACCAGAAAGTTCTAATTTATTATATTGTAATACAGAAGGTGTAGTTGCATTGGTGGGAACAGATGTTGCACCCGAACCAAAGAAATTTATAAGACCAGCTGTAAAGTAAGTTGCAGAATAGTTAACAGGGTAAGAACTTCTAATTCTTAGCTCTCCAGCTCGCATAGTCAAAGTACGGTTAGCACTAGCTCCATTTATAGAATAAGAACCAATATCTAAGATACCATCATTAATTACAAGTGAGTCTTTGATATTTACAAAGTCATTCATTTCTAATATTCTAGAAGGGACAGCTTTATTAAGAATTATAGTTCTAACAGAAGCTGGTAAACCATTACCAGAATACTGAAGTGCATCAGTACCTTCATATATATAGAATACATTTTCTGACATACTTTTAGCTGGAGATCTCAAATTACCTTGAGTATCACCATTGTCTATACCTTGCGCACTAGTGATTCTTAATGTAGCTTCATCATTTACTATAATCGAATCGGCAGCTAAGTAATTTTCACCTGTAAATACTATAGTTGAATTTTCTTCTATTTTTAGATTACTAATCTTATTAGCATTAGCTACTACTGTAACCGTATTATCTTTAATTCTAGCTCTATCAGAAGGATTAGTTGGGATAGTAGTTGAGGCAGCTCCACCAAAACCTTGCTTAGACCAAGTATTCGGGTCATCATAGTTGCCATCTGCTCTACTATAATAAGTAGCAATCGCAGCTTCTTCTATACCAGCAGTCCAATCTCCTTTTAAAATATCAACTTGCTCAGAGTAAATCAAATCCGCATTTATATCTACAACTTGGTTAGAAGCACCTGGGTTAACAAGCCATTTGGCAGCACCATCAGGATAAGAAGGAGTATATTGAAGGACTTGGTAGTTACCTTCATTCGTAGTTACTTCTGTTTGATTGTATCTGAAAAGTAGATTAACACCTTGATTAGCAATTGTTAGGTTAGATTGATCTATTGCCCAATACTTTTTAAGTGAATTATTTGTAATTTGAAGAGCAGGGTGCTCTGTTGTAACTGGCTTAACTCTGATAAATGCATTAGTCCCAATTGTTACTTTACCAGCGATTAAAGTTACGTCAGCATAAGTATATACACGAGATGGGGAACCATTCGTCGAAAGTGGAAATCTGAAATTATAAGGTAGCAATGTAGCGCTAGCTATGTTCTTCCTAAGGTAGCCACTATTAATACCCAAAGAAGTATAAATGCTTCTGTTATTTGTGAAATTAACTGCAGTATTATTATCTGTATATATAGCTCCAGTTTCACCTATAGTTAGTGTGTCGTCTGATATATCTACTAATGTATTAGTTAATAATCTTAGATTTCTATCTATATAAACATCATCAGTAAGAAGGATATTCCCAGCAGATTTATTTACTGAGACATCGTAGAATTTTGATTCTGAGCTACCACCAATCGTTTGGTTGGCTGCTGAATTGAAGAGTGTTACACCACCATTAGGTGTCATCGTTCCGTTATTAGTCCAATTGCCAGTAACTACTATAGAGTCACCGGTACTCTGTGTAAATTGAGAGCTATTACCTAGTTGTACATCTCCGTTAACTCTTAATTTTGCATTAGAGCTTATGAACAATGTACCATTATTACTTACGTTTAGTCCAGCTTGTGAAAAAGCGGGGTAACTAAGTAGAACTAGAATTGAAATAAATATTGTAAAGTTTTTTATCATTAAGATTTATTATCTTTTTATTTTATAACTGTTATAAAGAAGTCCATAGCGTTAAAATCTATACTACCAGAATCAAAGTTTCTAAATCTAACTTCAACATTACCAGCGCTAGAAACGCGAGCAAAACCAATTATTACAAATGCACCTAAACTATTAGCTGGTGAAACAATAACTGTAGAACCAACTTCAGCATCAGTGACTGTAAAGAAAGCTTGAAGTGAAGAACCTGCAGGTATCGGATCTAAATCCTTATTTACCGTAGCTTTAATTATATTTACTAATCCAGTACCATTTGCACCAATTTTCACCTTACCGTCAGTTTCTACTGTTAGAGTAGTAGCTCCATTTGACTCAACTTCTAGTGTATTACCTGTACCAGTATTATTAATATAGACAACTCCACCGTTACCAGAGTTAGAAATTTCTAGAGTTTCATCGGTAGCATTTGAGCCAGTTAACACAACAGCACCAGCATCAGCAGTTACAGTTCTACCTGCACCAGCTCCGCCTTGGTCATAAGCAGCGTCTAATGTGTTTCCACCGCCACCACCAGCAACAGTTGCTGGTTCCCATTGAGTTAAAGTATTGTTCCAGCTTAACACTTGACCATCAGTAGGGGCAGTATTTGCTACGTTTCTACCTTGCAAACCAACTACTAGAGCAGTATCAGTACCAACTACCGATAAATCTCTGCCAAAAGAGAAAGTAGAAAGTTGACCACCAGCTGTAGTTTTTACAAATTTATCAGCACCTAAGCCAGAGAAAATTATATTACCTGAAGAAGTGATACCAGTTGCGGCGTTAATAGCACCTGTACCGTTAACTTGAAATTGCGATGTAGTACCAACTGATAAAAGTGAAGTGGGATTATTAGTACCTATCCCGAAATTACCATTAGCTAGTATTCTTGATCTTTCGATATTATTAGTAAACAATGTAAAATCTTTATTGTCTGTTGTTCCTAGGAAATCTGTACCAGGAGTAGTACCTGAGTTTCCAGTTCTAGCCCAAGCAGCGGTTCCTACATTTGCGTTAGTTAGTAACCCTCTCCAAGCTGTAGCAGCAAGATCATAAACTTCAAATCTGTTATTATCAGTATTGAAGATTAACAAACCATTTGCAGGAGATGGGATAGTTGCACGAAGTGCATTAGTTAGTCTCGGAACCAATACCCCTTTGGGAGTAGTTACATAAGTAACGTGTAGGGCTGCGGAATTATCCGGAGATGTTGTATTTATACCTACGTTTTCAGATTGACCGAATAGTAAATTCGATGAGAATAGAACTGTAACTAAAAGAATTAATGCTTTTTTCATATTTGTATAACCGATATTATGACAATTATCGAGTGTTGTTATTTATTATTATAACAAATATAAGTTATACCTTTAGCATTTTGATTAAGTAGTACTACTTAATTTTAAATTCATATTACTTAGGTTATTCTGAAGTCCTTTTTAGAATAGAATATCTAATTAGCTCGGCTACATTGCTAACGTCTAGTTTTTGCATTAGATTATAACGGTGTGACTCGACTGTACGAACGCTAATAAATAGTTTTTCTGCAATATATTGGCTTGTTTTTCCTTTTGCTACCAAATCGAGTATCTCTTGCTCTCTTTTTGTTATGACTACAGGAGTCGATTCAAGCTCTGAAGAGCTTACTCCTTTTCTTTTGATCAATCTGACAACACTTTTGCTAAATACTCTCTCTCCTTTAATAACATCAAATATAGCGTCTATTAGCTCTCTTGCGTTAATGTCTTTAGAAAGATAGCCATCAGCTCCTGCCTCAAGTGCATTTTCTAAGTGGAAGGAATCTTCATAAGCAGTGAGCATAATCACAAAACATTCTATTTTCATTTCCCTGATTTTCTTTAGTGCTTCAATTCCATTCAGCTTCGGCATCATTATATCTGAGAGTACTACATCAGGTTTGTGATAACTAACTATATCTACCAAATCTTGTCCGTTTTCGGCTTCATCAATTATTTTTATTTTTCTATCTATAGACAATAGCCTTCTTATGCCAGCACGTACTATTTCGTGGTCATCAGCAAGTATAATTCTTAATGGTTTGCTTTCCGTAGGTTCTATCATAATTCACTCCTTAATTTTTCTATTTCAGAAAACCAGACTTTCCCAACAGTATCAGACGGCATTCGCCAATCCCCTCTTGGTGAAAGTGATACTGACCCGATTTTAATTCCATCAGGGATACATGACCGCTTGAATTGGCTAGAGAAAAATCGTTTGAAAAATATCTCTAACCAGTTTATTAACTGTTCATTTGTGTATTTGTCTTCAAATATTCTCTGCAATATAAAGAAAATCTTACTTGGCTTATACGAATGCTTAATAAAATAATAAAGAATTACATCGTGCACTTCGTAAGGGCCGATTATACTTTCTGTATTTTGTATTTCATCATCTTTTATAGGTACTAACTCAGGGCTAATTGGTGTATCAACTATATCTGACAAGATTTCACTTATATTTTTATACTCGTCCCATTTACAAATAGTATGAGCCATAAATTGGATTACAGTCTTAGGTAAGCCCGAATTAACATTATACATAGACATGTGATCCGCATTGTAAGTTGACCATCCTAAAGCAATTTCAGAAAGGTCGCCCGTACCGACTACTATACCATTCACTTTATTAGCATAGTCCATTAGTATCTGAGTTCTTTCTCTCGCTTGAGCATTCTCATATACTATTGAAATATCATTGGGGTCGTGGCCTATATCGTCAAAATGACCTTTCACAGCTTCGCTAATATTTATAGTTTTGCTAGTGATACCAAGGTTTTTGTTAAGCTCTAAAGCGTTATTATTTGTTCTTTCCGAAGAACCAAGCCCTGGTAAAATCAGCCCATATATGTTTTTGACATCTAGTTTTAGTTTTTGAAAAGTCTTATAGGCAACTAACAAAGCTAGAGTAGAATCTAACCCACCAGAAATACCTAGTACGACACTCTTCCCATTAATATGAAGCAATCTCTTTGCTAAAGCTGTTGATTGAAAATCTAGGATTTCAGCAACAAGTTCATCCGCCTTATCTTCATTTTCTGTTATAAATGGATTTTTAGGGAAATCCCGATAAATCTTATCTGTGATTTTGTCACTTATATTAAATTTCAATATCCTGTAATCATAAGCTGGCTGCTCGAAACCATAAGAACTATTTTTCAAACGTGCATTATATATTTTTTCCAAATCAATATCAGATATAATATAATGAGAATCAAAGTCAAAATTCCGTGTCTCTTTTAGTAGTTTACCGTTTTCTGAATTGATGAGGTGACCAGAGTATATGACATCTGTAGTCGATTCGCCAGAACCGCAAGAAGAGTATATATAAGTAGAGAGAGTTCTAGCCGATTGAGTTGTTACTAGTTCGCGTCTATAGTCAGATTTTGATAGGAGCTCATTACTGGCACTCAGGTTTAGTAGCACATTTGCACCAGCTAGACATAAGTCCAGACTCGGTGGCTTAACTGCCCACAAATCTTCACAAATCTCTATCCCTACTCTAACATCAGGTCTTTCTTCTGCTTGGAATATAATATCGCTACCAAATGGGTGTATTTCATTATTAATTTTGATAGTGTCAAATCGTCTGTCAACATCAGATGAGAACCAACGTTCTTCATAAAATTCATTAGTACTTATTATATACTTTTTAGGAATTATACCAAGTATTTTACCTTTATTAATAGCAACTGCACAATTGAATAATCTGCCAGAACTACGAAGAGGAGCACCTACTACAATAAGAGCATCTATTTCTTTCGATTCTATCTTTATTTTTTCCAAACTCTGCTCTACAGAATCGAGTAAAGAGGAATTGAAAAACAAATCATTACAAGAGTAAGAAGATATAGCAAGCTCTGGGAAAAGGCATATATCCGCTTGTTCTTTATTAGCTACTTTAAGCAAAGATAGTATATGTTCAGTATTGAAATCTACGTCTGCCACACGCACTTCGGGTGAGGCATTGAATACTCGTAGATAATTATAATTTCTTAGGTTTATTTTCATAATACTAATATAGTTATAAATTGATTATAAATGAAAAATGATTATGATGTAAAATAAGCGACACATTTCTTCGTTTACTTAGTATGTTTCTTATTTTATAACAACATACGGAGTGTATTATGTTAAGATGGGTAGTTACATTTTTGATAGTAGCAATTATAGCTGCTATATTCGGATTCGGAGGTATAGCGGCTGGTGCGGCTTCTATAGCTAAGATTCTATTCTTTATTTTTCTAGTACTATTTGTTATATCACTTATATTCGGTGGAATTAAGGGGTTCAAATAGTCAGTATATCTCAATCACAATTTGTATTTGAAATCGAACGAGACTATCTTTACTAAAGGTAGTCTCGTTTGTTTTACAGGACTTTAATATTTTGTTTTAATAATTCAATTGATTAAATTTCATAATCAGAATTAAATAATAAAAAATCATATATGACTAATCACGAAGATGTAGTAATAATAGGTATAACTGGCGGTATCGGCTCTGGCAAATCCACAATAGCTGATTGGATAAGAGAGCGAGGATACTCGGTAATTTCAAGCGATGAGATAGCTAAAGAACAAATGCGAACAAACGAAGAGCTAAAACAAAAGCTAGTTAAAGAGTTTGGGGATAGTATTTACCTTGAGAATGGTGAGCTGAATAAGTCATTACTATCAGATTTAATATTTGATACTAATAACTCACAAGTAAAAAAGATAAACCAAATCGTTCATCCTTACGCTATTGACTCTATAATGAATCAGCTGGAAACGCTAGCTAATGATGGAAACAAACTATTATTCGTAGAAAGTGCACTGATGTACGAATCGGGTATGGCAGAAGGCTACGACTACGTAATAACAGTCTATATAGATGAAGATAATGTAATAGAAAGAGTAAAATCACGAAGTGGACTAAGTGAAGAAAAGATTAGAATAATAATGAAATCGCAGCTCAACCCTATCGAAAAGAAAAAACTAGCTGATTTCACAATTGATAATAACGGAACCGTCGATGACTTACGTGTTTCTTTCGATACTTTATTCCCGATTTTGGAAATATTGCCACCAAACGATAGCGACGACGAGGAAGAATAGATTTCTTTTTAAAACCGATTATTACTAATTTTGCAACACAAACAAATCAACAAATATCAAACGGGTAAAAAATGCAATTATATATAGATACGGCAAACATAGACCACATAAGAGAAGTCAACGAAATGGGTATCATTTCTGGTGTTACTACTAACCCCAGCTTACTTGCAAAAGAAGACCCTAATGTAGATGTAAAGAAAAGAATATTGGAAATCCACGAACTAGTTGGCGGTCACCTTTCGGTAGAAGTTAACTCAATCAAGAAAGATGATATGCTTGCTGAAGCAGACGACATACTTTCTTGGTTCCCTGACGCAACTATCAAAATCCCAATGATTGGTGAAGGACTAAAAGCAGTCAAAGAACTGAGCAGAAGAGATATACCTACTAACGTAACACTTATCTTTAGCCCTACGCAAGCGATAGCTGCTAACAATGCTGGTGCAACTTACGTATCTGTATTTATGGGTAGATTAGACGATATGGGACACGATGGTAACCAAGTAATAGACGAAGTTGCTGAGATATGGGACGTAAACGGATTCGAATCACAGATAATAGCTGCGTCTATCCGTCACCAAGGTCACTTAATCGCATCTGCTACTGCTGGTGCTGATATAGCAACTGTACCCTATAACGTACTTATGCAATCACTAAAGCATCCATTAACTGACTCTGGATTAGACAAATTCCTTGCTGATTACAAACACATGCAAGCGGAAAAAGCTAAAGTCAGAGCATCTGACCAATAGTATTTTTCCCAGTCATTGCGAGGACACAGAGCGTAGAGAAGTGGACGTGGCAATCTCATTGGGAAAAGCAAAAACTAAAAAAAGAGACGAAACTGATTCGTCTCTTTTTTTTGTGTTCCAAGAAGTGAACCTTAGAGACGTATTGTTTACACTGAGCGAAGTCAATGTGCATACGTCTCAAATCCCCCTTGTATTCGTCACTCAGAGGGGACTCAGTGCCCGAAGAGTCTAGGAAAATTATTCTGAATCACGGATAATTTGGATTAAAGGATTTCACGGATTTGAAGTTGTTAAACCGTAGAGACGTATTGCATACGTCTCGAAAATCAGAACAAGATTACAAGATGATTAAGATTTACAGGATGGGATTCGATTGAAAACGAACGTCTATCCTGAACGGAGTGAAGGATCCAGGTAAAAAAAAGTATTACCGTTGGCTTTATCCACGAACAGAGGAGGATAAATGAAAAATGCTCGTCTTCGTTTGTCCACCTCCGTCTAACACCTACGGCGTTAGCCACCTCCGCTAGCGGAGGACAGCTATAGAAATCAATGTCTATCCTGAGCGAAGTGCAGAATCCAGGAAAATTATTCTGAATCACGGATTAATTGGATTAAAGGATTTCACGGATTTGTATAGTTCTTTTGCCAGAATCAGAATCCAGAGGGATTTTAAAGAAAGTATAGCCGTTAGTTATAGTCGAAAGCATAATTTCATCATAACAGTTTTTTATTTTAATGAATTTCCCTATTTTGAATCTCCACAAAAGAATTCTTTTTAAGGAACCACTATGAAAAAACTAATACTATTAATAATAACTGCTATTATAATATCTTTAACTGCATTTTCAGAAGACTGTGTTGATGAAGAGAATATATATGAGTTCAGTTATCATGGTAAGAAGTATGAGTTTATAAAACAAAGTAAATGGTGGTTCCGTGCTGATTCTTGTGCAAGTGAAAGAGGTGGGTATTTAACAGTTATTGAATCTAAAGAAGAAAATGATGCAATATTAGAATTTCTAACTGATGAATTACCAAATAAATATGGAGTTGATTTAACAGACGATGACTTCAAAACAAATCATAATGTCTGGATTGGGGGGATTGATTTTATTGATACATGCTCTTGGTCAGTTCAGCATTCTAAAGATACTTCTAGGCATTTTTATGTAGGAAGATATGATAATGGAAGAACTTTAAACGGAGAATTTGTGAATTGGGGTGCAATTAATGATAAACAAACTTACCCTATTAGAATTCAAGACTTATGTGGAATATCTATGACATTAGAAGCATATTATGATACAACAAATAAAGAAAAAGTAACTGAACCTGGTCAATGGGTTAACCAGCCTCATCGGAGATATAACTATTACATTATAGAATATGATTGTTTTGATACTATTCGAGTAGAAAGTGATTTCAAAATCTGTTTTGGTGAATCTATAGTCTTCGATGGCGATACAATAACTGAAGCTGGAGTTTATAGTGATACTATAGAAACATACTCATATTGTGATTCGATTCATACTTTGACGGTTTATAAAAATGAACTAGATGATGAGATAAGAGTTGATAATAAGACCATAAGATGCCTAGAAACGAAAGCCGATGAATACGAATGGTATTTGTGCGATGATTTCACAGAAGGCTTGGGACTATTAGTTAGTGAGGATAGAAACCTATATACACCAACAAAAACTGGGAAATATAGAGTAAAGTTAACGAAAGGACAATGTGAATATATATCTGGTTGTTATGAAGTTTGTTTCCCAACAACTTATATGCTAGATACAGTAAAGTGTGCAAGTGACCCTATTA
>JBLWYD010000053.1:0-19872 GCA_048267165.1 Bacteroidota bacterium
CTCTTGGTTGTTCAGATATTTAACCTGATTAATAATTTACAAATCTAATTATTATAAGAATGCTAATCTAATAGCGGCGTCGAGCATACGTCTCAAAAACCTCAATTGCACTTGTAGAAAGGTCATTGCGAACGAAGTGCTGCAATCTCTTCATTGTCTGAATCACAGATTGATAGTCTGCATTAGAATTTACAGAATTGAAGGATGATAAGCATGTTTTGGGTATAGACGTAGAGACGTATTGCATACGTCTTCAAATCCCCCACCTCATTTATCCTAGCCGTAGGCATGGGTTCAAGAATGGGATTAAAGCACAAATATGTGTTTAGTAAGGTTAATGTCCGTTGATTGGAATCAACTGCAACCTACTCACTTTATCATATTAACAAACTAAATAAAACAAAAAACCCCGCACATAAGAAATGTACAGGGTTTGTAATTTTAATATTTAACTAATATTAATTAGTTGTTTATTATCATGTAGTGGATTTTTTCTCCAATTGGAACCGAAGCACTAAACGTTAATTCGAAGCTAGTTCCATCAGTAATAGCTGTTATTCTATAATTAACATCAGTCACACCTTGGAATGTAACTATAATAACACTACCTGTTTTAACAGCACTATTAGTTACAGTTTGAATAGCACCAGCAACTGTAACAGGAAATATACCTGTAGTCATACCACTAGCTTGTCTCGCAGCAGAGCCATTGCTCGCAGTAACTAGACCATCATCATCAACATAAAGTGATCTATTACCAGCAGTACCTAAACTAGTAAGGGTTGTATTTCCAGTAGTAACAGTCAATCCGTTTCCAGCTGTAATTAATCCAGTAGTAGTTGCAGTAGCACCAGTAACATTACCAGAGAAAGTACCATCCACACCAACTACATTACCAGCCGTAGCAGTGATATTTCCAGTTGTTGCAGTAATAGCATTTCCAGCCGTAATTAATCCAGTTGTAGTTGCTGTAGCGCCAGTAACATTACCAGAGAAAGTACCATCCACACCAACTACATTACCAGCCGTAGCAGTAATATTTCCAGTTGTAACAGTCAATCCGTTTCCAGCCGTAATTAAACCAGTAGTAGTTGCAGTAGCACCAGTAACATTACCAGAGAAAGTACCATCCACACCAACTACATTACCAGCCGTAGCAGTAATATTTCCAGTTGTTGCAGTAATAGCATTTCCAGCCGTAATTAAACCAGTTGTAGTTGCTGTAGCGCCAGTAACATTACCAGAGAAAGTACCATCCACACCAACTACATTACCAGCCGTAGCAGTAATATTTCCAGTTGTTGCAGTAATAGCATTTCCAGCCGTAATTAATCCAGTTGTTGTCACAGTAGTAGCATCAAGAGTCGTGAAAGCACCAGTAGATGCTCCACCAGCCCCAATAGGAGTATTATCTATTGTTCCACCATCAATTGTTAATGTATTTACAACTTCAGCATCAACTATAGCGTCATTAGGAAGCGACACAGTTCCTGCAGAGACTGTTAAACCACCTCCTAAAGAAGTAAGTCCAATTCCAACAGTTAATGTTTTATCAGCTGTAATAGAGACATCACCATTTAAAGTAGAAGTTCCTGCCACTATCAAATTACCTGTATTAGGGTCAATAGAAGTACCACCGACATTTAGATTAGAGTTAGTTACTGTAGCACCAAGTACTGTAAGTGAACCACCGACCGTCATATTGCCATTTTTCTGAATAACTAATGCATTAGAAGGAGTAGCAGATGTGCCATTACCTATTACAAACGCTCTGTCATTATCATCAGGAGTAGTAGTACTAGCAGGTGTATAAGTAGTGTTATAACTTCCAATTGCCATTTCACCATAAGAAGGTGCTGAAGTACCGACTCCAAATGCAACGGCTCCTTCGCCACTTGCTTTTGTATCTTTACCAGCAGCAAATGAATTATTACCTATGTTTGCTTCGTTCCAACTATCAGTGCTAACAACACCAGCACGGAAAGCAGCTTTACTATAGTCGAAGAAGAATTTAGTTTCGTCAACATTAGATAGTCTATCTAGTTTAATAGAGCCAAACAAGAAGTCATTTGTTATATTCGACGAAGATGTATCTGAGAACGTTACTCCACCACTTGAAGTAAAACCATCGTTCAAGATATCGCCATTACCAGTAGACGCTTGAGTTGTAATAACCTCTAATAGATTGAATTGGGCTATTAAATTTGGACCGACTCTTACATCCACGATGTAATTTGAATTTATACTTGCAGCTGTTAAATTACCCCAATCAGGATCACCTTCACCAACTACGAAAGATACAACACCAGACGAATTCGGAATTAAAGCTTTATTAAATTGGTTACCAGCTAAAGGATATTTTTGTATTGGATTCCCTGGGTCAGTATAGTCTTTTAATTGAACTCTAAAAGTTGCCCCAGTCGGATAGTTTAAACCTATACGGATAGGTTCAAGGGCTGAACTACTTACATAGAGTAGCATAGCCGTTGTTAATAGTAGAATAATTTTTTTCATAGCACACCACATTAAAAATGAATTATAAATTTTCTCAAATTAAGTAATATTATAGATTAAATCTAAAATATACTAAATTTATAAGTCCAATAATTATGCCAAATAAGTGATTTTTTCGTTTATTCGTCTTTCTACGAAACATTCGATTTAAAAAATAGTATTTATGAAAGTGACTATAGACAGTCATGAAAAAATAATTTTAATATATAATAATGATATTTTATGAGAGGTATGTAATGAAAAAACAAATGATTGGATCATCATTATTAATTGCTTTTGGTATGTTTGTTGGAGTGCTTCTAGTCTCAAACTTTTCTCCAAGTAGCATAGGTGATATATTCGCATCAACGAAGAAGTTCGGTGCAGACAAAGCCCCGGTAACTCAATCGGATGCAATGAAGACGCTTAATAATGCATTTACTAATGCTTCTGAGGCAGTACTCCCCAGTGTAGTTAGTATAGAAGTAACATCATCAAGAAAGAGTTCGAAAGGACAAGATTTATATGAGTTCTTTCGTCCGAGAGGAGGTAGTGGTGAAGATGAGGATTTTGTCAAAGGTAATGGTTCAGGTGTCTTTATCTCAGCTGATGGATACATAGTAACTAATAATCACGTTGTAGAAGGCGCAAAAGAGATAAAAGTAACTACTTATGACAAGAGAACATACAAGGCAACTTTAGTAGGTGCAGACCCACTAACAGACCTTGCTGTTATCAAACTAGAAAGTGGTGGTGATTTCCCTGCAGCTCATTTCGCAGACATAAGTACTGTTAAGGTAGGTGAGTGGGTGATGGCAGTTGGTAATCCATTAGGTCTTACATCTACAGTTACTACAGGTATAGTTAGTGCGATTGGCAGAGGTCAGTTAGGTATGAGTAAAAGCAGCTATTCTGTAGAGTATTATATTCAAACAGATGCCGCTATTAACCCCGGTAACTCTGGCGGTGGTCTATTCGACATGAATGGCTCACTAACCGGTATCAACACTGCTATTGCGACTAGTACAGGTAACTATATTGGTTATGGTTTCGCAATCCCAGTGGATTTGGTGAAGTCGGTAATTGACGATTTGATTGACGACGGTGAGATTAACCGTGGCTATATTGGTGTAAGTATCAATAGTGTACGAGACGAGATAGAAGCTAAAGCTTTGGGACTAGATGGAGTTTATGGAGTAGTAGTTGGTAGTATTTTAAATGGAAGTGCTGCAGAAGACGCTGGTATAGAAGCTGGTGACGTTCTGCTTGAATTAGAGGGAGAGAAACTATACTCATCTGGTGAATTGCAGAGCAGAATAGCACAGAAGAGAGCTGGTGACAAAGTTGATGTACTTATCCTAAGAAATGGTAAGAAAATCAATAAGACAGTAAAACTACGTGCAAGAGATGAGGATGAAAAAGGGTTTGTCTCTAATAATAAATTAGATGCAGAGACTGGAGTTGGTAAAAACTCACCTGTCAATTTTGAAAAACTTGGATTCAAAGTTGAAAAGCTAACTGATAAAATCAAAAAAGAGTATAACACTGATAATGGTGTTTTGATAACAGAAGTAAAGCGATTTAGTGCAGCTTCAGACAGAGGTATGTTCCCTAACGGAGTAATAGTACAGGCGGATAGAAAAGATGTCAATACTACTAGAGAACTCAAAGATATAATTGATGACAAAAAACCGGGTGATGCTATGCTGATAACAGTTAAGTATCCGGAGGTAACACGGATAATAGCGATTCAAATCCCTGATTCCGAAGGTTAAAAATCACTTATAGATAATTGATATTTAGAATGCCATTTTCTTAACTGAGAATGGCATTTTCTTTTCGTGTACGATTTGAATTAAAAATTAGCTTTCTAAAGAATTTCTTACTCAATTAAATCGACCATCCTAGTATAGAATGAGTAAGCTAAAGATAAGTTAATAGATTTCCCTTTGAATATATCATTATTCACATCGGATACAAAAAGTCTTAGCCGTAGGTTTTGTTGATTCGAAAATTTACTTTCGCTGAATCCTGGCAAAGAAGTTAGATTAGCACTTGTACTCAGGTTGAAATCGTAACAAAAACCGAATATATAATTATACTTCGTTATATTTATTCCATCTAGTTCTTTTACGCTATTGGAGACGCTGATTTCGTGAAAACCAAATCCTAGAAATGGAGTTAAGCGATGAGTACTATTGTCAAATAAAGGATAGCCCAAACTTAAATCAAAAATTGCATGATTAGAACCCATATCTGGTTCCCATGCTTTTTCGTAAGTGAAAGGTTTTTTAATATCACCATACGCTAACGTAACTTGCAGAAAAAGAATGAAGTCCCTGTAACCAAGGTCAACACCATACCTGAAGCCATAACTATTAGTCAGAAATTCGCTCATAGTACCTATGTTAAAGCTTGTGTTCAGTCCTACGTTACCTCCATAAGCCCAGTTAGCATCTTTGACATAAGGTAATATATTATCTCTGTTTTCATTTAGTTTCATAGCGTATAAAGCGGCCCATTTATATACAACATCTTTAGAATAGCCATGTTCAGATTCTTGGTCAAATCGCTGAATCTCTAACGAACCTTTTTCAAAGTAAGCTGTATGCTTTTTTCCTAAATCAAAATACTGTTCAGTCTGATTGAGTTCTTTTTCTAATTCTCTTCGGTAATACTCACGAATATCGAATAAGACTTGGAAGTAGCTTAGGGATAAGTCGTTATTATTACCTTCAGATACCCAAGCTGAACTTTTATTAAAGTAATTATTGGTTTTGATAAAGGTAAAAGTTGTATCGTTCCTATCTAATTCATCTGGGTGGTATTCAAGTATGAAGTTAATTTGTGCAGTTAAGTTATTGTTGTTGATAGGCTCACCTTGGAAATCATTCCAAGTCAAAGGGCCTTCTTCATATTTTCGTTCATCTGATTCGGTTGCAAATATAGAAACAGTAGCTATTAGTAGCAGCACAAAGGAAAGTAGTAATTTCATATTCTTAGTATTGTATGATAGAGTCATCTCCAATTTAAGGATTTCCTGATATACCTACAATTAAAAGAAGATTGTAATCTTTCAATAGCACTAAACAAAAAAAAGGGTTGACAACTAAATGTCAACCCTTTGAATAATTAGAATGTATTGTTAATGCTTACTTAGCTGGCTCGAATTTAGAGTCAGGCACAGTCATTGCATTTACTTTATAGTCGTACTTAGTTTCCATATTGAACATTGGCGTTTCAGTTTTAGAAACAGTTGGTAATTTCATACCGTCTATATCTACATAATCAGAATAGCTAACTACAACTAATAGACTCCCTCTAGGAGTTTCTTGAATCATTTCTACTTTTTCTAAAAGATAACTTTCAGAGTTGAAGTATAATGTTTCTATTAGCTTATCACCTTCTTTCATATCCGCAACAAATTGACCACCTTTCTTGCCTTTTACAACTAGTTTATAGCCGTATTTAGTAGCATTTGCGTATTTGAAAGGGTCAGCATCAAATTTCATTGATTTCAAATCTGTTCCTTCTTTCTTGATAGTTCCAGAAGTTGAGATCTCCCAACCAGTAGTACCATTATATAGTTCTTCAGATTTGTAAACATTAAGGTCAACTAATCGATATAACTTACCCGATTTAGTAAATATCATTTCTGTTTTACCCGGTAGGTTTTGTCCACCAGCACTCATTGTAACCGTACCAATAGCTTGTATTACATCATAGTCGTTTATCTCGTCTTCACCGCCAATGGCTTCTTTGTAGTTGTCCAATAGGTCTTCGCCATCTATACTAGCGCTAGTAAGTCCAGTTGCTGGCTTATAGTCAGTGTCATAAGTAAATACTGTTCCGAACTTCTCTAATTGCTCTTTAACAGAAGGATCACCAACTACTATTACGTATCCATCAGCTGGATTTAAGTATCTTTCTACTGCTTTTTTAACATCTATAGCTGATACTTTGTTGTAAATATTCGGATACTCTTTTATCATTCTTATAGGAACACCTTTGAAATCATAAGATTGAATCATTGCACCTAAGAATCCAGATGATTCAAAGCTAAGATAGAACTGTCCAGTTCTAAATTGCTTGATTGTTTCCATCTCTTCTTCCGATGGACCCTTTCTATACAAATCACCAAGTATCTCATCATTGATTGAGATAATAGTTGAGTCTGTAACGTCGTTTCTTACATCCGACCCAAATATAGAGTAGTTGTAGAATCTATTAGAAGAGTGGCCACCAGTTGGTGAGTAAGTGTAAGAGTGTTTTTCTCTTATAATTTTGAACATACGTCCTGCAAAGCTCGAGTTAATAACGTGGCTAGCAACGTTGATGTTCATATAGTCTGGATCATTGAAAGGTACAGTCATATTAGCATATCTAACTGCTGATTGTACCGAGCCCTTTCTTTCGATAAAGTATATACCCTTAGGCATTGGCTTAGGTTCAGGTATTTCTAGTTTAACTAGAGTTCCTTTTTTCCAAGCTGCAAGCTTAGTGTTCAATTCTTTGATTATATCATCAGTATTGAAATCACCAACTATAACCATAGTTGATGAATTAGGTAAATAGAAATCTTTGTAATATTTCTTGATATCATCAATAGTAATTGCGTCAACTGTTTCTTCGGTAGATACTGAAGAGTATGGGTGATCTAAACCAAAAAGTGCTTTTTTTGCCATATTTGACGCCAAACTTCCTGGGTCACCTTTTTCACTTTTGATACCAGCTTTTGCTTGTACCTTGATTTTTGCTAACTCTTCTTTGGGCCAAGTTGGGTTAGTCATCACATCTACTAACATATCGAATAACACGTCTTTATGTTTCATAATAGATGTACCCGAAACACTTGTATATTCTGTGGAATTACGTACTGATAAATCAGCTCCCAAACCATCTAGTATTTTAGATATATCCAAAGCCGATTTAGTTTTTGTTCCTTTCATTATCATTGCAGCAGCGAATCCAGCTGCATCTTTCTTCGCTTCTAAAGCATCACCACCCGGCATAAGTATATCGAAACTAATCATGGGTTGTTCGTGGTCTTCTATTACGAATACACGCAATCCATTGTCCAATTTCGCTTCTTTGTAAGAAGGGAACTTGAATTCTTTGGATTCTAGACCCGCAGGTTTCTCGCCTAATTTATAGTCTTGTGCTATAGCAAACTGTGAGAAGATAATAGCTACTACTAATAGTTTAATCATTTTATTCATTTTAGTCTCCTTTTTACTTCTCAGCCGTCACTGGCATATAAGTGAATATTACTTTGTTATCTGTATCCAAATACTTTTTAGCTACTCTTTTGATATCATCAAGCGTTACTTTCAGATACTTATCTATTTCTGTATTAATCATACCCGGTTCGTCGTAGTATGCCCAATAACGTGCTATAGACATTGCTTTGCTGAGTGTATTTTTATTGGACATTATTGAACCTGCCTCTTCTATATTCTTAGCTTTTGTAAGCTCTTCTTGAGTCACACCATTTTTTATAACTTTCGCTAATTCTTCGTCTAATGCCTTTTTAGTCGCTTCTACATTGTCAGTAGAATTAGGTATATTGACAAATATCAATGCACCTGAGTATTGCAAAGAAAACGGGATCATTTGGCTAGCAACAGCAAGCTGCTTTTCATTTACTAATGATTGGTATAACCTTGAACTCTCACCAGATGCCATTATGCTAGATAATAAAGACATAGCGTAGTAATCATCTTCACCTAGTTTTGGGCCACGAAAACCTTCGAATATACCTGGCAATTGTGCTTTTTCGTCGTCAATTACTAATTCAACTTTTCCTTTCATTTCTGAGAAATTGTGAGTAGTTCTTTTGATTTCATTACCTTTAGGTATAGAACCAAAGTACTCTTTCACATAATTCTTAGCTTCATCTACATTGAAATCACCCGAAATAACTAAACAAGCGTTATTAGGTTGGTAAAATTCGTTGTAGAAATTTTGGAAATCTTCGATTGTAGCTCTGTTCAAATGCTCGTGAGAACCTATAGTGGGCCATTCGTAACCACTACCAGCCCATAGCTTTTTAGCCATACGCTCTATCAAATCACCATAAGGTTGATTGTCAACCCTAACGTTTCTTTCTTCTTTTACCACGCCTCTCTGAGTCTCAACTCCTTCTGTTTGAACTTTCAGCTTTCTCATACGTGAAGCTTCTATCCATAGTGGTAGTTTGATTTGATTTGCAGGTACAGTGAATTTGTAAACAGTTTCATCCATTGATGTGTGAGCGTTTAGTGTACCACCAGCTTGGTTTATGTACTTATCAATGCTCGATCTCGGGATTTCAGCTGTTGCTTCGAACATTAGGTGTTCGAAAAAGTGAGCGAAACCTGTTTTTTCTGGATTCTCGTCTTTAGAACCCACTTTGTAATGCACTACAGTAGATACTACTGGTGCCGATCTATCTATATTGTAGATAACTACAAGTCCATTATCCAATACTTCTTGCTCGAATTTTATCTCATTAGCTTGAGCAAATAGCCCAACTGTTGATAAAAACACAAGTAGAGCAGATATACTTAAAATCTTAGTCATAATTCTCCAAATAAAAATTGTATTTAGTATAGCTTACAGAATACGAAATTACAAGAGAATTTGTTGCAAAAAAAATCCCACTTAAAAGTAAGTGGGATTTATCTAAACTATTTTATTATAACTTTCTGGGTTATAAACTTTTCTTTATCAACCATACGAAGCATATATACTCCCGGAGGAATATTTCTATTTTCGAATTTCCAAGTTAATTTATTATCACCCGGACTCGAAATACCACTATAGATTGTAGCCATTTTCTGACCGACTACGCTATAAAGTTCCATAGTTACTAATGTTGCTGATGATTGGTTGTATGTTATATCCAAGTAGCTTTCAGCTGGATTAGGATAAACTTTCAATCCAAAACTATTAGAGTAGTCAAAATCGACAGATGATTTAGTTACGTTAAGCATAATAGCCAATACACTATCACAGCCGTTAGATGATTTGACACCCAAGTCTTTGTATAAAGTAGTATCAGTATCGTAATACTTACCTTCGTACATCTCATCACTATATATATTCACTATAGAATCTCGTAATCCTGATGGAAGCATTACAACTTTCTCTTCATATATACTGTCGCAACCTGATGTAGTTTTGAACGAATTGAACAGTGTAGTATCACTCATTACCATTACGTTCTTATATAACTGACCTTGGCAAACTTCGAATGATTCGCTGAACTTAGGGCCGTCATTAACCGTTATGTTATAAACTAATATACTATCGCAACCTTTCGGATTTGACATTTCTTGCTTTATAGTCCTATCGCGAGTAATACGCAAATTGCCAAACAATCCACCATAACAAACGGCAGTATCGATAACAGTCTCTTCAGCAGGTAATACAGTTATATTATAAACTATATTACTATCGCATCCTAGATAAGAGCGTTTTACATCTTTGGTTTCACCACTGTTCTTCCAAGAAATACCTTTGAACTCGTCACCATAACATAGTTCCATGAATTCATTTGATTTTATTTCGTCATAAACATTGATTTTAACTGTTACTATACTATCAATGCCTTCTACACTTAGTAAGTTTTCTATAACAGTTGTATCTCTAAAAACATTGAATCTGTTATTGTAATTTCCACCATAACATAAATCCATGTTAGTTGTAGTTCTATAAGTTTGTATTATATCATAGCGCATATCAGCATTCAAACTATTCTTAATTACTTTTTCACCATTCGGGAAAGTCACTTCTACTCTATCTATTTTAGTAGCTGAACCAAGACCAAAATGAATAATACCTGTTCTCTGTGACATATAACTAGAACCACCAGAAGGGCTTTCTGCTACTAGTTTCCTATCATTGAAAAATATAGCAATCTTACTTCCTATAGCATCTCTATTATCTGTTGTCCCACGAAGATGAAATTGAATCCAGTGATTACCATTCTCAGAAGCATTACTTTTAAAGAAGTTTACTCTATCATCATCAGTTTCCGATTTTGCTCCTAATTGACCAGTTACTACAGATTGGACTATATCCATATCTCCATCATTATCAAAGTCAATTAGTCCTACTCCTCTACCTTTTTTAAGGTCAGCGACACCTTCTAATTCTGCTACTTCCGTAAATGTCTTATCACCATTATTTTTATATAATAGATTTGGATCCATAAATGACATTACCGAATCGGTAAGTACCACATTACCATTACTAACGAATAAATCTAGGTATGAGTCGTGATTATAATCGAACCACTGAATACCCCAACTAGTAGCCAAAGAGTCAGTGCCTTTCTTGTGTTTATTATCTAAACCAAACTCGACTCCTCTCTCTGTCATAGTCTTATTACCATTGTTCACATAGAATTTGTTTGCACCAATGTTAGTTGTGTAATAATCCATATCACCATCTTCATCAAAGTCTCCGCCTTCTATTCCCATTCCAAATATTAGTGCATTGAAACCAGATGTTTCAGATACATCAATAAACTTTTTCTCAGGATGAAGATTCTCGAATATTTTGTTAGATTGTACAGTGAGCCCGAAATCATTCGCAACTAGCAAGTCGAAATCGCCATCATTGTCATAATCAGAAAAAGTAGAGGCTAGTGAGCAACCTTTATCTGATAGTCCTAGCGCTTCTCCAATTTCTTTGAATTTCATATTGCCCAAATTCTCGTAGAACAAATTACGATCGCAACCTCCATTACTACCTACGTAGCTTGATAAATAAATATCCAAGTCACCATCTAAGTCATAATCAATAAATGACACGGCTGTGTTCCATAATTTCCCTTCTAAACCTGCAGGTATAGTTATGTCATAGAATTTGCCATCCCTGTTCTCAAATAAATATGGGTCAGCACGCTCGAATGTTGTTATTATAAGATCTTTGTCGCCATCATTGTCCAAATCGGCCGCAGCAGCTCCTACGGTCTGGTCATGAATAGGTATTACTATTCCAGAAGACCCATAAACATTCTGAAAAGTTCCATTTTTCATATTTTGAAACAAAGCAGAGTTTTTTAGTGAGCCACCTGCTACAAATATATCTTCGTAGCCATCATTATTGAAATCAAAGATTACTAATCCGCCACTCATCTCTCTAGTATCAAGAGCAAAATGCTCTCCGACACCTATTTGCTTAGCTACTTCTTCGTAAGTTTGACTAAAAGAAAGTTGAGCTAAAGCAAGACCAATTATTATATATATTAATTTTTTCATTGTTTTAGTTCCCTTTTACTATCTTAGTTATGTATGAGTTCCCATTAGTGTTTATTTTCAAGAAATATACACCCGGCGAAAGTCCAAAATCATCAGAATTTAAACTTATTCTGTTCGTACCAACACTTAGAGTCCTGTTGATTGGTATTGACTGTCCAACCTGATTTATCAATTCTACAGATGAGTTTAATGGAGAGTCCAAATCAAATTCTATAGTTGTATTTTCTGAGAAAGGATTAGGGACTATCTTAATGTTCAATGCATTGTTACTTATTGAGTTGAAAATGCCCGTCTGAGTAACAAAAATATCTGCTGTATAAAGACTATCACAACCATTATAAGCACCACCTTTTATTTTATTAGTATAGGTGCCATCTTCGAAATACTGCTTACCTTTGTATTCTTCACCAGCGTTCAGATAAACGCTATCTCTTTTTCTGCTTTCAGGTAGTGGGTCAACTATTATAGTATGAACGCTATCACAATTTGCATTGCTTTTAAAATTCTCAGTAAATAGCTCACGTTTTACTATTATCTTTCCTCTGAAAAATTCTCCGTAGCATACATTGAAATTCTCTGTGAAATTAGGGGCTTCTAATACTTTTATATTATAAATAATCGAACTATCACAACCGTTAGTTGCTTTGAATTCTCTAACAAAAGTATTGTCTTCTATGTACTCTTTTCCTTGGAAATAAGAACCATAACAAATAGAAGTATCTATTGTACTTGAGTATTGTTGCAATATTGCAACTTGATAAGTTACTACACTATCGCAACCCTTTACATTAAGGTAATTCATCACTTTCTCACCAGGTAGTTCCCACTTTTGACCAATGAATTCTTCCCCTTTACATACATCTACGTTAACTTCTCTTTTATCTTTTTTATTGACATAAATCTGATAGAACAAGCTACTATCTGCACCATTTGCAGCAGTTACTGTATCTCTGTGTTCGCCATAAGCTAACCATTTTTTACCAAATATTTCTTCGCCTTCGCATATTTCAACTACAACGCTATCTAAATATGGTTGAACCATTTTCAAAGTTTGATTAGAGTTTATGTCTCTCAGTGTAGATTTTATTCTATTTCCAGTCCAAATAACCTCCAATGAATCTATTTTCGCATTATCTTTCAAACCGAAATGCAGTACTCGTGAGTTTTGTGACAAGTAACCACCACCAGCAGAAGTAACTTCTCTCATCTGAGTTACACCACCAGCATATACTTTTACTCGGCTACCCATTGCTAATCTATCTATTGTCGAACCTTCTAACTTCACTTTAAGCCAATTTCTTCCAGACGCTTGCTTATTCTCAAATAGTTTGAAAAAATCTTTGTCATTATAAGTACTTGCTGATTTATCAGGTCTTACAGCAGTAGTCAATAAATCAACATCACCGTCATTATCAAAATCAATCTGTGCGGCACCTCTATCTAAACCGGGGGATAATAAGCCCTCCGCAGCCGTTATTTCTGTAAAAGCTACACCATCACCATTGTTACGGAACAATCTACTATTATCTGCATATTCCACATTGATACCTGGGATAGGTAATAAGTAACCATTATTTACATGCAGATCCACATCCATATCTAAATCAAAATCAAACCAATTCACACTCCAACTTACCGTTAGACCAGATTGCTCAGCATTTGGATTAGCTTTAGTATTGTCTATTTTTAGCTCTTTCCCTCTTTCAATAAAGTTTTGACCTTTTGCATTTTCGAAGAAATAGTTTTGACCTATGTTTGTAGCATAATAATCGAACCAGCCATCATTGTTATAATCACCGGCATCAACCCCCATTCCTAATATCGCTTGGTTAAATCCATATTGGTCTTTAACATTAGTGAATCTTTTTTCTGGATAATCATTTCGATATAGAGCATTTGAAGAGAAGTTTTGACCGAAGTCATTAGCCACAAATATGTCCATATCACCGTCATTGTCAAAATCTGAGAATGAAATAGCTAACCCACAACCATTATCATTTACACCATACTTGACACTTTCTTCTGTGAAAAACTCGCCACCATGACTTATATAAAGACTATTAGGTAAGCAAACTTGATTTGAATTGTCTTGGAAATAATTAGCGACATAGACATCTATCCAGCCATCTAAATTTACATCTGCGAATGAAACACTTGTAGATTGAAAAGTTTCTCTGAAACCTAGTGCGTACCCTGCTTCTTCAAATTTTCCGTTTACATTATGGTAAACTAAACTCATTTGACCAGCATCAGTAGTTAAGAATATATCTTCCCAACCATCATTATCATAATCAAAGCTACCACCACCAATTACAAAGTATGGATCGGGTATATTCAATATCTGGTCTGTAACATCAGTGAACATTTTAGTATAGTCGTAAGGTTTTGTTTGATATGCGGAAGGGTTATTTCTGTATATTTTTGTCTTTTCTTCGTCGCCACCAAGGAGTATAAAATCGTCGTAGCCGTCATTGTTATAATCTAGAACGACTACACCTCCAGACATAAGCGATCCATCGTGTGTGAAGTGCTTTATTCCAGCCTTCGGGAATATGTCTTCGAACGTTTGCGAATTAGCAACATATAAGCTGCTTGTTAATGATAGAAACACTATCATGAAAGAAGTAAATAAATTCTTCATATTGAACCTAACAATGATTATTATAATTTTCTAAATTTAACGATATATTACATATATAACAAATGAGAAGGCAAAAAGTAACACTACTTTCTATTTTTTTTTGAAAATAGCGTAAAATATGAAGAAAATGGAAGTTAGAAGGCTAAAATATACAAACCAATCTCCGTAAATAGAATAGAATGTTTTGTCTTCGATAGTTGGCACAGTCATAGCTATTGAAGCTTGTTCGTATTGCTTGGCTCTTTGCAATATCTTGCCGGTCGGGGAAATAAAGCATGTGACCCCAGAGTTAGCTGCTCTAGCTAAATACCTTTTGTTCTCTATTGCTCTGAAAGCTGATATGAGTGCATGTTGCTCTGGCCCGGGGGTGAAGTCATACCAAGCGTCATTAGTGATTACGGTATATAGATTAGCCCCTTTTTTGCTGAAATTCCTTACGAATGAAGGGTAAATGGACTCTATACAAATAATTGGAGCTAGGTTTACGCCCGTGTTCGGTAGCTTTAGGTTCTTTTGTTCGGTTCCTTTGCCCCAAAATGATATTCCTACTCCCCAATCTATAAAATCTGTTAGGAATGTAAATATCTCTACGTGGGGTACTCGTTCCCCAAACGGTGTCAGCTTCATCTTATGATATATTTCATATTCGGTTGAGTCAAGGAGCAATGCACTATTGAAATTATCATACTTAACCTCCTTACCTCTAAAATACATCTCTTTGGTTATACTCGGTGCATCGCCTTCATATACTACTATATCTACGAATCCCGTTAGTAACGAGACATTATTAGTATCTGTCCAAAGCTCTAGAAAATTAAAATTATGGTCTAAGTTAAAGCTGTTATTTAGATACAGAATACTTGTCTCTGGCCAAATAACTAAGTCCAAATCAGTAGCTGAATCTAACAGATTGTTTGAATAACCTATAAGCGTCATAACCTGATCAGCAGGGCCAGCACTCCACTTATCCCATGGGTTTATATTCGGTTGAATTAGCCCTATATTCAAAGTCTCGTTTGTCTTTAGTAATGATTCGTGGTTATACTTTGCTATTTGTATATTCGAATAAATAATAGGTAGAACGACCAACATAAATAGTGAAGTGTATTGCCATTTATTGTCTTTGAAATTTGATGTGCCTTTTCTATAATTATAGATCAAATCATAGATTAAAACATTGATAAGTACTACTACAAAAGTTGTACCGAATACTCCAAATATATCGGCTATCTGTACCCAATTAGTATTATATACCTGAGTATAACCAAAAGATGCCCAAGGGAATGAAAGCTCCGTTAGTGTCCTAGACCACTCAAAAGTAGCCCAAATAAATGGGAATAAATACAGCGACAATCTTCGCGGCATTCTAATCCGAATGACTAACCATAGTATAACGGGTACCATAAAGTAGAAGGGGTGGAATACATCAAGCACAAACCCCGAACTCATTAAAAAGGGGTCTGTCTTCTCCTGAAAACTACTAATCCACCACAAAGTACCAACTTGATAAATGAAAAAAGTAGCATAAGTATTCCAGAAATAGAACTTCTTAGTACTATCGAGCAAGAATAATATAGGAATAAAAGCTATAAATGCTAGAAAGTAAAAAGGCATAGGTGGGAATGCTAGCACTAGCAATAATCCACTTGCTACGGAAAGTAATATTCTTGTGTTCTTTTTCATAGGTGCAATTTATTGAAATTGTGCTTAATTCGAATAAATTATCTAAATTGCCTTTAGAAATAGCAAGTTCTATCCGATAATAATAGAGATATGAATAAAAAGTAATAAACTTGGCAAGATAATTGCACTTCTAATTTCACAACGGCTTTAATTACTTATTATTTATTAAGTTGCTAAATATCAAAAAGGATTTTGGGATGGAAAAACAGGAAGTTAGTATATTAAAAATCAAGACTCTTCATTTCGGAGAGATAGAAATAGAGAATGATAAGATTTTCAATTTCCCTGATGGCCTATTAGGATTCGAAAATTATAATAATTTCGTATTGATTAACCACGAGGAGACAGAACCTCTCAGATGGCTTATTTCTATTGATGATCCTACTATAGGTTTCCCCCTTATTAATCCTTGGATGGTTGACATACAGTACAACCCCGGTAAAGCTGTAGATTTGGAAACAGAAGCTGCCTTCGTAGTAATAACTCTAGGTAACAAAGAAAGAGTTATGACTGCTAATATGAAAGCACCATTGGTACTAGGTGTCGAAACAAGAGAAGGTCGTCAGATAGTGATGTCTTCGGATAAGTACTCTACTAAACAACCAGTGATTCACACTACAAAAGAAGAGGTCTAGAAATGCTAGTACTCTCAAGAAAAGTAGGCGAAGTAATTACGATAGGGAACTCAATCGAAATAACTGTAATCAGTTATGATAGAGGAGTAATACGATTAGGTATAGAAGCCCCTAAGAGTATTGCCGTACATAGAAAAGAAATATACGACAAAATAGCTGAGACTAATAAAGAATCTTCGAACGTTGAGTTTGATATGTTGAAGGATTTGCTGAAAAATACAGCAATTAGTTCACTTGGCTCAGAAAAAAATAAACTTGAACATTTGGCAATACACAATACAAAGAAAGACTAGATGCACTCTGCCCTTATTATAGACGATGACGTATGGATGCAACGGATAATGCTAAAGAACCTAAAGCAATATGGGTTTGACGAGATATATACAGCATCAGACGGATTCACCGGTATTGCACTTGCTGTAGAGCATATCCCATCATTAGTAGTGTTGGATATACTTATGCGAGAGCTAGATGGGATAGCTGTGCTCAAAATCCTAAAAGCTATAAAAACTACCCACGATATACCTGTATTAGTTGGCTCTGGTGTAACAGATATGGATATAATAGCGCGCGTTGTACGAGCTGGATCAAATCATTTTATATCAAAACCTTATTCTAAAGCTACTTTGGAAGAGAAACTTCGAGATGTATTCGGCGATGAAAAGCTAGAATTACTCAAAGCCCACAAACCATTCTCCGACAAAGAGCTCGGTTATATACCTGAAGAAAAGTACAAACGTACTGAAGCAGAGAAAAGTACTCCTAAAATTGATATAAAGAACAAGAATTCTGGAATGAGTGGCTACGCAGCTAAGCACTATTCGGAAGACGAGAAAAAGAATATAAATGCCCTCAAAAAGCTACTCCTCAAAGGCGATAAGTAAAATAGCCCTGATTGATATCTGATTTACCTTCTATAAAGCATAAGTTTGTTTAATGTTATCTATTTATTTAATTTGATGTAATTAACAAAGCTAAGCACTTAATTTTAATCAGAAATCGAGTCATATAATATGAAAAAAATTATACTACTATTACTATTAGTATTTACTTTTGCAGCATACTCAAATGAGACTGTAGTCAAATTAAAAGCCCCAGGATTCAATGCCATTAATGTACTTAAAGCAACTCCATCAGGTCTGGTATATGCTGGTACATGGGGAGATGGTATATATATATCTGCCAATTCGGGAACTTCATTCGACACTAAGAACAATGGTCTTAGTAACCTGTTTATAAATGACATTGTATTCGATAGTCAAGAAAATGTTTATATAGCGACTCAAGGTGACGGAATATATGTCACTAAAAATAAAGGGAATTTATGGACCAAGCTGGCATTCAGTGCTAACTTAAATGTGACTTCGATTTACATTAGCCCTTTTGATGATAATACAATTTATGCGGGAACTTATGGGTCTGGATTATTTGTTTCGACTGATGTTGGTGCGACTTGGAAAGCTATCAATAGATCTGAATTAAACAATGGTCAGAATTTAGCAATCGAGTCGATGCACATTACAGCCATTGCTCAAACAGTGGATTCTACACTCTTAGCCGGTACTTACGGTGATGGTGTTTACAGGTCAGAAGATGGTGGCAAAAATTGGAGAAGAGCTAATTCGGGTACTGGCGGAACTGAATATATAAATCAAATAGACGTAATTAGTAAGACAATCATACTTATGGCGACTAATGACAGAGGCCTATTGGAATCAAACAATGATGCTTTACAATGGGTTAAATATGAAGCTGGCGCTGATTCGCTTAAAGATAGTTCGATTAATTGTTTCGAATATACTTCACAGGGCGCTGTAGTAGGTAGCCGCGAACATGGTATCTGGTTTTACGAACCGCTACCAACTACTGATTGGGTAGCTTCGGATAAAGAATTCTTCGGGATTACTGATATAACTGAGCTAGCTGACGGTACTTTATTAGCTTATGATTTAGAAAGTGGACTTATGAAAAGTACAAACAAAGGTAGAAATTGGGAGCCACTTTCATTGCCAATAAAAGAAAATAAGAGTCTCCTTACATCAGTGGGGAATGACTATATAATCAACGTTAATGACAAAATGTATATTACATCTGATATAGGAAACACTTGGGCTGATTTAACCAGCTATGAAGGTGGTATGGCTCATCATTTGATTTATAGTCAGGGTAAACTATTAGCTATTAAAGATCATAAGGTACTTTATTCAACTGATAAAGGGAATACTTGGAGCTCTTTTACATTCGGTGGAACTCTTGATTATATTGACAATATTGCCATTGCTCCTAATGGTGATATGTATATGACATTCATGTATAATTTCTACTCTACTACTGAGGGTGATTCCCTTAGAAATGAAGTTTACAAGTCAACAAATAACGGAACGACTTGGACTAGAATAAGAAAGGTAGATGGTTATGTTAAGAAAGGGTCGCAACTAGCAGTAGATGCTAATAACAACTTATATTATCACCCTAGTCTTGGAACTATAACAAACGAGCTATTAAAGTCTACTAATGGTGGTACATCATTTGTTAGCACTGGTTACACAACTAATGTTGAGATAACAAACATACAAACTGGTTATGGTAATGTCTATTTGACTACTCAAGCGGGTCTGATGATATCAAAAGATAATGGCACTAGTTTCAGCAAAATAGATGTTGAAATAGCGAGACGACCTTTTGGTTTCAACCAACCTGAACTAAATGCAGATTTAGCTATTAGCTCTACTAGTGAATTGTTTTTTGGACTAAATAAAAACTGGGGCGTTTATCATACTACTAATGGTGGGGTAGATTGGGATTCCATTCATTCGGGCTATATAGCTGGAGAGATATACGGAATGGGGCTCAACAATGACAAGGATTTATTATTCGCAGGGCATATTGCGTACAAGTACTTGAACGGAAACCGCATGGGTGTACCTCAATTATCTAGTCCTCAGAATGCTTCACTAAACCAAGCTTTAGAATTATCGTTCGATTGGAGTGAATCTAGTAAAGCTGATTTGTACAATTTTCAAATATCTGCGAATAAAAACTTTACGTTTTCTTATGAGAACATAATAACATCTTCAACAGATTATGAAATATTTTATAAATTAAGTCCAAATACAAAATACTATTGGAGAGTTAGAGGTAAAACGGGTGGTGTGTATAGTAATTGGTCATC
>JBLWYD010000054.1:0-19297 GCA_048267165.1 Bacteroidota bacterium
AATGAAAATAAGCTGTATAGCAACTTATTTAAGTTGAAAATGAGTTAAAGAAATAGCGAAGCATTAAAAAAAGTGTAGTCTTTTTTTGCTTCAAAACCTATTTTATTTTTCATTTATTACTTCCCGATACAAAAAGTATTATAGTCAATAAAATTAGTGTTTTCAGATGATAAAGATGGAGTAGAGGTGGAAGATTTTGTTTTCTTTTGGTTGATTTACATACATTATTTTACTGCATTTGCTGGGCTAAAATAATTTATATTAAATTTCCTCTCATTAAATTTTAAAAATGGAGTTCTGTTATCCGCAATAAAATTTAATAATTCACAATACTGTTTTCTCCATAAAACAGACTTTTTTTCAATATAATGAGGAGAAACAACAACATTTTCAGAACCCTCAAAAAGAAAAAAACTGAGAAATTTCTGTTGTTTTATTTCAGATTTAATGTTATCTAATTCATCAAGAAACTGACATCCTAACATATCATCAGGAAATGCTGCTAAAATAACTACACTTCTATTTGAAAAAGGTAGAACAGTTGTTAGAATACTTGATTGAATTTTATTAAAAGGGCTCATTTGAATACTCTTTCCTGAGGGTAGTTGATGCGGTGTAATATATGAGGCGCAACCAACAGGAATAGTATAGGGATATTCAAAAGCTAAATATTCTAATTTTGAATATTCTTTATTCATTATCCAATTATCTATTAATTCTTTAGGCTTTTTAAAGTCATTTAGTGCAGCAGATACTCCCTTTTTTACTTCTCTTAACTGTACTCTCGAATATATTTTACTATTAAATTGAATTATTTCTTTATCATCTGAATTATAGAGTTTCCATTCTTCAAATTTTCTGTGAGCGGAAATTGCAAAAGACCTGTAACTATGTAAAAAACAATGCTTATCATTATTTATATCCGTTATTTCAGGTTCATTTTCAATGGTTTTAAATAATTCAGTATCGTGAAAAGAACAAAAACCATCAAAAGTAGTAGCAGTTTTTCTTCCCGTCATTTTTAAATCAAAAAAATCATACCTTGAGTTGTATTGTCTTTCTGTATGTATATACAGATATTTATTCCCATTTTTTTCTTTTTCTAAAAAAAGTAACGAACCTTGTCGTTGTAGGCTATGAGCACTTTTTATAGGCATAATACATTCTTCTTTATTAGGATGAAAACAATCTTTAATATTTGCTTCAGATCTAATCTTTTTTGTCATGCGATTAAATAGTTTTTTCCTTTCAATCATTTCTTTGTTTATTTTCTCTGAATCCATAACTTAGAAAAATTAATAATTAATATGATATACTTTGATTTATAGTAAAATAATATGCCGAAAAAGATAAGGAAAAATATTCCCCAAAAAAATAAAGTAAGAGCTGAATTACAGAGAGAGATTCAATCTATGTGTCCCTTCTGTGAGAGTGAAGATGTAGGTCATTTTGAAATTCATCATATAGATGAAAATCCTTCTAATAATTTAAAATCTAATTTACTACTACTGTGTCCGTCTTGCCATTCAAAAGTCACAAAAGGAGATATAACAATGATAGAGGTTTTGAATAAAAAGGAAAAGCTTTTTCAAGAGAAAAATAAGGTTCAATTTATCTCGATTAGTGTAGATTCAGACAATTGTAGTTGGCTTCCTATAGAAAATATATCCAATGCCTTTGAAGCAGTTAATCTTAAATCATTATATCCAATATTTAACTTCACCTTTATAAATCAATCAAGAAATACTATTCTATTGACAAAGGTCTCTTTAAAAGTAAAAAGGTTACCTATTGGTTTAGCAGGACCAGACATTCCTCTCCCTAATATATTGAGACCAACAATAAAGTATAAAATAAAAATGCCTAATGATGGAGAAAAAACTAATTTAACACTAAAGGAAGAATTAGAAGTTCCCCAGGGTAGAGCTTTTAAATTTCAGATTGAACTGTATAGTGAATCAATGGATAAGTTTAAGCCTCAATTTTATAAATATGCGCTTTTTTTTGAGTTTGGCTTTAATAATGATTTTTATATACCAATACCAAAAATTTTATTAAATACTGATAAAGATTATGATAAATTAAGTTATTATGTTTTAGCTTAAGTCGTTTAATATGTTGTTAGATAATGATTCTTAATGTTTAATTTTTTCCAAACTTTCTAAATGCGGCAATAGTTTGATATATACCATAACTGATAAATATTCGTGATACCCAAATTATAAAACTTATATACCAGATTGAGTTATATTCTGAATGTTTTTCTAAACTTAGTTTAGGAAAAGAACTTATAAACAATATATAATCTGTCCAAAAAGATTTTAAATTTAAATCTATACTATTTACTAAAAAAAAAGTATAAATGTAGAAAAAAACAAAAGCAATAGTAAAGGTAAAGATAACTCCTCTAAACCAGCTTTTACCATTATTATTAGAAACCCAGTTTAAAAATAATAAGAGAGAATCTGTGCCAAATCGTTTACTTAATAATAAATTTTTATGCTCTAATGATTTAAATTTATTAATGTAGAAACTATCTCCATTGGCCTTTGCTATCTGTTTGAATTGATTATAAATGCTTTTTAGATTTTCGCGGTTTAAAGATTTATCCGAGATACCGTAACCTACCTTTGGATTTTTACTGTAAGATCTTATATTATTTGGGTATATTGGAGAATTAAATCCTATAATGTTACTATTTGCAATTACAGTCTCAGAGTACTGATTGATATCACTGTTTATAAAGTTTAATTTACCACTTACAGAGTTGTTAATGGTAAAATAAGAACAGGAATTAATGTTGTTAAAGGTGAGACTACCTTTATTATCAAACTCCATTAAAAGGATTGACCATACGTTTAAATCTTTTAAAAAAATATCTCCAAAATTAATACCTCCTAAAACAATATCTAAGTAGCATCTTTCAATAAAAATTGTTCCTCTATTGACACCATCTAAACTTAACATTACTGTTTTAGTTTTATTGACATTGCTTACTTCTGCATAATTATTGAAATGAAATTCTTGATTAAAATAATTATTTGAGAGTGAAATATTTTCAATGAAAATCATCCAAACATTTAAACTTTTTGAAAAAATATTGGAATGTATAGAGAGACTTTTTATTTTTAAGGGACTAGAAAAATTTTCACTATCCTTTTCAAAGTCATTAATAAAGACTAATCCGTTAAATTTGTTTCTATAAAAATGAACATATTCAAAATCACCCTTTTGAAAATCTATTCTATAATCAAAAGATGAAGATTCAAAAAATAAAGATTTGCACTTAACCTCTCCTTTAAAAATAATTTGGTTTTTAAAATTACCTTCTAAGAAAATAGTTTTAAAATTACTCTTTAGAAAAGATATGTGTGAATAAGTTAAATGAGGTTTAATTTCTAAATTACCAATCTTATTGTCTAATAAAAATTCTATTTTACTACTTCTATCTAGAGTATCGATATTTATATCACCTATGTTTAATTTTTCTAATTGAATCTTTGTAAATTGTAGCACCCCATATTTCCCAGTTATATTTCCTACATTGCTTTCTGTTTTTTTTATAACTGTATACCCTCTTATATCATTTCTAATTAAGTCAAAACTATTGTTAAATATTGTTTCGTTTATAGTTAAAGACGAGAAAGTACAGTTATTGATAAAAACTTCTTTTTTAAAAGTGCACTTATAAAAAGTAACTTCCCTTGCAAATATGCTATTAAAAATAACAGGTTCTTCAAAAACACAGTTTATAAAGGTTAAATCTGAGTTATTATCAAGTTTATGATTATGCTCTTCTACAAAAAAATTAATAATTTCATTTTTGTAAACTAAACCTTTTATTAAAAGGTTTGACTTAAATTCTCTTGTAGAGTTTGTTAGAGGTGTATTCTCAAGCATAACATATTTTTTTATAGGCGTGGTTTACAAATATAGAAGACTTTTTATATCATTTTATTTTTTCTTTCAAGTCAGTAATAAGATAAGACTAGGTTTATTTAATTAAGTGTAATGTCTTTTTAAAGAGTTTGATTTTATAAAAAAAATATTCATTTTTAAATCCATAAATTATGGTGTTAATTTTCTTAAATTACGATGATTTCTGAATATAAACAATATGCCTTTAAGTAAAAAAAGAAAAAAAAAGAAGAAGAAAAAAAATCCCAAAAAGAAAATTTATAAACCATATCAAGTTGTTAAACAAAAATTTGTTAGGATTGAGAATCCTGTAAATCCAGATGTTCCTTTTACAGACAGGTTAGAGATGATGACTAAGTTTGGCACTAAGTCTAATGAACAGTTTGAAAATGATTATAGAGAGCTAATTAACTATCTTAAGGAATACGATTCTATATATTTACTTTCATTTTGTGCATATTATTTTACAACAAGTGAGGAAGGTATTGATGAAGAAGCTATAAATGGTTTTTTAGAATTTCCGCAGTTTTATATTGAAGTTTTACAGGCTTTTTCGTTAATGCATGAAAGGCAAATTTCGGCAAGACCTTTACATGATAAAGTTGAAGTTTTCAAATCTCTAATTCAAAGCCTTAATAAGAATCAGACTTATGGATATTATAAACTTATAAAGGATATTAAAGATGAAAAAAAATTAAATGAGTTTGTATTAAAAGCTGATATGATGGTTAATACGTTGGCTGTTAGAAATTGGGCTTATGTTAGTCAAATGAAAACGATTAATCAAGAGTTAGCTTCTCTTGTTTCAGAAGATTTTGAAGTAATAATAGGATTCAATCCAAATGATTTTCTAGAAATTTTTTCAGGTATTGTTGATATTACAGAAAAAAAAATAAATCAACATAGAAGAAAGACTCATCTTTTTGTAAAACAAAAAAAAATACATGAAGTCTTTGATACTTATGAGTCATCTTTTAATACTAAAAGTCAAAGTAAAGAAAATAGACAAAGTATTTTGGAAATAACAGGTAATAAATTAAGGAATTTAAAAATAATGCTTTTAGAGCATTCTGATTTGTTTCTGTCTAATATTTATACTTGTAATGTAGATGAAATATTCAATCATTTTAAAGGTAAGTTCCCAAAGGAAACTATTAAATCTATTCTTGAAAACTTAAGCTTATCTTTTGGTGAACTATCTACTTTAAATAAAGATTATATATTCCTAGACAATCCAGTTCATTCAAAACCGTTTATAAAAGTAAATGATGGTTATTTTTCTTCAATTTTACACATGTTTGACCATTTGGGGGTTAGCTTATTAGAAAATTTTATTAGGTCTGATAATAAACTTAAAAAAAAGTATTTAGAAAGAAAAGGAAAATATTTAGAAGGTAAGGTTGAGAAGTTGTTTAAAGAATCGTTTCCTAATTCGCAGATATTTTCAGGAAGTCAATGGTACTGTCCTAAAGAGAAAAAGGATTATGAAAATGATTTAATTGTATTGATTGAAGAGTTTGCAATTATTGTAGAGTGCAAATCCGGAGCTATTTCTTCTTCTGCAAAGAGAGGAGCTCCAGATAGATTATTTAAAACAATGAAGGAATTAGTTGTAGATCCATCAGAACAAGCTATTAGGTTTCAAAACTTTTTAAAAGATAACCCAGAAAATTTAGAGTTACCAACAAAATCAGGTTGTAAAAATAAAATTGATGCTTCAAAAATTAAATATTTTATTCCTTTGGGAATTACTCTTTCTCATTTAGGATCAATAGGTTGTAACTTGAAAAAACTAATTAGAGCTAATGTGATAAACCATAAGTTAGAAGAACTAGCTCCTTCAATAAGTTATACTGATTTAGAGGTTGTTTTCGAATTGTTAACATCACAAGCAGAAAAAATACATTATTTATCAAGAAGAAGAGAGTTTGAGGCTCATGTTGAGTTTAATGGTGATGAGGGAGATTTATTTGCTTTCTATTTAGATAATGGCTTTAATGTTGGTGATGCGGAATATGATGGGTTAAATCGTTTTGAATTTACAGGAAAATCGAAAGAACTTGATCCTTATCTTATAGGAAAAAATAGAGGAGTTAAAGTAAAAAAACCAACATTAGTTAAAACTAAATATTGGAAAGATATTTTGAATAAAATAGAGTTACGCACTAAAAATTGGCTTATTAACTCTTTTATTCTTTTAAACTTACCTGAAGAGGATCAAAAAGATTTTGAAAAGAACTTGAAAATTCTCAAAAAGAGAATTTTAGAAGGTAAAGTAGAGAAAAAGTATAATTACATACTAATGAAAGTAGGACCAGAGAGAAGAAGGTATACATTGGCTGGATTTCCCTATAAGAATATAGATAGGGAAACAAGAAACAATCTAATAAATGACATAATAGCAAAAGCTCTAAATGATGAAAAAAGTAGAGGTGTTTTAGTATTAGGTTATGATCTTGATTATAACCATTATCCTTACTCAATTATTGCGGGAAGTTATGAATCAAATTTATTTGATAGTTTAGAATAAAGAAGGATAAATACAATTTTGTAATTATCAATTAATAACTCAGAAATTTTTAATTATATTTGAGTATCTCCAAACACTTTAGGAGATACTTTTTCTTTTTCATAGCAATTTACCCACTCAAAGAGTGGGTTTTTAGTTTTAGCTATAATCTTAGGTTTTAATCACTATCTCTTTAAAATTGAGTTAACGAAGTGAAACAAGCAAAGACCTGAGATAAGGAACGGATGTGACTTAGCGATGGTTTTGCGAAGCTTGAACGAGATAACTTAATTTAAAATTCAGTCTAAATAAATACCCTTTTTTAAGGCATAAATAAAAACAAAAAAATCAATAGCTGTAACTATAACTAAAGATTCTTTATTTTTCTCTCTTTTTCTTTAATCTTAATTTCAACTAATTTCAGTATATAAATTAATTTTTTATATTTTTCCTTTTTTACTGTGTAGTAAGTATTTTTTAAATACTTATATGTAAAAAAAGTAGCTAAAACAAAAATTAAATACAACATCGAATACCCATAAACAACTCTAAAGTCTTTAACTTCTGAAAAATGCCATTGTAATATAGCTAAACCTAGAGGAATCAATAACACAGCAAAAGTAGAATCAGACAACTCAAAAGTTTCTGAAATCTCCCTGCTATCCTCCTTCAACCCCTTTCTTATCTTCCTCACTTTCTTTACTCTAATTTCTTTCAAAGCTCCTTTAAATAGATAGTCTGCTTGAATTTCTCTTAAAATTAAAAACTTTTCAATTTTATATTCTTTTTCTTTTAAGTAACTAGAATAATACTTTCTAAGCAATAAATGCATCCCAAGATCATCTAACCAAGCAACTAGAAAAATAATTCCAGAAAATAACATAATCAAAACCCCTAAAAACTGATTAATATCTTTATATTCATCCAACACAAAAATGTTATTCAGTAAAAAAAAGAATAGTATCACAGTGAGTATTATAATTAAAATTTTAATTCCACTCCTAAATAAAAACTTACCAAACCAATTACTCTCCTTAGATATAAGCTTTCTAAAAAACAATTCCTTATCATACAATAAAAGTAAATCTTCTTTTTTCATTATTCATAAATATTTAAATTATAAAAAACAATTGAATATAAATCAAGTTATAAATATTGAAAAATAAGAATTAATTTCACCAATTAACATCTATTCTTTTTCTCTTTCCTAAGTCTATTGAAACTAATAAACATAAACTTGTGTTTTTTATATCATATCTCTTTTAAATTGAGTTAAAGAAGTGAAACGAGCAAAGACTTGAGATAAGGAACGGATGTGACTTAGCGATGGTTTTGTGAAGCTTGAACGAGATAACTCGACTTAAAAACCACCTAATAAAAAGTTATTCTTCTTTTCAAAACCTCTATTAACCCTTTTGAGTAGTACAAATACAAATCGGGTATATTAAGTATAAAAGTTTTCGTTGAGTATATTCCTTTTCCATGCTTTTCAATAAGCTCTTTATGGTTCTCTTCCATTACGAAAACATAATCTGCCCATTCCATTAACTCTTCAGTCAATTCAGTTGCTCCATGCTTTCTACAAAGTTTAATATTCGTTCCTGCTGATTTAAATTCAATTTCTGGATGCTCTTTTGAAAAATATTCTTCTGCAGTTTTAGAACGCTGTTTATTTGCGCTACAAACAAACAACACCTTCAATTTCACATCATCTTTATTAGAAGGAAAATTATCATCTATAACATTAATAAAATCTTCTTTTAGCTCCTCAATCGTATTTCCCTCAAAAGAAACATCTTCTTTTATATTTTGCAATGCTCCTTGAAGAACCTGATTATCTTCAGTCCAATTCACTAGACCTACTAGTTTTTTATATATTAAATACTTTCTCATTTTATTGTTTTTTATATAAAAACCCCAGCTATAACTGGGGCTTTTAAGTTAATTTCCATACCAATCAACTGTTGCTGTTTTTTCTACCTTAACTCCATTAGAGTCAATAAATACAAATTTTATTTCTCCTTTTTGAGGTTTTTCAACACCTGTTTGCACTATAGAAATATTTCCTCTTCTTATACTTCCCATATCTAACAACTCACCTGGGGTAATACTCACACCTGTATTAAACTCTGTTAGACTAGTAGTTCCTAAACCATTTGTTTCATAATAGAATTTATATTCTAAAAATTGATTTTTTACATCTGGAGGGACTATATTAAAACTTGACGATAAATTAAATTGATAAAAATTTGAAAAACTATCTGAACCTAGTGTAACTTCAAAATCAGTAGGTTTTGATTCAAAGCTAATTTCTTGAGTTTTAGAAATACCATTCGGTCCTTTAATAACAAATTTTATGGGTTCTTTAGTTATTTCTAGTCCCTTATAGTTGAATCCAGACCTTCCAATACCTAGAGGAATAATGTCTGAATTTTTGTACACTACACCATCTTTTAATATCTCAGCGTTAGCTCCAGTAAAATACATTTCGTAATTTGTATCTCCAGCTCCGATGTGATTTATATCAACATTAAATTTTGTTTTTTCTCCAATATAGTTATCATTACTAGAAGGCGTTATCAAAGAGGTAAAACTAGATTCTTTTACTTCAAAATCTACATATAAAACTACTGAAGCCCCATTAGATGCTGTAAGTGTAAACTGAATAGGGACGGTAGAACCTTCATTGCCTATATATTGCATTTTATGTAAACCTTCATCTATATCAAAAACCTGAGTATTTAAATAAGTTTTTGCCCCGTCCTTTAATTGCCCTTTACTTCCATCGAATGATAACTCAAATGTCAATTTTTCTACTCCAATCTTTAAAACCTCTATATTGAAATCTGTTTGATAAGCTACATAGTTACTTGTTTTTGAAGGAGTAATTTTTAAATCAACTTCAGTTTTTTTAACAACGAAATCAACCTTGACTTCATACTCTTTACCATTAGAAGCCTTAACAAGAAAACCTAATTCAAGGTTTCCTACTTCTGTAGAAGAAAAAATGAAAGATAACTTTCCCTCAGACAAGCCAGTAATCTTTTCATTTAATTTTAATTCATTACCATCTACTAATAGTACTCCTTGCAATGATTGTTTTATGCTTTTAAGCTCATATGTTAAATCTTCTTCTAACTCGCCTGGGAGTTTTTCAATTTCAAGATTGAACTCAATATCTTCAGCAAAATAAACTTCATCACTTGTTAACTTTGTTAGGTTTATTTTAAAATCATTCAAATCAACAACTTTGTAATAAACAAGTTTTTCTGTTTCTAAATCACTATCGTTTCTTACCTTTATTTTTATCTCATTCTCTTCTGGTTCTTCAGCTATATACACAACTTCAACTTCCAAAGAGTTTAATTCATATTCCTCTCCTGGTATTAGAGTTGAACCATTCATTTTATACAAACCCTTTCCTTTATTTAATTCATATGAAAAGTAATATTTTGTCCCTTTTACAACTCGCTCAGGGTTTATTTTAATAGTGGTTTTTATTTCTTCACCGATAAAACTAATTTCTTTTTGCTCTGTAGTTACCTTAAAGTCAAAGTTGTCTTTAACTATTACATCTAAGTTACTATCACATGATATAAGCACTAATGCAAATAGTGCATAGAAAATATTTTTCATTATTATTTTTTTAAAAGATTACATATTTCAACCCTAAACCAGCCATAAACTTTGACTTCCCAATCTCACTATTAACATGGTAATAATGCGTGTAACGAGCTAATAAACTAAACCTATCTGTTAAAAATAAGTCTCCTTGTACTCCTGCATAACCACCATAAATAGATCCATCTTTACTCGTTATTAAAGCTCCATTAGGCAAACTTTCATTTCCATTATTAATAGTTTCTTTTCCTATTACTGCACCAACTCCAGCATAAACTAAGAAGTAATCTTTTTGGACTGAAAGAAAATCTATCTTTCTAAAGTAACCTAGATTTAAAGTGTGAACATTGACATCTATTTTATACTCTGTTTCTGTCTCATTTAAGAAACCAGAATAAAAACCTAATTCAAAAAAATCTTGCTTAATGTTTTTAAAAGAGTATGCAACATTGAATAAAGTTGCTACTCCATTATCTGAGTAACCTAAGTTACCCGAAATAAATTTCTTACTCTGTGCTTTTGTAACCGGGATATAGAGAATAAGAACTAATCCCAAAAAAAATATTTTTAAACTTTTTGACATTTCTAATGTTTTTAAATTAATACTAACTTTGTTAAGCAAGATGGTAAGTACCAGTTACCATCTTGCGTGACATTTCTTAATGTTTGGTAGGTCGTTATCTTATAACTTCCTACCTTTTTTAATAGTTATTTATTCATCGGCGAGTTTTTTTAAAAATTAAAGTGTGAGGTTGTGTCCGTTTAATGTGAGAACCTTATGGACAAAACATTTTTCTTGGATTATGACGTAATGAAACTAACTCCTTTTCTAACTCATAAGTTATTTCATTTACTTCTTCTTCATTAAGTCCCTGCTCATTCAAAAAGTCATAAGACATCCTTAGAGCAAAAAACTGATTTGACACATCAAAAAAATTGAGGACTTCAGCAAATTTCCTAACAACCATTTCTTTATAAGTAACATTAGGAACCATTGAGTTTGTAGCTCTAGTTTCTATTTCTGAAATAGTTAATGGTGTTGCTCTACCGCAAGGAGAATAAAATCCTTCAGGAGCATCTTTTACTAATTCTAAAAAACGTGTATTCATATATTATTGATTTAAGATTTCTTTTAAAACTGACTTATTAAAATCTGACTTCATAAACCTTTTTACATCCCCTTTGAACGTTAGTAGTTCATGATAAAATTGCAGTTCCTTTGTTTGATTACTAGAATAATACTCACAATACTCATCTATCGGTAAATTGAAGTAATTCTCCTTAAATTTTTTAAACCTTGGGTTGTACTTGTTATTTACCCAATACAACACTAAAATTTCTATTTTTTCTATCATTTTCATATATCTAATTTACGAATTAACCACCTTAAAACCCTTTATTTTAATAGGCTTGTAGCTGTTTTAGCCCCTCTTGTTTTTTCCCTTTTTATTTAATCTAAGTTTATCACTATTTCTTCGCTGGTTGAGTTATGCTCTTGGTTTCTACTGCTTTTAATTTCCTCCACATCTTTATATATTTTATTGAATATTTCTCTTGGATAGCTGTCTTCTTTCTTTTCAAATTTTCGATACTTTGAATCAACCTCTCCAAACTGAACCCCCAATAACTCATTATAATTACCCTGTGCTATTACTCCATAAAACTTCCCTGGACTAGCATTTGTGATATCTGAAATTTTAACTCTTTCTCTTTGCTGATACGACTCAGAAATACTCTTTGATGAACTAGAACTTCCATAAGTGTTTTCACTTGCGCTTTTTGAAGAACTCTTGAATTTCACATCATGCTTACCAAAAAGACTGATAATCATTTTAGCTGTTTGCTCATTTACAGTTCTTCCATAGAATTGATTTCCTAAGTTTGAAATCATTACTTGCGCTTTATCTCTCCCATATTTATCAACCATTTGAGAATAATCTTGAACTCCCAAAACAGTAGCCACTCTATTACTTCTTGCTGTAGCTGGTATTTGTTCAAAATTTGGAATGTAAAGTGTAGGAGCCTCATCAAGTATTATGGTACTTTTTAACTTATTTGGTTGATTCATTAACCTAGCAGAAACACTCACTATTAAAGAAATAATAGGTGCATAAGTATCACTTAGAGAACTATCATTTCCTACACATAAGAAAGTTCCTTGTTCTGGATTATTCAAGTCTAAACTTGTTTCATCTTCACTTAACAGATAAAAAACTTCTGGAATATTTAACTGAGCTAAAGAGTTTTTTAATGTTCCTACTACTCCAGCTATTTGTTTTTCAGCTTTCATTTCATGTGCTTCTTTTAAAGAGGCAATCATACCTGCTGTTTCTGGATCTTGTGTTAGTTTTTCTATTAGAACCGCTGAAGGAAAAGCCAAAACCATAGCTATTAAATGTGGTAGACTACTGAATTGAGGATAATTATTTCTCAAATACCAAATAACTCCTGATAATATACTTATTGATGTCCTGGTCCAATAATCTTTTGATTTAATACTTTCAGGTAGTAAATTATTAATCAAAACTGTAGCTAACTCAAAAGCAATAGCTTGCTTAGTAACATATTTTGGAGATAATGGATTTACTCTAGTAGATATCTCGTGATTTTTAAAGCTAAGAATAGCAAAATTAATCTTATCATTCTTATAATAATGTGCTAGTTCTGAAAGCTCAGGGCTTTTAAAATCATAGAGAATACCTGTATATTCATTCTCCATAAATTGTTGGATAATGGGATAAAACAAAGATTTACTTTTACCTGAACCTGCACCTCCAATCACAATAGTACCTCTATACGGATTTTCAATAGTAACTGTTCCTATTCCTGTCTCTAAGTATAATATTTCATCACTTGTTCGTTCTAAGGTTTTAGGTTTTCTATCTCTCTTCTTAGCTAATTTTCTATATATTTTCCACCCATTGACAGCACAAAAAACTACTCCAATCGAAAACCATAAAAAAAGGAAACCTCTTAAAAGCAAGAATGATAAGAGTGATATAAGCAATGAACCTATAAAACTGTCTGTTTTTTTATATAGTAAGTAAAAAACCTGTATAATCCCTAGAAATACTAACACTAAAAAAGCTTTCTGTAGTAAAATGTAAATTTCTTGTTCCATAATTATAATTCTAATTCGTTATTAATATCCATTTCTAACTCAAGCTGCTTAGTGTTTTCCTCACACAGCTCTTTGTCTATCTCAGCATATTCATTCCTCTTATCATAAGCTTTAACTAACTCCTTTTCTAAAGCAGTTTTCTTTTCTTCATCTTTTTCCAATTCAATTTCTTTTAATCTGAAAGCATTCTTTGAAGCTTCTATTCTATATTCTACTTTCTCATTTATGCTTCTTGGGTAAGAAAACTGTACATCAAACAATCTTTCTGATTTTATATTAAATAAGTTTCTATCAAAACCTCTTTGGACATTTTTTCCATTTAGGACACTTTTATTATTCTTACCTCTTTCTTTTGCTAGCGGACTTAGTTTAAATCTCATTTCTTTATCCTTTCGAGCAACAATCAAATGCACATGAGTATTTAATCCTGATTTTTTATCTCCAGATTTCACTAAACCTCTTTTTACTTCAATATCAGTCCCCTTATATTCTCTCGTGTGTTCAACTTTTGCTGCATATAAAAGTTGTTTTCCATTATTTAATCCATCCCTTTTAAAGTGAGCAGCATATTCATTCATGATTTTTCTCGTATAGGACTCTAGTAACCTCTCATATTTACTCAACTCCATTTTATTTAAATCTTTTACTGAATCAATGTCTCTAGAGGTAATATTTTTTATCAGATACTTTTGTTCATTTTCACTTGGGGCTATTGTAATTGAATAAAATTTTGCATCATTTCTACCTAATCCCTTACGGTTATTATTTATTAATTCGATAACTTCTTGCTTATTTAAACCTTGTTGATTTTGACTAAAAAAGCCTTTTCTTGGTTCAGGGAGTTCTTTGTTTTTTAAAGCTTCATTTTCCTTCTCTACATCCTCTTTTTCTAAATATGAAACAAGAGCCATACAATTCCCTTTATTACCGTTACTTTTTTCTGAAGTTTGAATTTTAACTATCATCATTTACTTTATTCACGATCTGTTTTGCAGTTTCTGTCAAAGCACTTAACAGGTACTTTTTATCTACTAAATCTTCTTTAATGAGATTCAAAAATTTTTCTATTAAGAGATCTTGTTTTCTAATTAAAGGAACTAACATTTCCTTTTCTTGAGTTCTTATAAAAGAGATTAACTGATTCTTCATTTTTTTTACTTCAGCACTCACATCAGATACGTCTGTTGGATCTATTTTAGTTTTAATAAAAAAGGTTAAACAACTCTCTATCAACTCTGTTTTATTAAGTGAATATTTAGCACATAAATCATTCATTTTCTCAAATGAAGATTCATAAACTCTAACTGTTTTGTATTGTGATTTTTTACTCATTATGCATTAGTTTATTCTCTTTAACTAGCTTACTTACTGATGATTTTAAACTTGATTCTAAAAAAGTGCATAATTAAAAAGGGAAACAAAAAACAAACAAACACCTAAAAATCAATAAAATACATTCAATAACCCCGTAGGGCGAGGCGAACAATTCGGACTTTGTCCGAGTTCGCCTCGCTTACGATGTAACCCTTTCAAAACCTCCTGTCATTCCCTTTAAGCTCTAAGAAGTTAAACATCTCATAAAAGCGACTATATACTCTATCTCCATATTCCTTTTGGATATCTTGTATATTTTTGTTTGAAGTAATAAAAGTCTTAGTTCCCTTAGCTTTGAATTCATTGTATCTTATTTCTAAAACCCTTGTCATTAGTTTCTCTTTCACTCCCCAACTATTTGCTAATTTCTCAGCTCCTAAATCATCAAAATGTACTTTTCCTTTTGTATGCTTTTCTACTACATATTCGCCCTCTATATTGTAATTGGTAATAACATTGTGAACAGATATATTTTTAAACCACAAATAAGGAAGCTTATATTTCTTACTAATAATTTGTATGACATCAAAGATTGATGACTTCCCTGTTCCACTTGTCCCATAAACGAAAAGCCCTTTTCTAAGTTCCCCTCCATATTCGCTTTCAAATTTTGGGTTATTTGAAAAGTAAAGAGATACTAAGTGAAGAAAGTCTTTGTTAAACCCATCTACTTGAAATTCCCTCCCTCTTTGTTTAAAATAATTTTTACTTTCTCTCCAAATCAAAGTTTTCAAAGCTTCAGTTGGTACACTAGAAATAGGAGATTGTTCTTTAACTTGAGATATCTTTTTGAAATAGGAATTGTTGATTTCTATTTCTTTTTTTTCTCGCGCAACTCTTTTTTTTCTTTCTTCTTCAGTTTCCATCCCAAGCTGCTGTTTTAATCTTTGACCTATTCTCATAATTTTATTTTTTTCTAGGATTTAGGTTTAAAGAAATTTCACTTTTTTCTCTTTTATTAAAATCCTTTTTATTTGTTATTCCTTTTTGTTTAAGGTTAGTATTGGTATGTCTAGGGAAATTACCGTGTCGGTTTTTTTCCGATACGGCATTTTCTGTATCGGTATTTTTCCTATTCGATAAAAACTTATTCAAGATGTTTTTTTGAGGGACTTCGTGTATTACATAAATATTAGATGTGAACTTTCCTTTTTCTCTAACTCTTATATATTTCGTTATCCATCCTTTATTTTCTAGTTCGCTCATATACTTTCTTAAAGTATCTTCACTATATACTAGAGCTTTACATAACTGTTTGTTATAGAATGTCCAATCATTTGATTTTGAAGCTAGATAAATGAATAAAAACCTTCCTCTATCACTAATACTATTGTCTTCGATTAAATCATTAGGGATTATAGTAAAATCTTTCCGAATCCTATTTTTAATTTGATTCATGATTGAAAAGCTTTATTATCTTTTATTTCTTAAAGTGTATGAAAGAGCTTTATTTTCGATATCAGTTTTAGATTTGGTTTCATTTTTTAGTAACCAATTATCTAGTTTTTCTTTATCGAAGAAAATAACTTTTCCGTTAGGCTTACTATGAGGAATAATTTGAGTAGATGTAAGCTTATACATATAACTGGATTTTATTCCTGTATATTCACAAGCTTCTTCAAATGTAAGTACACGTTTTCTTGAGAGTAATAATTTCTCAATTTTATCTAACCTCTGATCTATTTTTATAATGTCCATTATTTGTATTTTATTAAAATTGATAATGAACAAAAGCGCTTTTGTTTTCTTTTATTAAGAATTCTAAAACAAAGGTATATTAAAGGAAAGTAGATATTATTTACCTAATATTGTTTAGGTAACTTTTTTATTGTTAAGTTGTTGTTTTTTAACTATTTGTGTTTTTATTTTTTTTAAGGGTTGGTTTTGAGTTAGGTAATATACTCATGTAGTAATACCAGAAATCATCATTACCTACTTTTAGATTTGATTTGTTTTTCCAATAATACTTTATAGTTTCTCTGTTAAAGCCTTTGTATATGTTTTCAGAAAATATGTTTTCAAGTAATTCAAAAGTCTTGTTTTTACCTGTTTTAATCAGTCCTAGATCTAACATTTTTAGAAATATTTTGATAACTTTTGAAGTGTGTTTTTTAGGAACAAAATTAATTTTCTTCAAAGGATGATACTCAATAAATTTGGATTGATATCCTCTGTTTTTATTTAAGGAGAGGTCTATTGTAGTATAATGATATATTGTACTTTTTATACTTTCTTTATCAAACTCTATATTTGAAGACTCAAAATACTTATTTAGAATCTTCACTAATGTATTTTGATTCATACAGAAAGAAAACTCTATTTTTTGATCTAAAGGTATTTCATCGTAAAAAGGATCTTTAGCAGATTGAATTTCTTTATTTAGTTCTAGTGAACTCACCCAGGCTTTCATCTTATGAGTATTACTGTAAAAACTAGAGAAATTAACAGCTGTTTTTTCATTATTTCGATATATATAACTGTGATTAATATAGTCTTTACCAGATAAAAGATTATATTGTTCTAGACATTCAATAAAATAATTTTTTGTTTTATTAAACTCTTCTTTACTATCACAAATTGAAACCTTATTTAGTACTCTATTTTTCCAATCAGTCAAAGAATAACATAAAGGGTAAATAATTTCATAATAGTAATTGTTTGAGTTTTGGCTAGGAATTAATTTTTCGAGTTTAGAGCAAGAATTATCGATTTCATCAATTAACCATTGGTTGATTAAACGATTAGAACCCGAATACAAGGAATATTTAACTATCAACTCATTTCTTATGGCGTCAACGTAATTAATATCATAAAAACAATCATCATAAATATTAACAGTCGTATTATCGAGATATTCATCAAAGGTTTCTACTTCTTCATAGTCTATTAAATTTGTAGAGAAAGATACATGAATATCTTTATTACATTTTGTTTTAAGTTGAATTAGTTTAGATTCTAATTCATCTGTTAAAGGAAATAATACTTCTTCTTTTTTATGTAGGAGATATAAAAGCTCAATAATGTTATTTTCTATAGAAATAGATGGACTATATATATCATCCTCAAATTTATTAAAGTTGAAAATTATGTTTGTTAAAGCTTTCTGCTCATTGTATTTATAAATAAAAAAACAATCCAAAGTCCCATTTTCAATTAGATTAATAGAAATTACTTTATTTAATAGATACAGAAATTGGTACTCATTCAGTTGAGATATTTCCCATTGCAAATCTTCTTTACGCCAATTTTTGTAAGTATCAGATTCAAAAACTCTAATTAGTTTTTGGGTTTTATAATCTATTTTAAAATAACGATCACCTATCATAGCCCAATGTCTAATTTAGGAATTAGTGTCGCTGCTTCTTTCATTTTTTTATCAATGATTTTAGCATAGATTTCTGTTGTACGAATTTCTTTATGACCTAATCTTTTTGACACGGTGTAAATATCAGCGCCATTTTCTAATAGAAGTACAGCGTTAGTATGTCTAGCAGAATGAAACGTAATATGCTTTGTGATACCTGCACTGATACACCATTTTATTAAATTTATATTCATTTGAGCACTGTAATGAAGATTAACAAAAACTCTGTCTTCAGGTCTTTTTCTTTCTCCCAAAAAATCTCTAGCTTGAGGTGAGATATATAAGTATTCAGCTCCTTTAGTTTTCTTTTGAGAAAAAACAATTCGGTGAATTTTACCGTCATCATCAACACCTTCATCTCTTACTTCGCTCCATCTCATTTTATTAATATCAGACCATCGAATGCCTGTAAGGCATGAGAATAAAAAAGCTTTCTTTAGAATGGTTTGTTTGATAGGTGTTTTTGAAAGCGCTTGTACTTCATCGATAGTGAGGTATTCTCTATGGGTTTCACCCATAGGAATACTTTTAACTTTATCAATAAGGTTTTCTTTTAAGTAGCCTTCATCGAATGCAGCTCTTAAACATGCTCTAAACTTATTGTAATAAGTGTGTTTAGTATTTTGAGCTAATGGTTGTCCTGATTTAGTTTTAGCTACTGTATGGAGATATTTCTGAAAGTTTTTGATGAAATCTATATCAACATCATGAAAAGTAATAGAGGAGGGGCAAAAGGCTTCTATATGCTTCTGAGCAGCTTCCCAGTTGTCATAATTTGTTTCAGACTGGTAACGCTCTTCCTTTTTTTGATTGTAGTACTCTAGAAAATTAGTTTTTTCTTTAGAACCATGTTGGATTTTGTATTTGCCCTGGTAGTATTCAGCTTGTCGAATAGATAAAATCTTTTCAGCTAGTTGAAGAGTTTCTTTATTTTTTTGTTTCTCAGATTTTGTTTTTGGAGAAATGATTAAATACTCTTTTAAATATTCAAATTCTCTATCATGTTTCGTCTTTCCGTTTTTGTCTATAATAGTGCCTTTGTAATATTCAATAAATAGGCTATATTTCCCTGTTTTTAACTTCTTCTTTTTTAACGATATTTTCATAAAAGGTGGAATTAACTACACCTCATTTTTATGTATCTGTTATGAGGTGGAATTTAGACTCCATAAATATACTAAAAAAGTAAAATAAGAGAAAATATAAATCAATAAAAATTAGCTTAATGTATTGATGTTGTTGGGTTTTGTTTCTTTTGGTTTCCTTTGTTTTCGTTTCTTACTTCCCGATACAGAAATTCCCAAAAATATGTCCTAGAATATCCTTATCTACATCGTATTCACCAGTAATATTCCCTAAATGACGTAAACATTCACGAATATCAATAGCA
>JBLWYD010000055.1:0-19041 GCA_048267165.1 Bacteroidota bacterium
CCTACAAGGGTGGTGTCTGAAAAAAGTAAGCCACAGTATTTAGAACCACTTCTTCTTAATATAGAACCTTGGAATATTAATCAAAATCGTTTAATTGATTTTAGGACAAGTTCTATAGAAAAAGATACGCAAATACTTTTTTATAATACAGGAGAGGGTGAGGGATATAGTTTGTGTTTAGATTGTGGAAAGGTGGAAAGTTCGCGTGAAAAACTTGAAGGACATAAACGTTTAAGAGGAGGAAAAGATAGTAATGGTGAAAGTTTGTGTACAGCACAAAATATAAGAGAACACATAATATTAGGAAGCAAGTTTAAAACAGATTTTACGGAAATTCGTTTAAAAGATAAAAATCAAACATTTGTTAATGATAAAAAACTAGCATATTCTTTAGGTGTTATATTTACTAAGGCATTAGCTGAACATTTAGCTATTGAAGAAAGTGAATTAGGATTTGGAATTAAACAATACAAAGGTTATCAAACAATATTTATATATGATACAGCTAAAGGGGGAGCAGGTTATGCGTCACAATTTAGATTGTATGCTGAGAAAATATTAAAACTTGCACTAGATGTGTTAAGCAACTGTGATTGCCAAGTTGCTTGTACTAAATGCTTAATAGATCGAAGTACTCAATGGCATATTGAAGATCTAGATCGTTTTATAGCAATAGATTGGTTAAATTTCTCTTTTAAGAATCAAATACCAGCAGATTTACAATTTATGGGAGATAAAGTAAGTTTGGTTTTTGGTTCTTTGAATGATGAAATTAAAAGACTTAATTATCATTATGGAATTAAAGAGATTAATATACATATTAACAACGATATTTCAGAGTGGGAAATAGAGAAAATTGATTGGTTGGAAAACCTAAAAAGAGATAGGATTCAAGTTAACTTAATAATTGAGGGGAAAATTGTTTTTGTAAATAATCAAGAAAAATTATCTACACATTTGTTAGAACATAATTTTAATTTGAAACAAGGTAAGAGTAATAGATTGTTAAATTATAAAAACCATTTATCAATAATATTACATAATGGTAAATCCATAGGTTATATATCAAAAACAAATTATGATAGTTTAAATGAGGAGTGGTTAGTTGGAGCCACAGAAAAGTTTTTCAAAATAGAAGATAGATTACCCGATGATTATAATGCTTTTATATTACCAGAATTAGCTTTAAATAGTTTATATGAATCTCGCATAAAAGGGAGTATACCAAGAAATAGTCGAAGCAATGATTTGGTTAGGTTAATGATGTTGAATATAAGTGATTCGGAAAATTTAATTTCTAAAATATCTAATCAAACATATAAAGTTTCCTATTATGATAAATACAATCAGTCAGAGTTTTCATTAAGATTAATGTTACAATTTGTAGATGAGATTAAAGATTTATGTGAAATAGAGGTGTTAGAGCTTGGTGTGCATTTAAACAAATCAGATTTTAGAAGTCTAAAAAATCCTAAATATATGATTCATAACTATAAAGAACTTGATGATTATGTAGATGATCTTATAGAGTTTTCAAATTGTTATGATTTTGAAATTGTGTTCAATGAAGAACAAAAATTACCTCATTATAGATATTTTGAATTTAAATCGAATGAAACCATTTTTAGTATTAGAATTGATGGAGGTATTGCTCATGGATTAAAACCTTCAGACCGAATAATTTCGAGAAATATGAAAATGAAAAAACAATTATTTAATATACGTAAAGATGTAGGGCATGATATTATTTATAATATTAACATAGAAAAAGATAAAGAAAATTAAAAAATAAAATCATTTTTTCTCTTTATAAGTATGATTTATAATTAAACAAACACTCCCCCCTTAGACTGAGGATGGCGGAGTACCCTCCCTATTGTTTAATTTAAAATTTAAATCATGGTTACTATTAAAGGACACAAACAAAGAGAAAACTCAGAAGGAGAAAAGTTTAATGTATTAGTTGTTCAAGGAGGTGTTACCCCTGTAAAAAGTAAAGATATAGGAAGAATGTATTTTACAGCTAAAACAGCAACAGTTTCATGTACTTTCGACGAAAGCATGTGTGAGGATTTAGTGGGGACAAAATTCCCTGGAGAAATTGTTAAAATAGAATGTGAACCATTCGAGTATGTTATTCCTGAAACAGGAGAGGTAATTACTTTAACACATCGTTGGGGGTATCGAGATGAAGTGTTAGAGGAAATTAACGAGCAGTTAATACCAGAGAGAGATGTGATATAATATAATCACATTTTGATATTACTAATAATCAAAGAGCCAATTATGGCTCTTTTTTTTTGATATATACATTAATTTAAAATGAATTTTATGAAATTAAAACAAGCAAAGAAAGAACAAGTTAAACTCCGTATTGGTTTAAGTGGAGCCTCTGGTTTTGGTAAAACCTATTCAGCACTTTTATTAGCCTATGGTATTACCAATGATTGGAGTAAAATAGCTGTTATTGATACAGAAAATGGTTCAGCCAATTTGTATGCAGAGTTAGGTAATTACAATACAGTTGCATTGCATTCACCTTATGCACCAGAAAGGTATATTGAGGCTATTGAGTTATGTGAAAAAGCTCAAATGGAAGTAATTATTATTGATAGTATAACTCACGAGTGGAATGGCACAGGTGGTTGTTTACAAATCCATGAGCAACTAGGAGGAAGATTCCAAGATTGGGCAAAAGTTACTCCAAGGCATCAAGCTTTTATTGATAAAATACTACAATCAAACTGTCATATTATTACAACTGTACGTAGAAAAATAGATTATTCTTTAGATGTTAATCCTAATGGAAAATCAAAAGTAATTAAGCATGGAACAAAAGAAATTACACGAGAGGGATTTGAGTATGAACTTACAGCAAATTTCGAATTAATAAATGATAAGCATTTAACAGTAGCGAGTAAAGACAGAACAGGCTTATTTATGAATAAACCCGAATTTATTATCTCTTCTGGAACTGGTAAACTACTAAAAAAATGGTGTGATAGTGATACAACTATTGAAAACATTTTTAGTGAAATAAATCAATGTTTAACAGTTGAAGGATTGAGACACATTTATACTAAATATCCTAATCTACAAGAAGCTATAAAAGAAAAGGTGTTAGAGAGAAAACAAGAAATAGAATCTTATAATTCTGAGGCTATAGATAATAAACAAGTTGTTGAATCCATAAAACCAAGTAGTAATGGAGTTAGTTCTTAATAACGTAAATTCTCAATCGAATCTTACACCTCCAGAAAAGATAGATAATCCAACATTTAAAAATCCATTTATCGAAGCTAACACAAAAAAGGTTACTGTTCAGCATTTGGTTAATGACACTATTTTACCTGTATTCTCAAAAGACAATGAAGTTACTATTAGTCACGCAGAATTTATAAATACTACAATAGAAGCGTTAGAACAAGTATTCCCTATTCATCAATTCAATGAACCTAATGTTAGAGTTTCTCATATTGTAAAAGGAAGAATACCTAGTGCTATTGGTAAGCCTGTCAAAGAGTTACGAGAACATGAGAGAACTATTTATTATGAAAGATTGGCTTTCTGTATTGAAATACCAAGTATTAAACAAAATATAAATGGCAATGATTTGTCACTTGTAGTTGGAGGTGTCAGAGCTTTTAATAATGAGAATTTATATAGTAAAAAATCATATGAAAAGTTTAAAGTTTTTATTGGTTTTGTGAATGCAGTATGTACAAATTTATGTGTTGCTACTGATGGTTTTAAAGATGATTTAAAAGTGCTAAATACTAATGATTTACAGCAAGGAATAATTAATCTTTTTAAAGCTTATAATCAAGAGAAACATTTAGGGAATATGGAAAGGTTAAGTAAGTATTATTTATCAATGGAACAAGTAGCTCACTTAATTGGTAAGATGAAAATGTATCAATATTTAAACACTTCTGAGAAGAAGCATTTATTTCCTTTGGATTTTAATGATACTCAAATAAACACTATTGCTAAAAACTACTTCAAGGATGAAAACTTCAATGTTTCTCCAGAAGGGATGATAAACTTATGGGAGCTATATAATTTATTTACAGGAGCAGTAAAAAGTACCTACATAGATACTTTTCTGCAACGTGAGTTACGAGCTTACGAGTTTATCCAAGAACTAGCTAATTCATTACAAAATGAGCAACCTAATTTTTTCCTCGATTAATATAGTATAGCTAAAAGTGATAAAAACATTATGTGAGATTTTGGAGAAAATGAAGTATGAGAAAAAATGAAATAGTATCGTTTAATAAATATTATGCACCCAATAGGATTTTAGTTGTTACTCCTTGGAATAAATTAATAAGTCTGCATTGTCCTTTCCCTGTACAATTTTTGTACAATATTGATAGGTTTAAGAAGAATCAAGTAATGATAGTAGAAGCAACCGCATTAGCTCAAAATGGTAAATATGTATTTAAGATAAAGGGTAAATGGTTTTTCTACTATCATTTTGAGATTTTATGCTATTTAATTTAGCAAGCTATGTATAGCTAAAAGTGTAATTTAGGAGTTATGCTGTATTAACTTTTGAGACGGTTTCTCCTTTATCAAAAAACCACTGAAAAGAGTAACTAGTTTTGATTGCATTACATACATTTATTACATTTGGAGTTAACACTTTGTGCAATAAGTGCATGCAATGCAATTATTTTAATTATGAATAATAGTTTTTTTAGAATTAATGATTTCACATCAAAAAATAGGTTTGATAAATTAAGGAATAATTTTATAAGTCAAGATATTGATTTTGACAATCCTAATGTCAAAAATAACTTTGATAAAATAAACCCTAAAATAAATACTTATGAAATTATTAAAATAGATGAAAAAATAAGTGATACAATAATTATTGAGCAAGAGTTTATTAAAGATTTTCTTCTTTCCGGAATAGAAAGCATTGTTAAAAATGAGATAGTTGATTTTGATAGATATTGTCATGAAAAAGGAGTAGTAACCAAACAAGCTAAGAAAGAATTATTGAATCAAAATCAGAGTTTTAAAAAAGAGCTTAAAGCCATAAAAAGTGCTAAGTATTTAAGTGAAGAAGTCATATTGGCATTAACAAGCTCAATAGATAAATTAATTAGTCGACATAAAGAACGTATTGATTCAAACTACCGTAAAATACCAAACAGATTAAAGTTTAATTGGAGAAAAAACAAAATACAAGCTTTGTTCTACCTTTTATGGAAAAATGACTACATAAGTGCAAGTAAAGTCTCTGACATAGGTAATATTCTTGATTTTAGTATAGAGTATTTAAAAAATGAAAATGACCAAGAAGGTATCTACATAGAAATGAATGACTCTAGAAAAGAACTTTCAGATTTTACTAGAGCTAAAGGGGATAAAACTCCGATAAAAGAATTACAAGAAATTTTCTCTAAGGCAGATTTTTACAATCACTAAAAAATCAACCGCCATTTTATTTTGGCGGTTATTCAATTCTGTAAATCACTTCACCTTTGACACATTAAAAGTCAGAGGTGTTTTTTTATCATCTAATTATACCTGACGTAATTAATTGTTTAATACCGATTTGTATAATTAGAGGTTAAATAAAATAAATCATGGTAGACAAAGTGAAGAGAGCTATTATTTTTAGAGAAATGTTTAATAGATATAAAAAACGTCCACCTGACAAATTCCTTGTTAGAGGTATAAAAATAGGTTCATTTGGACTTGTATTTGGACCTAGTAAAAGTGCTAAAACCACTTATTGCGAGTACTTAGCATTATGTATTGCGTGTGGAAGAAATGATCTCTTAGGAGATAAGATTGATATTCCAGCTCAAAAAGTTTTATTCCTTGGACTAGAAGAATTTTGGGCTAACCGAGTTAGTAGAAATCTCAAACAGTATAACTCATTGAGTGATGCAGAAAAGAAGTTGTATGAAAAAAACTTCCTTTATCAACCTCTTGATTTTTTAAGATTTATACAAAAAGATAAAGATTGGAAAGAACTAAAGAAGTTGGTTGAAGATTCAAATGCAAAATTCGTCTTTATAGATAGTATTACTCGAATGAATCATGGCAATCTTGAAGATAGTAAGATTGCACAAGAAATTATGCAAAAATTACGTGATATCTGTTATAGTTTAAACATCACTTTAGTATGTATTCATCATACACCTAAAATGTACGGAAAATCCATTACAATGGATTCGATTAAAGGGAGTTCCGTATTTGCACAAGAATCTGATTTTGCAATTGGAATTAATCAATTCAATAAAAGACGTTATCAAAAAGACGTGTTTTTTCGTTATATATCTGATGACACAGAAACTGTAAAAGAATTTAAAGTTGATGAAAATGTTTGTGTCAAATTAATTCAAGAGACTAGTGAATACGAAATTTTAAACGGTGAGGATAGAAGAAAAACAGATGATAAGAGAGAAACTTTTTTAGAATATTTTAAAGAGAGACCTTGTAAGGAACATAAAACTTCAGATATAGTAAAACATTTCATGACAACCTTTTCTATCAAGGATAGACAAGTGAAAAATTATTTAAAAGAGTTTACAGCTAATAAAAGCCTTGTAAACCTTAAAAAAGGGATTTATGTTTACTCTGGTTGTGATAGCTTAAGAAAGGAGGCTAAGAATGACTAAAATTAAAAAAGGTAGCGGTGTAATTTACACCGTTACCAATAATAAAACCGACGAAGTGGTTTATGTTGGTATTACTACGAAATCTCTTTCTTCCAGAAAAAAAGACCATGAACAGAGAGCAAAAAGAGGTAAAACTAATTTGTTTCAAGAAGCTATAGCTACACTAGGTGCTGAGAATTTTGAATGGATTACAGACAATACTTTGTATGAAAATGATGAGTTAGCTCAAAAAGAACAGGAATTCATTAAAAGTTACAAGGAACAAGGTTTTAATTTGCTTAATGAGGATAGAGGTGGTGGGATTCAAAAAACTGTGTATCGTTATAATGTAAAAGATGGTAGTTTATTGGCTAAATATACCTCACTTGAAGAAGCGTCTAATTCAGTCAATTCAACTAAACAACAAATTAGTAGAGCATGTATTAATAAAACTCAATATAGGAATAACTATTGGAGTTATAGATTACAAGTGCCTTTTCAGCCTAAAAAAGATAATAGATTAAAAGGAGTAATTCAATGTTGTCCATCTTCAGGAAAAACAATTAAGATTTTTAAATCCATAGCTGAAGCGAGTAGGGTAACGGGAGCAAATAAAAACAGTATAGCTAAATGTTGTAGAGGTGAGAGAAAATTAGCAGGGGGTTATTTTTGGAAATATGAATAGAATTAAAAATGTAAGAAGTAAGTAAATAAGGTGTAATTTAAGGTAATCAAAAAAGAAGAATAGGCTGAAAGTACTATAAATACTAATGAAATACTCACAGGTTCGAATCCTGTCGCGATCACAATAAGCCTTACTAGTTTTAGTAAGGCTTTTTTGTTTTTGTAGGTTTTATAGTACTTGTAGGTTGTTTTGACTATTTATACTTCACTCATTATTTTTTCAATAATAACTTCAAAATTAAAAATAAAAGGTTGCAATAAAGGTTGCAGTCAAAAAAATAAAAGGTTGCATATTAAAACACTATAAAGTATTATGAATAAACAGATTATAAAAATATTATTTGTTATATCATCTACACGAGTTAGATTAGATGGTAAAACAAGTTTATATTGTAGGATTACATTCCAGAAGAGACGAAAACAGTTTGCCACTGGATTGTTTGTTAACCCTAATTATTGGGATAGCAAAAAACAGAAGCTTTTAAGTAAAGCAGAAAACTCAGAAATTGTAAATACACAATTAAGCCTTATTAGTCAAAAGATTAATGAGGCTTTTTTATTACTGCAACTTCAACAAAACGATTTTAATGTTGATGATATATACAGTCAATATAAGGGAGAAAATACGAGAGTAGAGAAGACTCTATTAGAGTTGTATGATATTCACAATGAACAAACCAAAAAACTTATAGGAATTGATTTTAAAGAAGTTTCTTGGAATAGGTATGTAGAGAATAAGAGAAAGATTGAAAAGTTTATAAAGTCCAAATATAAAAGGAATGATATAAAGCTTAATAAACTTGATTTAAAATTTATTAAGGATTTGGAATATTATTTTAAAACAGAACTTAAATTAAGTCAAGCTACCATAAACAGAAGTTTACAAAGAGTGAAAAAGATAGTGCAATTTGGAATAGACGAGAATTACTTAGAGAAGAACCCTTTTTCCTTATATAAATCTACTAAACATAAGATTGAGTTAATCTATTTAACATCAGAAGAATTAAAAGATTTAGAAGGGTTTAAATTTAATCAAGTAAGACTAGCTCAAATAAGAGATTTATTTGTGTTTTGTTGTTATACAGGGCTGGCATATCAAGAAATGTCATCATTGAGAGCTAAGAATGTAGTTAAAGGTTTTGATAATGATTATTGGGTTGAAATGTATAGACAAAAAACTAGTTCTAAAATAGCAATACCATTATTACCTAAAGCTAAGTTATTACTCGAAAAATATGGATATAATCTACCTAAAATATCTAATCAAAAGTTTAATTCTTATTTAAAGGAAATAGCAGATATTGTTGGGATTGATAAAAAAATGACTCATCATGTAGCTAGAAAAACTTTTGCCACTACTGTGTTGTTATATAATGGTGTTTCTATGGAAGTAGTATCAGAATTATTAGGACATTCAAGGTTGCAAGTGACACAAGAGCATTATGCTAAAGTAGTTAGGAATAAAATTAGTAATGAAATTAAAACGCTACAGGATAAATTGTGATTGAGGAATTCCGTAATATAGAATTATCAAATATCAATAAATTTATAATTTAAAACTCAAATAGTTTATTATTTTTACAATTGGAACATAAAAATATAGGTGTTTACTTATAACAAGCTCCTTGTACAGGAATCCGCCAAATTTCAATAGTAATCATAGGAGCAGTACGATAAGTAGATACACACTCAACTTGGGTGTGTTATCTCTGTGCTGTTTAGTATGATTAAGGTTCTTGGCGGAGCCTCTGTGCAGCTAAATAAGTAGGAGAGCACACCTTTCTTTTTTACTAACATTTCTGTTAGCTTCTCCACAGAAATTAAACATTTTAATTATGAAAAGGATTTTTATCTTATCATTAACACTATTCACCTTATTATCATGCTCATCTGATGAAGAAACAGTAGATGCTACAACAATTTTAGGAACTTGGAAATTAATTAGTCATTCAGACACAAATCCACTTCCAGACTGTATGAAACAAACTAGAATAATATTTATAGAACATGGTAATTTATCTGGTGAAATATATGAGCCTAACGGAGAAAATTGTGATAAGACTAATTTAGTTGCTAGTTATGAAAAAGAGACAGAAACCTCTTACACTGTAATTGGAAGTTCTACTATTCTTGCTGAAGTAGAATTAGAATCAAACAAATTAATTTGGACAGAAAAAAGCTCAACAAAAACAAGAATATTAAACTTTATCAAAGTCAAATAATATTTTTAAATCTGTAAATAACAATCATGCTAGCTATTCTAAAATATTACTTTCAAAAATTAAAAGAGAGTAATACTGAAATAAAAGACATTACAAAAATAATTAATAAAACTTGGTTTCAATTTGATAATACTGGAACTCAAAAAAAATGGTTTTTCAAAAGTGCTAATCGACTAAGTATTTCTGTTAATGGTATTATATCTGATGGTACTTATGAATTTGTAAATGGTTATTTAATAATAAGAATAGAAAGTGAAAAACTGTTATTTAATAAGAGTTATTTTGAAAAAGATGTTTTGGTGTTAGAGAAAGATTCTACTAATGCCGAAACATTTGTTTTCTTTAATGAGAAAAATCTTAATAGAGAAGATTTTATAGCTTTAATTGCTAACTATAGAAAAAAGACACTCAATATTAAAGAACTAAAATTATTAGATAATACTATAGTAGAGGTCATTGATGGTAATTCTAAGTTTAATATTGAAGGAAAAAAGGTTCTAATAAACAATGAACAAACTGAACTAAAAGAATTAGAAACTGAAGAGGAGCTTATTGTCTTAAATGATAGTATAATAACCAATCGTTTTTTTAAAGGAGAGTATGTTTTTAATAAAAAGAATAAAGTTACTATACTTCAGAAGTATAATAATATTTCTTCAGGGGATTTTGTCTACAATTATAATGATAAATTGGAAGATGATTTTTATAAAGTAGGAGCAATAAAAGGAGTCAGGATAGAAAATAATAAAGTCGTAAGAGTTTATTCAATTTCAAAATTGAAAACAATTTTTGGAAAACAAGTTGAATATTGGCATAAGTTTAAAAACTCATACTCTTCAGGGGATATACTTTTTTTATTAGGAGGCATTGCTAGTAATGGATATTATATACTGGATAATTTTAAGATAGTTAAAATTAAAAATGGAAAAGTGTATTAAATTAGATTCAGGAGAAGTAATTAAACAACTAAGGCACGTTTGTCCTGAAAAAGGAAAAATTTATGCTAAAACTATTGTTTATTATAAAGAGGAAGGAGTAGCTTATAAAATAACTGAATGGGTACAAAATAAAGATAAGTCTATTACTTATAACACTAGATATATTTCACACTTTAATTGTTTTGGTGAGTTAAAACTACGGTGATTAGAAAATCGATTTATTTAGTTATTTTTTTTATGTTTACAGAAAAGGAAAAATGTCAACTAATAAAAATGCTATTATAAGGTATCATACTCTAGATAGATGCTTCAGTAACCCAGGAAAAAGATATTATATAGAAGATTTATTAAAAGCATGTAATGATTCTCTTTTGGAGATTGATCCCTACTCAACAGGGATCAAAAAGAGACAGCTTTTTGACGATATTAAATTTATGGAGTCAAGTAATGGGTGGAATATTCCCTTGGACAAAGTAAAAGACGGCAGACGTGTTTATTATAAGTATAAAAACATATCCTTTTCAATAAATAATCAACCATTAAATAAAGCTGAAACAGAACAATTAAAGTCAGCAATGCTAGTATTAACTAGATTTAAAGGCTTGCCTCATTTTCAATGGGTTGATGAACTTTTACCAAAGTTAAATCAAACATTTACTCTATCTAAAAGTGAAAGTAAAATTATTAGTTTTGAAAATAATGAGTTTTTAAAAGGAACTGAATTTATTACTCCATTATTTAATGCTGTAAAAGACAAACAATCATTGTATATTAAATACAAATCCTTTAAAAGTAATATTGCAGAAGATATAATTTTTAGTCCTTATCACTTAAAGCAATATAATAATCGTTGGTTTGTTTTTGGAAAACAAAATAAATACAATAGCCTTACTAATTTAGCATTAGATAGAATTAATTCTGTAGAACATTCAGCTATGAAATATGATAAAAGTTTATTTCAGGATTTTAATGAGTATTTTGAGGATATTATAGGAGTTACTAAACCAATAAAAAAGGAAAGCATAAAAATAGAATTGTTAGCTAAGACCATTTTAGCTCCATATATAAAAACAAAACCACTTCATGGTTCTCAGAAGAAAATAAAAGAAACTGAAGAAGGTTTTTTCTTTTCAATTGAAGTTATTCCAAATTATGAACTAGTAAAGTTAATACTTTCTTTTGGTGAAAATTTAATTGTAAAATCACCAGAAAGCATAAGAGAAGATATAAAGAGAAGAATTGAATTAAGTAAAGAGAATTACAACGATGCAGATTGACTGCATAGGTTGTGTTTATGTTTGCATTAATGAAAGAAAAATTGATATTAAAAGAATGGATTTTTTTACTTATTTACTTCAAAAAAATAATTTAATTAAACATGATGGAAGACCTTTATGGAGGTACTCTCTATCTGATGAAGATTTCGAACGACTTAGTTCTACATTAAAATATGGGAGCGAGAATAATATTGATCCAAGGGATGTAACTTTATATTATGCTCAGTGGTGGAAAAGAAATTATAATGGAGGTGTCCCAAGTAAGAATGAAATTTTTAAATCTATAGGAGGTAATATTAGATTTATCTTAAATGAAGAAGACTTATATAAAATAGCTCGAAAAGGAGCTCAAACCTTAGGAGTTAAATGGATTAAAAAACAAAATGTTCTTTATTTTAAAACCTTATTACTGCAAGGAGGGCTTCCTCTAAAACATATCTCTAAAAATAAAGGGAACTATAAAGCTTTCTTAGAAGCAGTTATGGAAGAGCAGCCAGAAACAATAGAAGATTTTATTTTTAAAACTGATATTGTTAACCTTTTACCTAGATCAAGTCAGAATGATATTGTTTTTGAAAATTGTCTTGAAATTGTAAAATCGATTTTAAATAATGATGGAGAATATGATAAGTTACTCGATTCGGAAGAATCCCTTAAGGAGATATCAAGTTCATTAAAAGTTAAACGAGCTTCATTAACAAAAAAAGTTAAGCAATCTAAACCTAAGAATTATTGGCTCCTTAGTTTCAAGAATAATAATTATAAAATTAGCTTAAGATTAGGATTAGCACGAACATACACTAAGGATACGTTAAGTAACATACTCGGTTTTGAAGCATTAGAAAGAGATTATCAATTTTTTATGGATGATAACCTTATTTGTGTTTTTCGTAGAATGGCAAATAATCACTATAAAACTGATTGGTATAGTCAAGAAAATAAGGAATGGAATAATACAATAAACTTACCTCATACATATGTGATTTGTAATAATGAGAAAATAGAACTACCAAACTTCATTCAAACGATTCCAAATTTAGATGAGCCGAGTTTGTGGAGTAGATTTAATGATAATGAATGGAGACTTATTAAGGGGCATAATTCTTCTAGAAAAGAGGCAGCTATTCTATTTCCTAATAAATGGAAATGTAATTTGCCTTCTTCCAATATTTCATTATATGGGGAAAAATTGTCTTGGATGCCATTTGAGGGAGAAGCAAAGATTCAGTTGGAAAAAGAACAGCGAATTTATTTAAGTGGGGTAAATTCTTTTGATTGGGTAATAGAAAACAACAAACCGAATTGGATGTTAAAAGCAAATTTACCTGTGGTTCAAGGAATTCCTAGGATTTTTGTTTTTGATGATGATGGATATAATATCAGTAGAAGTTTATTCAAAGTATATATAAAACAACATAACTCTAATGATGTTTGGGAAGAATTATCTAGATTAAAAAATATTTCAACTGGTTGCTATGATCTTAAGATACAAAAGGGAGATTTAATAGCTCAAGATGTTTTTTTTAATATAGGAAGCCTTCAAGCAAGATTCTCAAATCAAAGAATTTATTCAGCATCAATAGAATTTAGATATCTAGATTTTTTTGAATGTAAACTCTATGAATCTATTTTATTAGAAATAAAAAATAAGAATTGTTTTTACGATCTAAAAGTGAACACAGAACATTCTAAAATTCCAAAAACAATAAAAGGATCAATAGGAATTTTAGGTAAGAAGAAGTTGTTTTTTGATTTAGTTTCACCTTTTCAAGGTATGGCGATAACGGATAAAAATGGTCAAATAATTAATGAAAATCAACCATTATCTCTAGCCAATCTATATGGTATGCGTATTCTGAGTACGCCTAAAAATGAAACTTTATTAAGAATTAAAAATAAATTAAAACCTTGGGTAAAAATAACCAAAGAAATTAAAGAATCAACTCAGCCAGTAATATCTTTTAAAGATGAAATAGTAAGATTGTTTTATTTGGCTGATGCAATGGATTATAAGAATAATGTTTGTCTTGAATTATCTGAAGGAAAAAATAAGAAGACATATGAAATAGCAGGATTTAGTCACACACTTGATATTAGTAAACAATCAGAGAGTGAAGTTAAACTTTTAGATTCATCTGATAATTTAGAATTATTTGCTATTCCTGTAAATTGTAATGCTGAAGAAATAGAAATAATTCCTCTTATCCAGAAAGGAGAATCATATATTGTTCCACCTGATTGTATATTGAAGCAATTTATTATAATATCTTCAAAAAATGATGGAGAACAGTTAATGCCACGCTTTATTAATACTGGTGATTTTATTCTTAAAATAAGTAATGATGTACGCATTGAGAATTTTCAACAAGAATTATTAGTTACTAATTTTAATGATGATATATGGAAACAAGTACTGGTATATTTCAATATTTGTGTTCAATATGATTTACCTTTTTCAACCTTTGATCAATTACGCGCAATTTCTAGAAGCTCAAAAGTTGCCTCAAGGGCTTTCTTCTTTTTAGGAATAAATCAATCTGACTCTATAGAGTATATACATAGATCAATACCAGAAATGGAAAAAGACCTTGGTTTTAGTTTTCATTGGATTAAAAAAGAAGATTGGGAAAGTGCTATTCATGAAATTAATGAGCCAGATAAATTTAAGTATTATGAAGGCATTGTTGAGTTGATTTCTTTGTATATGAAAGATAATGGACTACATGAACTTTTTAAATTTATAAATGGAACAACTGTCAATTTTGAGCCTATTTTACAAAGAAACATTCTTGATTTAAGGTCTCGTCTTGGAGGTAGAGTACTAGGAGAGCTTCCAGTAAAGATTCCTATAATAAACAACAATTATAATATACAAATTAAAGAGCACAGTCAAGTAAGTTTATTATTACATGCACCAATTGCTGTGGCTGAATCAATAAATAGTTTACAAAAAGAATATCCAATATGGGGAGGAGGTGAAAAGAGAGAAACTATAAGAAGAAATATACAATATAGTCAGTACCTAACACCAGATTTTTATAATAAAACTATTTTACATACCCTAAATAAAAGCTAAGACTATGAATTTTAAAGAGTTTTACAGTAAAACAGAAAATAGATTAACTGATGCCATATTGTCATTATGGGCTACTGGAGATAAAGAAATGCAAGATTATTTTAAGTTTCTCTTGTCTCAAGAACCAATTATGGCTGATGCAGTTTTTCAAAATACATTTCCTTGGGAGCAAGATCAGTTAATCTTTGGTCAAACTTCTGTTATTTTTAAACAAAATTTTATTAATGCTTTAGATGGAATAAATGCTCCAGATTTTCGATTCCCTAAAACACGTCACCCATATAAGCATCAGCTTAAGAGTTGGGAAATATTACTTAACAAAAAAAAATCTATTGCAGTAACAACAGGAACAGGCTCAGGGAAAACAGAATGTTTTATGCTTCCTGTAATACATGATATTTATGAAAATTGTAAAAATGAAGAAGGGGTAAATGCTATTTTTTTATATCCACTAAATGCATTAATTGCTAGTCAAAGAAAAAGAATGCATGCTTGGTGTTCGGCTTTAGATGGAGTAAGATATGCCTTGTTAACAGGAGATACACCAAATAGAGAAACAAGTAAGAGTAAAAAGGAAAATGCATTTCCTGAGCTTGTGTCAAGAGAACAAATAAGGCAAAAACCACCACAGATTTTATTTACAAACCCAACAATGTTAGAATATATGTTGGTTAGAAATGCAGATGTTCCTATTCTGGAAAAATCTAAAGGGAAGTTGAGATGGATTTTATTAGATGAGGCACATACATTAACAGGTTCTAAAGCAGCTGAAATGGCATTACTAATAAGACGTGTAGTTTCTGCATTCGATGTAGATGTAAAAAATATAAGATTTGCAATAACCTCTGCAACTGTTGGAAGTGGTAATGAAGAAACACTTAAAAAATTCATGTCTGATTTATGTGGTATTTCGATTGATCAAATTGAAATAATTACTGGTAAACGTGTGAAGAATCAGATAAAAGATAAAGATATACCAAATTTATCTGAAGTTTTGTCTAAAACAAAAATAAAGCAATTAAGAGAGAAATTTTTAAACCAAAAAGGGAATAAGGTTTTAACTCAAGGTGAAATAGGAAAATATTTAAATATCACTAATAAATTGAAGCAGTTAGAGGTTGTTGATACTCTAGCAGATTTAAATATAAATGGAGAAAACCTACTTCCAATTCGTGGTCATTTTTTTACTAGAGGTATTGGAGGTGTTTACGTATGTACTAATAGAAAGTGTGATAAACATAAACATTATAAACCAAACAAGGCATTAGGTACAATGTATACTATAGCAGGGAAAGAGTGTTCTTGTGGATATCCATTATTAGAACTTGTTGCTTGTAGAAGTTGCGGTAAAATGATGTTAGAAGGAGAAAGAATAAAGGGAAATGAAGGAACTGATAAAGTGACTCAAAAAGCTACTATAGGTTATGAAGCATTTAGTATAGATACAGAAGAGAATGAGGAATATATTGAAGAATCAACAAATAGGAATTTAGTAAGATTTATAACTAATAAAGAGAATTATAATCCTAGAAACCAAGAATTACTTCCTTGTAATATAGGTCAAGACAACGAAATAAAAAGTGGAGACGATTTTTTAATGACTGATAATAGTCAATGTCCACACTGTGGAAATCAAAACAATAATCCAATACATTTTAGAATCTCATCTGCTTTTACTAATAGAATTTTATCAGATATTGTTTTAGATCAAACAGATACTATTAAAAATCAAACGACAAAAACTTTATATAAAGGAAGAAAATATATTTCATTCACAGACAGTAGACAAGGTACAGCTAAGATTTCAGCATTAATAAATATAGATAGTGAAAGTGATTGGATAAGATATCAAGTATACCATTATTTACTTAACAAATTAAAAGAAAATCATATAGAATCTAGTAATGATGAACTACTGGAGGAAAGAGCATTTTATGTAGGTCAGTTAGACAGTGCTCCCCCCTTTATGAAAAAGAAATTTGAGAAACAAATAGAAGAAATAAATGCTAAATTAAATTCCGGAAGTAATAATTCAGTATTGAATAGTAGGTCATCATGGAAAGAAATTATTGATCATATAAAAGAGAAAAATGATTTTAAAACACTTTATAAGAAAGGAGCTAGGGGGAATAATTTATCATCGGAGAATGAGATATATGCTAAATCACTGTTATATGATCAATTTGCTAGAAGAATACCAAGAGAAAGATCGCTTGAAAATTTAGGTTTGGTAAATATTGTTTACCCCAGTTTAGATAATGTAATAGCACCTGAAATAGCCATTAAACTTGGAATAACCAATGAAGAATGGTTGTCATTATTGAAGGTTTCGGTAGATTACATCATTAGATATAATTTCAATTTTTTATTTGATGATGGGATGCGTCTATTTACTTCTAGATTTTATCGATCAGAACTTATTTACCCTTCAAATACAGAGATTGTAAATGCAAAAAAATGGAGATTATATAATTCACAATCGATAACACAATCACGATTGGTTCTGTTAATTTGTGCTGGATTAGGGTGGCATGAAAGAGATGATATAACAGAAATAAGAGAAGATCAGTTAAATGAGTTGTTAGAAAAAATATGGAGAACTTTACAACAAAAGGTACTCACTCCCGACGGAGATGGGTATATTCTTGATTTTTTTAAAAGTACTCGGTTTGAAATAGCAAGTAAAGAATACCTATGTCCAGTAACAAATAGATTGGTAGACAAAGTTTTTAGAGATTATTCACCATTGATCAAGGGCAATTTAGAACCTAGTAATATTAATAATTATAAGATTGATAATTCGAAAAATTACCAATTTCCAATATATTCTTATCCTTATCATAAGGATGAGAATAATGAGTCAATTCAATTAGAAAATGTAGATGCCTGGTTAAAAGAAAATAGTAAAGGAGCAAGAGAAAAAGGGTTGTGGAATGATTTACATGAGCGTATTTTTGATTATGATAAGTTATATATTGCAGGAGAACACTCCGCACAGCAAGATAAAAAACGATTAAAAGAGCTAGAGGAACAATTTGAAAAAGGTGAAATAAATATTCTAAGTTGTTCTACGACTATGGAAATGGGGGTTGATATTGGAGGTATATCTGCAGTTGTAATGAGTAATGTACCTCCAATGCCAGCTAATTATTTACAAAGAGCTGGAAGAGCTGGACGTCGTTCAGAAAATAAATCATTAGCATTGACTTTCTGTGCACCTAACCCTATTGGATTGAGAACAATGGGAAATCCTAAGTGGGCTCTGGAGCATAAAATAGCACCACCAATTCTAGCTTTTGATAGTAAAAATATTGTAGAAAGACACGTGAATTCTTTATTATTTGGGATATTTATTAGAAATGAAGAAAATGAAAACAAAGGTCTAAATGTAAAAGAAAGCATTGAAAAATTCTTTTATGAAGATAAGCCTACAGTAGCTCATAGATTTCTTAATTGGCTAGAAAAAATAGATGTGTTATTGTATCAAAATCAACTCAGGTTTATTGTAAGAAACACACCGTTATCTAATGCTAGTTATGAAGAACTTATTCTTATGGTTTCTGATAATTTTAAAAAAATATATGAAAGAATAAGGATACAAAGAGAGGGGTATGATAAAAAATTAGAAGAGTTAAAAAAACAATTTGGAGACGCAAGTCCAGCTTACAAAGCAATAAATTATAGGAAAGGACAATTTTTACAGAAATTTGTTTTAAACTATTTAGCAGAAGAAAGCTTTTTACCTAATGCTGGACTACCTACAGGCATTGTAGATTTTGAAAAAGTTACATTATCTGATTTACAAACCAGGAAAAGCAATAGCTTAAAATCCAATCCAAGCTATCCTATTGCAAGAGCTCTAACTGAATTTGCACCAGGAAATAATATTCTGATTGATGGTTTTAATTATAAGTCTTCAGGGATAGTGATGAAAAATAATTGGGGGCAATCAGTAAGTAGAAATGTGATTCAAGGTTGTAAAAGTTGTGGATACCAACGTACTGTAGAACTAGAAGAGAATGTAGATGATAATTGTCCTAAATGTGATAGAGTAGGTACTTTTCAAGGAGTAGAATTAGGAAGTCACAAAGGATCTTATACAGAATTAGTTGAACCAGTAGGTTTCTCAATTGATTTGTATAGACGGCCTACAAGGGTGGTGTCTGAAAAAAGTAAGCCACAGTATTTAGAACCACTTCTTCTTAATATAGAACCTTGGAATAT
>JBLWYD010000056.1:0-18389 GCA_048267165.1 Bacteroidota bacterium
GCTAAAAGAGAGGGACAATATGTGAAATTATTTAATTAAATATTTGGATTTATCTTAGAATGCTCAGCACAGGCACTACGTTCAGGATAGACGAGAACTGTCCTCCGCTGGCGGAGGTGGATTCCGATGAAATCGGAAGACGGAGGTGGACAAACGAAGACAAATTTTTTTATTTATCCTCCTCAGTCAGAACAAGTTCTGACAGCTCCTTCATAAGAGCACAATTTGAGAATTAATCTGATTCAGACAAAGAGTAAACAATACGTCTCTACAAATATTATTACCTACTTCTATTATATTAACCGAATTAAAATTAATTTTGTAGCTATTAGTCTTACTCGAATAGTTTTTTACAATCAATAGTACTTATGAAAAAGAACCACATCGTTTTAATAATATCAGTCGTAATAATCGTAGTTGGTGCTGTCGTTGCCAAGTATATGATAGGTAGTAAGCCAAAACCAATCCCCCCAAAAAAGCTAGAAACAGTGCGATACGCTAAGATGGATGAGGTCAATTATGATGAATATCAGGTGACTATTAGCGCTACTGGTACTGTCAGAGCAAAAGATAAAATCGATATTTACTCGGAAGTGCAGGGTATATACGACCCATCTAGCAAGCCATTCCGAGAAGGCATCAGCTTTGCAAAAGGTGAAGTAATATTATCGGTTGATAAGCGAGAAGCAGAGTTTACTCTTAAAACTCAGAAGAGTGAGCTGATGAATTCTATTGCATCGCTTATGGCGGATTTCAAAGCGGATTTTCCGCAATCTTTCGAGAATTGGAACAGTTATCTCAGCAATTTTGACATAGATAAGAACCTAAAAGAATTCCCGAAACCTAGCAGCGACAAGGAAAAATACTTCCTTACTATTCGCAAGATATATAGCCAATTCTACAATATCAAAAATCAAGAAGTGCGATTAAGCAAATTCGAAATAACCGCTCCTTTCTCTGGTACAGTCACTATGAGTATGATTGAACCGGGTGCTTTAGTGAGACCTTCGGCTAAGATTGGCGAGTTCTCGGGTCGTGGATTGTATGAGGTTAGCTTTTCTGTTCGTGCGGCAGATTTGAAATATATAAAATCGGGTAGCACAGTAGATGTGATACACAATGAGCAAAAATACAAAGGCAGTGTAGTTAGAATTTCGGATAGAATAGACCCTACTACTCAGTCGGTTAATGTATTCGTACAAGTTAGTAGTGCTGAGCTGAAAGATGGTATGTATGTAAACGGAAAAGTAGAAGGCAACAAAGTAGCAAACGTTTACAAGATACCTAGAGAAGCTCTGATAGACAACCGTGAAGTCTATACTATGGAAGACGGGAGTTTGGCGAAAGCCGATATAGAGCTAGTTTATGTAGGTAAAAACTTTGCCTATGTTCGTGGTTTAGATGCAGGAGAAACAGTAATAGTAGAATCATTAGCCAATGTGAAGTTGGGTACCAAATTGAAAAGAAAAGAAAGCTAGATAATGAAAGCATTCATAAGATACTTTATAAAATACCCCACTTGGTCTAATACAATTCTGATATTGGTTATGCTTTTTGGTGTGCTTGCATTGCTCAATATGAAATCATCGTTCTTCCCCGAACGTGAGAGCAAGAACATAAACATAAGCGTTATCTACCCAGGGGCATCGCCCGAAGAGATAGAAAACGGTATCATCCAAAAGATAGAAGATAACCTAAAGGGCGTTCAAGGTGTAGATAATTATCTATCCACTTCGCAAGAAAATGCTGGTTCAATCACAGTAGAAGTATTGGAAGAGTATGACACAGACGAAGTACTAATAGATGTTCGTAATGCTGTAGATAGGGTGAATTCATTCCCTTCTGGAATGGAGCCGCCAGTTGTATCCAAAAGACCAGCTATAGAGTTCACTTATAGCTTCGCTATATTCGGCGACGTGGACTTAGCAACACTAAAGAAAACAGCTCAAGAAGTAGAAGATGATTTGCGCGATATTCCTTCTATTTCGCAGGTAGCAATTTCAGGATTCCCAGCAACAGAGATTAATATATCTCTGGACGAAGAGACTATGCGTCGCTATCAGCTTACGTTCCCAGAGGTAGTTGCCGCAGTGAGCGCTAAGAACAGAGACGTTTCGGCTGGTAAGATAAAAACAGAAACAGAAGAGTTATTAATCCGATACGAAGGTAAAGATTATTATGCTGCCGATTTGCAGGAAGTAGTAATCAGAACAAATCGTGATGGCTCTATTATCAGATTGCAAGATATAGCAGTTGTTGAAGACAGATTCGCTGAAGATCCACAACGTTCATTCGTGAATGGTAAGCCAGCTGTAATAATAGCAGTAAGTAAAATATATGGTGAAAACGCACTAGACATAGCCGACGCTGCAAAAGAATATCAAGAAAATTTCAACGGGAAATATGCTGGAATAGAAGCGGCACTTATCGACGACGCTACTGAAAGTCTGCGTGGTCGTATCAAATTGCTATTAGAAAATGGTACAATTGGGGCGTTATTAGTAGTTCTATCATTGGCATTATTCCTCAACTGGCGACTAGCATTTTGGGTTGCAATGTCATTACCATTCTCATTTTTGGGAATGTTCCTGATGGCATATTTCTTCGGAATAACAATCAACGTAATTTCGCTATTCGGATGTATAGTAGTAGTGGGGATAGTCGTCGATGATGGGATTGTCGTCGGGGAGCAGATATTCCAGAACTATGAAGAAGGACAGAAATCATACCGAGCTGCTATCCGTGGTACATTGCAAGTATTGCCTTCGGTAACGTTTGCTATATTGACAACTGTAGTTGCTTTTTTACCTTTCTTTTTTATTGATACCCCAGGCCCAAGAATTTCTGATATGTCATTTGTTGTAATATTTGTATTGCTCTTCTCTTTGCTAGAAGTAGTGGTAATATTACCTACTCACTTGGCACATTCTAAAGCATTAAAACAAGACTTCGTTAAGAGTAAAATTCGTGAGAAATTAGATACTTTTGTTAACTATCCACGGAATAAAGTTTACAAGGGTGTGCTTGCATTTTCTATGAAGCATCGCTCAGTTCCAATAGCATTATCATTCTTCTTTTTATTGATAACGGTTGGTGCATTCGGTGGTGGGATAGTAAAAACAACATTCTTCCCAAGCATAGATACTGATAACTTCACTATCAAAATAGAGCTGCCTTCTGGTGCCAGAGAAGCACAGACAATGGATGTACTCAACAGAGTTGAAAAGGCTATATGGGCAGTGGGTGAAGACTTAAAAGAAACTGAAAACACTGATGAAAATATGGTAATCAGAGTAGTGAAAAACGTTGCTGCAATGCCATCTGGTTGGGGACAAGCCGAAGCTGGAAATGCAAACGTTGGTAATATACAGGTCTTCTTGCAAAGTGAGGAAATTCGGACTATACCTGCATTGACCATAGCCAATATGGTACGTGAAAAAGTAGGGCCACTTACAGAAGTGGATAAGGCAGAATTCGGTAGCTCAAGTTTCTTTGGTAAACCGATTTCTATTCCGCTAATGGGTAGAGATTTGGCAGATTTACAAGGTGCTAAGAAAGAACTTAAAGAATCGCTACAAGCTATTACAGAGTTACGTGATGTGACTGATAATGACCCACAAGGCCTAAGAGAAATAGAACTAGAATTGAAAGAAAAAGCTTACATACTCGGTTTCAATCCTTTGGATATATCACGCCAGATAAGACAAGGTTATTTTGGTGAAGAAGTGATGAGATTGCAACGTGGTGCAGATGAAGTTAAGGTATGGGTTAGGTTCACAGAGGACTATCGTTCATCACTTGATAATTTTGATAATATGCGTATCAAAGATATTCAAGGAAATTCGTATCCGCTGACGGAGTTAGTTGACTATAAAATAGATCGTGGCTCTATCAAAATAAATCACCTAGACGGTATGCGTGAGATTACAATAGAAGCTGATACCAAAGACCCAAAAGCACAAATACCGATGATAATATCAGACATTAATGATAATATTCTCGCACCAATATTAGCAAAGTATCCGACAGTAAAAACTACTGCTTCTGGTCAAGCGAAGAGAATAGAAAAGCTAAGTGCTGGGCTTGTTATCTTGCCACTTGCATTCGTGCTTATGTTCTTCCTTATTAGTCTATCTTTCCGCTCACCACTACAAGCACTGATAGTAGTTGGGTTGATACCATTTGGGTTAATGGGTGCTGTATGGGGACACGTAATACAAGGTATGTCATTCAACGTAATGTCATTCTACGGAACTATTGCCTTGATTGGGATTATAGTGAACGATTCGATAGTCTTTGTAAATGCTTTCAATGATAATTTGAAAGAAGGACAGAAGTTCAATGACGCAATTTATAATGCTGGTATTTCAAGGTTTAGACCTATATTATTAACTACGGTAACAACAGTACTAGGGCTTTTCCCTCTATTGGCCGAGACTAGTATTCAAGCACAATTTTTGATTCCAATGGCTATTTCTGTAGCTTATGGATTGTTAGTAGCATCAGTTTTCATATTGTTGTTACTTCCGGTATTACTAATTTACTTGAGTAAAACAAGAAATGCAGCTTATTGGTTAAGAAATAACGAATGGTCTGACCCAGAAGCTCTGGAGCCAGCTATTATAGAAGAAGTAATGATAAAAAAATATCTGACAGATGATGATTAAAAATATAGTTTTCATATTACTAGTACCCGTGCTTTTGCTATCGCAAACGGATTTATCGTTACAACAAGCAGTAGAGCGAACGTTGCAGAATAACTACAATATACAGATGGTGAAGAAGGATTTGCAAATAGCTGATAATAATGTTAGCTACGGCAACTCTGGATTTTTACCAACACTTGACGCTGCTGGTAGCTACCGCTTTTCAGCCGAAGACGGTGAAACTAAAACGAAACAAGAGATTATCCCAGGTAATGATAACAGAGTAACAAATACCAGTGCTTCTGTAACTCTTGGCTGGACTCTATTTGATGGCTTTGCTATGTTTGCTAGATACGATAAGTTCGAAGAATTGAAGAACTTGAATTCTATTGCTCTGCAATTGGAGATTGAAACCAGACTACAAGAGCTATTCAACACGTATTATCAGATTAATATGCTCGACAAAAGCATACAATTATTGGACGAAACTCTGAAATTCTCGCAAGACCGTTTAGATTTCCTTACGGCATCGAATGAATATGGGGCTACGACGGGCACAGAAGTCCTCAGAGCACAAGTAGACTACAATACGGATAATTCCAACCTAAAGCGTCAGAAAGTGCAAAGAAACACAGCTACGAACCGTTTGAAATATATAATGGGTGAGATAAACGATGCTCAGTACAAACTTACTTCAGACATCGAAATAGATGAATTGGGTGACTACACGAAGTTGAAAGAAATGACTTTCGAGCGAAATAGCTCTATACAACAAGCGATGATTAACCGTGAGATTTCCGAGTTCGACGAAAAGATAATAGAAGCGGCGTACTACCCGAATGTTAGATTCAACACAGCATATAGCTACAGCGAGCAAGAATCAGACAAGGGTTTCATACTCGGTAGCTCTAACCAAGGTTACAACGCTTCTATAAGTGCAAGTTGGAACCTATTCGATGGTTTTCGCACCACTATTGCCGACCAAAACTCTGAAATAGTTCAAGAAAAACAAGACATATTCATCCAGAGCATACGTGCTTTGATAGAAATGAACCTAATGACTAACTATCAATCATACTCTGACCTAAAAGAGATATTGGAACTTGAAGTACAGAACCTAAAAACATCAAACGAGAACTTCGAACGTTCAAAAAGTATGTTCAAATACGGAACTATCAACTCGCTTGACCTCCGCCAATCACAAATCAATTTGCTTTCTACCGAACAGCGAATAGTAAACCTAAAATACGAAATCAAAACGTACGAAACTATGATACTAATGCTGAGCGGTCAGCTGGGTAGGTAGATAAATTTGTATTTGATAATTCCCTCTCGAGGGCTTAGCAGCCACAGAGTGGCGAAATATCTGTAGCCCTCAATAACCCTAACAACCAAAGCCCCATCGGGGTGATATAGTATGAAACAAGGGGTTGCAACCCCTTGTTGAGGTTGATAATTTTCCTAAGATATTCAAAAGCTGAACCCTACGCCAATACTATTCTGAAAATTCTTATTATACAAACGTATCTTTTTATAGATTGAAATAAATATTCTTTTGCAATAAGAGTCTATTTCAATACATTGCAACTATTAATTAGATTACAAATCACAAATTATAAGAATGGTGAAAATCATGGAAAACAAACTTTCATTCGAGAAACTAATAGAAATCAGTAAGGATGTAGCTAAAAAGCTAACCAATGTTACTGAATTTGATTTACGATTAGAGCAAGCAGAATACAACAAAGAAACGAAAGTCTGGGATATAGTTGTTTCATTTCTTTATGAGGAAAATGAAGGTAGTAATATCGCTTCTTTTTTAGAAATTGATACAACTGTTACCACACACCTTACTAGGATTTACAAGAAATTTAAAATAAGTGATTCAGAAGAAGTATTAGGTTATTATTTCTATGACGGTGATTGATACAAATGCTTTAGTTCTTCTTATCGTTGGATTAATGGATAAAAATCTAATTCAAAGACATAAAAGAACTTCTAGTTACACAAAAGAAGATTTTAATGAACTTAGTTTTCTGATTAAAAATCCATCTCTCTTAATAGCTCCCACAAATGTTTGGACAGAAGTTGATAATCTTCTTAATGATTTTAGAGGCATTCACAAATCAGAATATTATCTCTTGTTGAGAAACTTGATTATTAAAACAACGGAAGAGTACTTAGCTTCACAGGACATAATCGAGAATAAATCATTTCAAACAATTGGTGTTACTGACTCGATTTTACTCGACCTTTCTATCAAATCTGGACATCTCATCACTTCTGATTATGTACTTACTAATATAGCAAGAGCAAAAGGCATTAAAGTTTACAATTTGCAAGAACAAAAAATGGCAAGACAATTAAATAAGAAATGAACGCTGAGATCGAAGAGCTAATCTAATATATTCCTACTAATATTGTCGTCGGTTTTAACCAACCGCCTTTTTTTCAGGGATTTTGGTACTTCAAATAGTATATATAAAAGACCTGAATGTACAACAATTGTAACCTATACAATTCCCATCCGTCTAATCTTTTTTCAATCAACCAATAAAGAAAAACATGAAAAAATTTCTTCTACTTCTTGCATTCGTAACTCTCTATTCGACTTCTTATTCACTAGATACAGCAAAGCTAGATTCGCTTTTTAGTATTCTGGAGAAAAACGACAAAGCAATGGGGAGTCTTTCTATCTATAAAGATGGAAAAGAGGAATATAGCAATTCACTTGGCTATGAGAATATAGAAAATGGAGCTAAAGCAACTGGCAAATCCGAGTACCGAATTGGCTCTATCTCAAAGACTTTTACGGCTACTATAATAATGAAGCTAATAGAATCTAAAAAACTTACTCTAGACACTAAGCTAAGCAAATACTACCCAACTATAATAAACGCAGATAAGATTACAATCAAACATTTACTAAAGCATAGAAGCGGAATATTCAGCTTTACAAATGATGAAGAATATACTGAGTGGATGGAAGAACCAATCACCAAAGCCGAATTAGTTAAAGTAATAGCTGAATACCCTAGTGTTTACGAGCCAAATTCCAAGGCAGATTATTCTAATTCTAACTACGTATTACTTTCGCTAATAGCTGAGGATATTCTGAAAAAAGACTTCGCTACTATATTAGCAGAGGAAATTACAGTACCTTGCAAACTGAGCAATACTTACTATGGTGGTACTATCGGTAGCAAGAGTAACGAAGCCCAATCTTATTACTATGTAGGTGAATGGGAACAGACAACTGAAACTGATATGAGTGTACCTATGGGTGCTGGTGCAGTTGTCTCTACAGCCAGTGATTTGAATAAATTTCTATATTGCCTTTTCAACGGTAAAGTAGTTTCAGAGCAATCGTTGAAAGAGATGATGACGCTAGAAGACAGATACGGTGCGGGTTTATTCACCGTTCCCTATAATGATAAAACGGCTTATGGTCACACTGGCGGTATAGATGGATTTCAATCAAATGCGTTCTACTTTCCTGATGAAAAAATATCTATAACATACCTATCAAATGGTGTGGCAGTCCCACTTAATAACATACTTGTCGGTGTATTGAAAATCTATTTTGGTGATGAATATGAACTCCCAGTATATGCACCAACTATAGAAGTTCCTACGAGCGAATTGGAACAATACGTGGGTACTTATTCTAGCTCTGCAATCCCAATGAAAATGAAAATATTCATACAAGGTGACGCGCTTTATGGTCAAGGTACAGGACAACCAGAGTTCAAATTAGATGCATTCGAAAAGCATAAATTCAAATTCGAACCAGCTAGTCTAACAATCGAGTTTCGCCCCGATTCGTCTGAACTAGTAATAGTACAAGGCGGCGGTGAATTAGTGATGAAGAAAGAGTAATGCTTTAAAAGACTCAACAAAAAAGAATTTTTGAATAAATCCCCCACTTGTCCAGCTGAAAGCAGGAACCCCCTTAATATTCAAAGGGGGCTTAGATCTTCCAAGAATTCCCTCTTAAAGATTTAAGAGGGCTAGGGTGATTTGAAAAAATAAAAGAAAGATAGAATGGGAAAAGCACTATATAATAAAGCCTTAAAAGACAAAGCTACTTATTTAAGGAACAACATGACTTTTCCTGAAAAAAAGATTTGGTTTGAGTTTCTTAGGAAGTTAGACATACCAATTAATAGACAAAAAGTCATTGATAATTACATAGTAGATTTCTATTGTTCAAAAGCAAATTTGGTTATAGAAATAGATGGTGACACACATTATTCTGACGAAGAAATTGAATATGATAAAAAACGAACAACAAGGTTAGAAACTTTGGGCTTCAAAGTTATACGTTTTAATAATTATGATATAATAAACAATTTTGATAATTGTGCTGAAGCAATTTTATCAATATTTGAAAGAGAATTGAATGTAGATAGAATAGTGTTATTTAAAAAGAATTTCTGAATAAATCCCCCAACCCCCTTAATATTTAAGGGGGCTACAGCTTCCACGAATTCCCTCTTACTTGTCCAGCCGTAGGCAGGAAAGATTTAAGAGGGCTAGGGTGATTTGAAAAAAAAGACGGCTTTTTCTACTTATGGTCTATTAGTCTATGATAAAGATTTGATACAACACCATTTTGCATTCTTCTATTTTCATAGATACCAATACCTTTAAGGACTGTAGACTCATAACCACTGGTATGCGCAGCAATTCGGACTTCTCTCGTTTGAGTATTATATGCCGTACTATATGTAAGGAAGCTAGTTTTTATAGCTTCGTGTTGCTCACCTTTATACTCTATCATTAGGTCTTCTATTTTTTCACCGTACATTTTAAACTCGTAAGTAATATTTTCACCTTCTTCATTTACTGTGTCCTTTTTCAAATCAAGTTGAGTCCATTTGTCTTCGTCGAAAGATACTAACTTTGCGAATATTTCTTTCAGCTCCGGGAAATACTTTGAATATATTGGGGTATAATTTTCATAATAAACATAGTACGCATTTCCTTCAGTGATTACATAAGAAATATACCCCTTGTCGGGTTCAGATTCTATATAGTACTCAAAGCAATTTCTCCCATTTATAATGGCTGGTTTTCTTACATAATGTATCCGCTCACTATGATACTCTTTAACACTGTCTATATGTTCCAGAACATCGTAATACAGCACTTGCCCTTCTTTGAGTTTGAAATACAGGTTACTATCATCTGTATTATTAGAGATTTTATCATCACTACAAGATATAGCAACTAGACATATAATGCAGATAGCTAAATATTTTTTCATTTGATGGAATTCTGAGTTTTAAAAAAGACAATATAACAAAAAAAATGCCCCTTCGGAAAGGGGCAGGAAACACAAAAAATTCTGTTAATCTTCAAATAATTCGGCCGGGTTGATTTTGAATTGAAGCATTTGAGCTGTCTTTCTTCCTCCATCTCCGCCTTTGCGTTGCATGGTTATTCGTCCAATTCTGATATTACCAAGTTTCGTAATGTCTATCGGGCCATTTCCGAAATAATTGACACAATAATTCATCGGTTTTAGAATCCATCTTGCTGAATCATCAACTTTCTGAGCTACTAACATCCATTCAGCTGAGAATTTACCTCTTCCTTTCAGTATGTCATTTACTATTAGAACTTTGTTAGCCTCTAACCAATTGACCAATTTGTTTTGACTGACTCTACTGAATTCATCAATGAACATTCTCCTACTATCTCTAGGTTCTTTGACAGAGGGTAATAGTTCACCTGTATATAGTTTCAGTAACTTTATAATGCTTTTAGGTATTTCCCAAAGTTCGGTATATTTATCAACCCAACGCTTGTCAATTTGATTGAATCCTTTTAGGTTACTGACTAGTTTCACTTGCAGATTCTCTACATTTATTGCTTCTTCGAGATGAATAGTAATTTGAACTTGTACATCCGTTTTATGCCCCGAGACAACAACTGCTTTTACAGATTTTATTTCTGAAAGCTTATACTCCATTATTTGTAGCCACGCTTTTGCCTCAGTATCTTTTTTCCAATTCTCAAATTTGGATACTATCTCTTTTTCGTTTTTGAAGCCCTGTTTTGCCGTTTGCGATCCGAGTAATATTTTGTTTTTCATTATCTTCTAATACATTTATTATTTCTTTAGTTATATACTGTAATACATTGATCGAGACACTATTACCGAACTGTTTGTGAGCTTCGGATATACTTATTGGGAATATGAACTCCTCTGGAAACCCTTGCAATCTAGCACATTCGCGAGGAGATAGTTTTCTAATTACGTTGTCAATTTTATAAAGTCCAGTCTTTGAGCCAGCACCACCACCGTAAGCAGAAAGCGTAATAGCGTGTCCTAGAGGGTGATATATTCTTTCCCCTTGACCGCCTTTATTAACTTTGCCTATTTGTAAAGGGCGGTTTGGTACCTCTATTTCCCCAAATATATTTGTTTGAGGTTCATAGTCTTTTTCTATAGAAATGTCTTCTCGGTTTATAACTTTACCATCTTTGGGGTTGCTCTCAAGTATTCCAGTTAGAGTAGATTTCAAATTAACAGTTGGGAATTGGAAATTCGAGTTATCTATATCATTCCTAAATGCAACTATATAGACTCTTTCTCTATTCTGAGGTAAACCGAAATTACTTGTATTTAGAACTTCATAATTTACATTATAGCCCATTTTTTTTAATACGCTCAGTACTGTTTTAAGGGTATTTCCAGTATCATGTTTTATAAAATTCTTGACATTTTCAAGCAATAATACTTTTGGTTTATGGTAATCTACAATCCTTGCTATATCAAAAAATAAAGTCCCGCGAGTATCTTCAAATCCCTTTTGCTTCCCAGAAATTGAAAATGCTTGACACGGAAATCCCGCACATAGAATATTATGAGCAGGAATATCTGATTCGTTTATCTTAGTTATATCGCCAGCAGGCATCATCTGATGATTGTTGTTATATGTTTGTGCAGCTTTTTCATCTATCTCACTAGAGAAAACACACTCTGCACCATAGGAAGAAAGAGCATAATGAAAGCCACCTATACCAGCGAATAAATCAATGAAGGTATATCCACTCAACTTTTTATCTATATGTTTTATTTCAATCATTAAGTAATTTAACAAATGTTATTCATAGAACAAACTAGAAGTATTCATACTTATAATTAACACCAAAAAAATGCCCCTTCAAAAAGGGGCGGATGTGAATAGAATTAATGTGTGAGTAGAACTCGGAAGTAGTCACCTGTGGTGGCATCGTCCAAAGCTCTTCCGACTACTGGGTTTGAACCTGACTGCGTTACGGCTTTGCCATCAGTACCAGTGCAAACCGCATCACCTTTGTAGAAATCATCTGCCGTTTCTATTATGGCAATTCCTTGTACGATTATAGAGGCAGTGTCGCCGTCGTTCCATGCTATTTCCGAAGCTCCCAATGCAGCTTCTGTAGTAGAGCATAGATTACCACTGTAATCGACGAATCTGTTAGCTGGTAGGTCTTCGCCAGCAACTACGGTCATTGTTAGTAATGGGTTGTATGTTAGATTGTTTATTGGCATTTTTTTGCTCCTTATTAGTTGTGATTAGTATTTGAAATTAGATATGCTGCGTCTTGAGCAGTTACGTTAACCGAGTAGTTGTCCGTGTATCTTAGCACTTTTATCTTGCCGCCATTCTCGTTGTAAGTGTCCACTTCTGGCATTCCTTGTCTTCGGAAAGTATAGCCGTAACTAGGGTTGAATTCCGAGCGTTTTCCTTTCTCGTTTTTATCAACGTAGGCTAAGACTATATTGTCTTGCCATATATCGGTGAAGCTAGCACCATCATCAGTGTAAACCGATAACCCCACTTCAATATTAGGCACATCAGTCAGCTCTTTTAGTATCTCTTTAGTCGCTTTGCCGAGTGATGAGTACTTGATTTTATCCAAGATTTTTGGGTGACTCATTAACACTCTGAACACCGATTCGCCTAGTACCATAGTATTGGGGAATTTCCCAATTTTACCTCTCACGGCTTCTAGTCCGTCTTTTATTACTTCTATAGGGTCGGTAGTGTTTGAGTAATCATCGAATGCGTCACCACCAGTGATTACTGTTTTCATTCCCGATGCGAACAGGGCCGCGTTTTGTGCTAAATCTGCCGCCGATTTCTCTCGAGTTAGAGCTATACTATCCGCCAAAGTTTTAGTTATTTGGCTCATGTACATTTCAAGATTATTAGCTTCCTCTTGCTCCAGATGATCAAGTGCCATCTCTAAATCTCGCTCCTGAGTCTCGAAATCTATGAGCGATATTTCGGTCGGGGGTATTCTATTACTATCGGCGCGAATGGCTCTATCCACCGCTCTCAGATAAAACGCCTCTTTACCGAAAACTGGTATTTTCATCTTGCTTTTACTAACGCTAACTATCGGAAATAGTGCTTCGGATATGAGTGATGAGTTGCTGTATCCTTGTGCTATTGTGCTCAATATGGGGTCAACCATTCTGAGTTCGTCCGTTCTTTTTGACATTGTATTCTCCTAATTATTATTGGTCTAATGCAAGCAATAGCGCTTGCTCATAAGGTATGTTGGGGTTATTTCTGCTGATGCTATTCGCTTTATTATGAAGTGCCAGACGTTCCGGTTCGGTGTTCTTTCCTTCGAACTGACCGTCATACTCGGGTATATCATTCTGTGCAAATTCAGTAAGTAAGTGATTAGTAGCAGTCATACTCCCAGTGAAATCTTTTATCAAATCTGTTAGTGATTCACCTTCGTTGTATTCTCTCGATTGTGATGCTTTTTGTAGGATTGTTTTGAGCGTTTTGGCTTGGTGCGAGCTTATTTTACTATCGCCTATTAGTCCATCAATAAACTCATTGTACTCCGCATCTTTCTTCTCATTTTCTAGAGAGTTCAGCTTGTCTTTTAGCTGTTTGTTTTCCTGATGGAGTTGGTCTAGTTCTGTTAACTTTGGCTGAGACTCATTGGCGAACTCCAGATACTCGCCCTTGTCTTCGAACGCAACTGGCTCTAGCCCTTTGATAGCTGGTGCCATAGCCCCGAGGAATCCGATATGGCGGAGCATATTACCTGGGTACAGGGCAATGGAGACTTTCTTGAATCGCCCTGCTTTCACTTCTTCTGCAAATTCGGGGACTATATCTTTGACCTTCGCTAATAGCTTTTCACCAGTTACTTTCAGTCGTTCTACCCAACCGTAAGCTGGGTCATCGGTCTTGGGGTGACCTTTAACTATTGGTGCTACACTACTGTTGTCCGACTCAACCGACTCATTGTACTTAGCTGCGATTTGCTCTATATCGTTAGCTGTGTATTCGGCACTATTACCATTCGCATCCGTATGCTTTCCTGTTTTGAATACTTCTATCCACATAGGCATTACCTTTTTATTATATTGTGAAAATAATTACTTTGCGAAAGTAATGGGTGGGCCGTAGTCAAGCATAGAAAGGATTTTATAATGGATTATGAATTATTGCTTAATGAGTTTATTTGTATTATATTGTTAATCAACATAACCTAGAAAATATGAAAACAAAAATTAAAACTCTGATTATTACACTCTTTTTGATACTTGTTACTTCAACTAATGTTCATTCACAAGAGCAAATTAAGGTAGAGCAAGATAAGTATGTGCTTGATGCTCCAAAAGAGTACTTATCTTCGGAATTTGGGTTGGTTTTTGGTACACCGGGTACTATAAATTTGAATTATGCTAAGCACTTCGGTGGTTTATTAATGAAAGTGAGTGGCATGTACTTAGCCAATTTTCAAGGCGCTCAACTAGATGTAGGATATAAAGTATATCTAGAGAAGAGAACATATCAGGCAATAACAATTGCTGGTGGGATGTCTCGATTTCCTCAAGAAACAGCATTATTCGCTATACCATTACCCACTAAAAAATGGGACTACGTATCTATTAACTACTTGCTGAATACTCAGGGATTTCTTTTTAGCTTGGGATTATCAGCCGGTGAGGGTGATTTTACAACCCCACAGTTTATGTTCCAAATTGGCTTCTCTTCTCAGTTCTGGGAGTAAGGGATGCTTGCAACTTATCAAATGTTCATGACTTCAAATCTCTACACCATATGTTTTGGTAGCTTCTGCTTTGCAGCTAGTTTGGCTATTTCGTCTATTCGTTTTTGGCGAGTCTCTGGTCGCTTGGCAAGAGCTACCCAGGCCAAGAGCATTTTTTGGGTGGATTTACTTAAAGATAAATAGTATTCTTTTGAGTTTGCTTCCTTGGCGAATGCTTCTTCTAGGTCAGTAGGTACTATCAGCTCTTCCACTGTGTCGAGTATTGTCCATGAGCCGTTTTTCTTTGCTACTTCAATCGTTAGTAACCCTGCTTCTGCCATTAGTCCTTGCTCAGCTAGGATTACTACTTTATCTTTATTGATTTTAGACCAAGTACTGTTGGGTTTTCGCTTACTGTAATACTGCTTATAGCTCTCGTCGTCTATTGTTCGTCTTACGCTATCTATCCACCCAAAGCAAAGGGCTTCTTCTACTGATTCGCTCCAAGTGATAGACTTTTTCTTTGATTTGACTTTGTATTGCACTAGCCATATAGATTCTTCTTCTATGTGATTCTCTTCTAACCACCGACGCCACTCTTCCCTACTTTCAGGGCAAAATGTGTTTTCATTGTTAATTGGCATTAGGTTCTATTTTTCTTTGAAGTAAGTTAATCAACAATCTACCCAATTCTCACCAATATTCAAAAGTAGAAAACAATCACTATCTTGCATAACAAAGCATAACCAGAAAAATGAAAATCAATATGAAAACTAAAATCACTCTGCTTATAATTATAGCATTGCTCTTCTCTAGCTGCGAATCAGAAACCCAAAAGAACAAACTAACTGGGCTTTGGTCATTAGTTGTTATGGATAATTACAATGAGAAAACTAACGAATGGGAAGTTTGGAATGGTGGAATGCAAGGGTACGTACTCTATGATAATGAAGAAAATATGTCGCTTCACTTATTGACTAAAGATTACGAAAAGACAGACCTTCGCTTCCCCGATTTCGATGATTCTATCCCATTAGAAGCGTTGAAACACCTGACTAATTCGTATGTATATTTTGCAAAATACTCTATCAATTACGAAGATAGCGTAGTAACTCACACGCGTATATCACACTCTAACCCTGGGGAATGGGGTAAAACAGTACACCGAAAGTTCGGATTTATTGGTGATACTTTGACCCTAGAACCGCTCGAAGATAAATCAGCCGGACTAAGATTGAAATGGGTTAGAAATTAGACTAGCAACACTTCTCCACATAATGTGTAAAACCTAAAAGGTTAATTGTGCAATCAATTAGTTTTGATTATTATAGTTATATAGTATTTTTGTAAATAATATAAATTATAATTACCAAAAAGGTACAAACCGATGTCAATAAGAAGCGAAAGTCTGCTGAATATCAACCCCAACAAGCAAGACAAGCGATTTAGTGGAAATGTAAAGGACAAGCCCATTTCCGAGTACTACTCTCGCCTAGTTTTCAACGACGAATCAATCAAAAAATATCTGATGAAAGAAGCCTACGAAGGGCTTAGAGCAGCAGTCGAAACTGGTCAAAAAATTGAAGTCAAAACTGCAGATTTCGTTGCAGTAGGTATGCGTAACTGGGCTATAGACCACGGAGCTACTCACTACACTCATTGGTTTCAACCGCTAACTGGTAGAACTGCCGAAAAGCACGACTCATTTTTCAAACTAGATAGACACGGTAACCCAATAGAGGCATTCAGCGGTAAAGAGCTGATAAAACAAGAAACAGACGGCTCTAGCTTTCCTTCTGGTGGACTAAGAGAAACTCACCGCGCTAGAGGTTACACGATATGGGATCCGAGTTCTCCCGCATTCATTATGGAAGCCAAACACGGTAAGACACTTTGTATCCCTGCTATTTTCATCTCATATGAAGGTGACTCTCTCGACTTAAAAACTCCACTACTGAAATCAATACACGCAGTAGAACAAGCAGCCCTAGAAGTAGAAAAATACTTTGACCCTGAAGTAAAGAGAATCGTTCCAAACCTTGGTTGGGAGCAAGAATACTTCGTGGTAGATGAGGCACTTTACAATGCTCGCCCCGATTTATTACTTTGCGGAAGAACGCTATTTGGTAATGCATCGGCTCGTGGACAGCAGCTTGACGATCACTATTTTGCACAGATTCCTGAGCGTGTAGTTGACTTTATGCACGATTTCGAAAATGACTGTCTTACGCTAGGAATACCTATTACGACTAGACACAACGAGGTTGCACCAAACCAATTTGAGTGTGCACCAAACTTTGAGACAGCTAATATAGCAGCTGACCACAATCAATTGCTAATGTCTATAATCGATATTGTAGCGAAGAGACACAATCTTCGTGCTATAATCCACGAAAAACCATTTGCTGGTATCAACGGCTCGGGTAAACATAATAACTGGTCACTTGCTACTACAGCAGGTAAGAACCTACTTGACCCTGGGTCTAAGCCACTGGAGAATCTTAGCTTTTTGACTTTCTTCATCAACGTAATCGCAGCTATTCACAATCACGCTGGATTGCTAAGAGCTAGTATATCGAACGCTGGTAATGATTATAGATTGGGTGCTAACGAAGCACCACCTGCAATCATTTCAGTATTCACTGGCGATCATCTTTCGAACGTTCTAAAGTGCTTTATGAATGATGATAAATTAGATGACACTAACATGGGAATGTTGGACCTTAACTTAAAGAAAATAGCAAATATACGAAGAGATGATACTGACAGAAACAGAACATCGCCTTTCCCTTTCACTGATAATAGATTCGAGTTCCGTGCCGTAGGTAGTAGCGTTAACGTTTCTAACCCTATGACTGTTCTGAATACTATAGTTGCAGACCAATTGGTCAACTTCAGAAACAGAGTAGAAGAAGAAAGAAAGAACACTCCTGACGTAGAGCAAGCAATCAAAACTGTATTACGCCAAGTGCTAAAAGAGTCAAATGACGTTGTATTCAACGGTAATAATTACTCACCAGATTGGGTAGTAGAGGCAGAGAAACGCGGATTGCCAAATATCAAATCAACTCCCGAAGCTTACGATGAGTATCTATCACAAGGAACAATAGATCTATTCGAAAGAAACCGTGTATTCAACAAGAACGAACTACAAGCAAGATACAATGTAGCTATGGAAGAGTACTGTGCTAAAATTGACATAGAAGCTAGATTAGTAGAAGAAATATCAAAAGCGCACATAATCCCAGCTTGCGTACAACACCAAAACAAGCTAATAGACAATGTAAAAGGTCTAGTAAATATCGGATTGCCAGACGAAGCAGAAGTACAGAAGGACTCAATCAGAGAAATATCTCTTCGATTGAAAAACCTGAATCTATACTTAGGTGAGCTACGAAAAGCAAGACTAGAAGCTGAAGCTGAACACAATATGCGTGCCCGTGGCGTTGCTTTCGCCAACACAGTGAAGCCGCTATTCGATAAAATAAGAACAGAAGCAGACGCACTAGAGCTAATGATAGACGACCGCAACTGGCCACTGCCTAAGTACAGAGAGCTACTCTTCTTACACTAGAAATTAAATCAAATATGAAAAACTATAAGCCCTGCACTGTGTGCGGGGTTTTTTGTGTGGAGTTTTTCTTTCATCTATTAGTTAAATACTTTATATAAACAAGGTGTTATTAATTTTATTTTTAAATAAAAATTAATAATGGCATAATT
>JBLWYD010000057.1:0-18231 GCA_048267165.1 Bacteroidota bacterium
AGCATTACTTTCCTAGATTTATCTGATTCTAATATAAGGATAAGATAATTTTCTTGTATCTGCTCTAAATTTATAAATCTGCTTTCTATATTTGATGCTTCTATTATTTTCCCAGAATAATTATATAATCTATATCTTTTGAATTCATCATTATTAATATGAACTGCATTACCTATCAACTTTACATTATTAGAATTTTCTGAAATCAGAACAGAAGATACTGGATTGACCTCAAAAGCTCCGATAGTAGGTGAGCTTGCAAACAGATTAGAATCGTAATCCAATGTTGTTTGGTTTAAAGGCTTACCATTACCAACAAGTATTGATGCTTTATTGGGGTAAATATCATACCCATACTTATTGTTTAACTCTGGGTTAGTGCCTATTATACTATTTTGCTCTTCGACTGGCAAATTGTGATTCCACGAATTACTTTTAACCTGATACCAAAGGTTATTAGTAAACTCGAATGTTTCGGGTCTTGTATTTGGCCCTATATTAACAGTCATACTTAGCGAGTCATCTAGCATAATTGCATTATTATAGAAGCTATTATCACCACATGATAGAAATCTATCAGTATCAACAGTTTCTTGTAAAATACGGAATACCCATTTTCTTGAGCCAATTATCGTATTATTAAAAACGCTACTATTGACCGTACCTACAAATGCGACAGCACATTCTCCGCCCACAAATATATTAGAATAAATCGACATATCTTGAGATTCTGTTTTAGCGTCCTGCGGTCGGAAGTAAGCCAGACCAGTACTTCCACCTATGTTCACAGCTCTATTACCACCATTAATAAACATATTACGAGTTATATGAATATCACTTGTGCCACCTTTGGCTTGTATGCAATTGGAACCCATATTCTCGAAATAATTATTTGCAATAATTCCATTGTGGCAACCGACCATATCTAAACCACTTCCACCGGGTGAACCGTTTATGAATTTGCAGTTTGTTATTTCAAAATAATCAAAGCCGGATAGCTTTAGTAAATCATTATTACCAGTTCCAGCTATATCTTGGAATGTACAATTATCTATTTTGATGTGATGGGTAGGAGTGTCGAAAGTACCAGCATCGTCTATGTTCATCCCGTTTGAAAGTTGACCTTCTATCGTGATATTTGATATGTATAGATACTCGCAATCGGAAAACTGTATTCCTGTATTTCCTCCGCTAAACTTAGCATCATTTTGCCCAATTATATAAATCCAGCTGTTCGGAGTACCTTTGAGGTTAACTATTTGATCGCCTTTTGTCAAAGTACCTATAATTAGAATTGTATCACCGGGAGTTACGTCTTTTACTGCACTCTCTAATGATTTGTATTCGCAATCGGTGCAAATACTCAATTGGTCTGCTGATAAGAGTGTGGGTATTAATAATAAGATTAAAGCTAATATCTTCATAAATTCGTTTGTATTGTTTATCTTGTAAATTAATAAAAAATCAGTTGCAATTAACAAAAGTGATGACAAGCAAATTCAATTTAAATCCTATTCTGCTAAAAACGATATTCATTATTGCTGTATTAATGTGTCTTTCTACTTTAGTATCTAGTCCAGTAGCTTTAGTAGGTGGGTTTTTGTTTGTTTACTTATTTGGTCATCCTTTCCCAGAGCTGAATAGTAAAGCAGTCGGACTATTGCTAAAAGTCGCAGTAGTAGGGTTAGGATTTGGAATGAATATAACTGAGACATTGGAAGCAGGGCAAGATGGTTTTCTGCTAACAGTATTCTCGATTATTTTCACTCTAGTACTCGGCTATTTTATAGGTAAAAAGCTAGGAATGGAAAAACGAACTAGCCATTTACTTTCGTCAGGGACGGCGATATGCGGTGGAAGTGCAATAGCAGCGGTAGCTCCTGTTATCAATGCAACGGAGAAAGATATGTCGGTTTCACTAGGAGTTGTTTTCCTTCTTAACTCTGTGGCATTAGTACTATTCCCTTTATTAGGGCATCTACTTGAACTAAGTCAGCACCAATTCGGCTTGTGGTCTGCTATAGCTATACACGATACTAGCTCTGTTGTAGGGGCTGCTTATGCCTTCGGAGACGAGGCACTGCGAATAGCCACAACTGTTAAGCTAGCAAGAGCATTATGGATTATCCCACTTTCACTTGTGTCCTTATACCTTTTCAAAGGAAAAGGTAAAAGCATCAAAATACCGTGGTTTATCTTCCTTTTCATAGTAGCTATATTGCTAAATACATATCTACCCATTCCTGAGTTAATAACAGGCGGTATAACCACATCAGCTAAATCATTACTAGTACTAACTCTATTCTTAATAGGGGCAGGTCTTTCGGTAGAAAAGATTAAGTCTGCTGGGTGGAAACCTATGATATTAGGGCTATCACTTTGGGTAGCTATATCCGTTACTTCGCTATTGGTTATAGTTAGTGTTTATTAAGTTTTTCTGATATGTACCATTATTAATTCGCCTACTTCTGCAACTTTATACGGACTAAATTGTTATTCCAATACTATTAGATTGTTTTTTTTAATAAAACTGGATTACTATGAAGTCTTTCATACTCTTTTTTCTTTTCATATTCTTAGGATTAAGCGTCTTTAGTCAGGAATGTGGTACTTTCCACTTATTTAATTTTCAAGATACTGTTGTAGATGACTGGATATGGGATGAGCCTAAAGCTGGGTTTTCTTTTGATATGTCTTATGATGATCTAACAGCAACTAACACCGGTTATATTAGTTTTGTTATGGTAGATATAAACGGAGATACTTTAACAAACCCCGAGTATTATAGATGGAGTTATTTTTTCCCATTGAAAGTAGGGGATACAACTAGGTATAAGATGGTATTCCGAGATAATATATCAACTTTACCTCCGAATTTTCAAGGTTACTTGCACACCACTAATCCAGAATGCTCTATACCAGTTAGTTTTGTAATAACAGATGTAGATGAGATTGACATTGAAACTGATTTAGAAGTATTTCCAAATCCAACAGATGACTACATAGAACTAAAGTCATCGAAGCAAATAGTAAGAGTAAATGTAATTGATGTTAATGGTATCGAACTACAATCAATCATTTATAAGGAGAATTTAGATGTTAGAAATCTAAGCAGTGGAGTATATCTACTAAGTGTTTATTATTCGGATGGAACTAAAAGCGTTAAGAGTTTTATAAAAAGATAATCTTTCAGAAAGCTTGTATCCATATTATGAATAGAGTGTTATTAAATAAAAAACAATTTTTTTAAAAAACGAAAAGGTAAAACAAATGAGAAAGTATTTTATTCAATTATCAGTAATTTTATTTACTGTTATATTAGCTTCGTGCAATTGGAATCCCACTGATATTGGCACTGGTGGAGGACAAGGCGGTGGCGACAAAGACACAATAGTAAACTTCGATTCAACCGACCGCGAATTCTTACAATTAGATATGAGGATTGGTGAATCTGTTGATATAGGTAATTCTAGAATTATTCAATTAATATCATCTGCTAGCCCTGATGATTCAGGTGATAATTTTAAAGTAATTATAAATTTGAGTACTGATAATGGTGTTTCATTTTCTGAGCTAATGCTAACATCTAATAATCCAGATTATATTGACGGATTATTCAAAATTGGTGTATTAGAAGCATATCCTAGAGTAGGAGCACTTATAAGAGTGACTTTTCAATAAACACTACATAGATTTTAAAAATAGAAAAGCCAACTATGTAAGTTGGCTTTTTAGTTTTATAGAGCTAGGTTTTAATATATGCATTATAGGATAATGCTAAAGTTTATTAAGTGTTTTAGTAAAATCTTCGTCAGTCGGTTAAAACCGACGGCAATACAAACCTGAAAATTCTTAAAAACTCTAAATCCTATCTCAGACTTAAATAAATCACCCTAGCCCTCTTAATATTCAAGAGGGAATAAACGGAATTATTTCCCCTTGGCTCTTCACTTCACATCTCAGCACAAACAATACGTCTCTTTCCCCATCACTCACCCAACTTCACCTTGAATAGCTTAGGCCATAGTTTACCGGTTAGATAGAATACTTTTTCAGTTTCGTTGTAGGCAATACCGTTGAGCACATCTATTGCAGGATTATAGCTAACTCGGTCATATAGTTCAGCTAGGTTGTATGCAGCAACTATATTTCCTGTTGCTATTTCAATTTTTATAATATCAGCTCTTCGCCATAGGTTTGCGTAAAGGAATCCATCAGCGAATTCGAGTTCATTCAAATACTCGATCTTGTTGCCGTTCAGTGTTACATTTATCGTCTTTTCAGTTACGAAAGTTTCGGGGTTTATTACTTTGATTACTGAGCTACCATCGGTCATATATATTTTGCCATCGTGGTATTCTATTCCCCAACCTTCACCAATGTAGTTGAATTCTTTTTCTAGCTCGAATGTCTTTTTGTTGAAGACGAAGCATTTGCCGGCTGTGTAGGTAATCATATATATTTGGTCACCCACTTCGCATATTCCCTCGGAGAAAATATAGCTCGGCATCTGATGCGATTGAGCGATCGGTTGACCGGGTACGTAACGGACTAATCGGGATTGCCCTCTCATTCCACCGCTCTCGTACATCATACCTTCGCTCATAAATAGCCCTTGTGTGAATAGTGTGCTATCGTGCGGAAACTCATTGATAATCTTGTACCCAGGGTATTTGACTACAGTGTGATTTTGAGACTGCTGTTTATCTTTGGTGGTGTCTTGTGACGACTTTCCATCGCCACAAGCAAACCCCATAAACATTAGTAATGGTAAAACCAGCGCTTTGCTGAGTATTCTATGCAAAGAATTTCTGCCCATTTTCTTTCATCTTCTTTAATAGGAAATTAGTGCGGTATCTATCCTCACCGTAACTGTTTTGTAGGTCTTCTAGTATGTTGACTACATAATCTAATCCAAGATCATCAGCCCACGTTAATAGGCCTTTCGGATAGTTCACACCTTTCGTCATTGCTAGCTCCACATCTTCAGGACTTGCTACGTTCATATGAACTGCGTCCGCCGCCTCGTTTATTAGCATTGCCAATATGCGCTCGAATATCTGTTTACCGAGAACTGCATCTTTTGTTGGCTCTGGGTTCGTAGCTCCGTCGCGATAATCGTAGAATCCACGATTTGCTTTTCTACCTAAGAACCCAGCCTCCACCAATCGCTTTTGGCAAAGTGCTGGCTTAAATCGAGGATCAAAGTAGAACTGCTCGAACACAGTTTCAGTAACTGCATAGTTCACATCATGACCAATATAATCAGTCAGCTCGAATGGACCCATACGGAAACCACCCATCTCTTTCATAGCCCAATCGATAGTTGGTATATCGGCGATTCCCTCTTCGTAGATTCGCATAGCTTCACCATAGAATGGGCGTGCAACACGATTGACTATAAAGCCGGGGGTGTCCTTCGCTAATACAGTGATTTTCTTCCATCCATCTATCAAATCGCGTGAAGTTTTCGTTACTTCAGCTGATGTGATGAACGACGGTATAATCTCCACCAATGGCATTAGCGGTGCTGGATTGAAGAAGTGGATACCGATGAAATTTTCTGGGTTCTCCAACGCACCTGCTATAGATGCCATAGAAAGTGACGATGTATTTGAAGCCAATATGGTTCCGTCAGCCGTCAGTTTTTCTAAGTCTTGGAATACTTTTTTCTTGATTTCCAGATTCTCGACTATAGCTTCTATCACTAGGTTGCAATCTTTAGTTGCTTCCAATGAATGCGAGAAAGTAATATTGCCGAGTATAGCCGTTTTCTTTTCTTCTGTTATTCTTTCTTTTTCTACTAGCCGAACTAGTATTGATTCGAGTGATGTTTTGGCATTAGTAAGCGCCGCTTCGTTCACATCATATAGCACAACACTATGACCGAATGTAGCTGCTATCTGAGCAATTCCTTGCCCCATTGTACCCGAACCGATCACACCTATTATTGAATTTTTGTCTAACATTTATTTCTCGTTGTTGTTACAATTATCTATTGATTAATGAACTCTATAGTAGGTTACAGTATCATTTAGCTTATATTTCCCTTGAACCAAATTATGGCTAAAACCTGTTAAAATCAATGTATCTTTAGAATGATGAATTATATCTATTCTCTCAATAACTTCACTCAAATTAAGTGATAATCCACCATCACATAAACAATATCTACCCGTATCCAGAGTATCCAATTGATTAAATAAAGTAACGGTTGAATCTGTCTCTAAACGTAAAGTAGGATATTTAAGTCTTTGTTCATTATCTTCACTCACCCGCCATTCACCTACTATATCTTGGTTTTGAATACTATATCCAAAACTAGATAAAAGGAAAAGACCGATTAATATGATTCTAATAGTTTTCATTGTTTACTGATTTACTTACCCGCTTTACTCTTGATGAAATTATAAAGCAAACGAACACCAACACCTGAACCGCCTTTTAGTCGGTAGCTACTCGGAGCATCTAAGAATGCAGGACCAGCAATATCCAAGTGAATGTAAGGATAATCAGTGAATCTCTCTAAGAATTTACCTGCCGTGATAGCTCCTGCTTCACGTCCGCCAATGTTTTTCATATCAGCAATGTCAGATTTCAGCATTTCCGAATAGTCGTCCCAGAATGGGAATCTAGCTATACGCTCAAATACTTCGTAGCTAGAATCAGAAAGCGATTCGAACTCTTTATCATCAGCAGTACCCATTGCTACTACACCATTAGCTCCAATAGCAACAGCAGCCGCACCTGTCAAAGTAGCCAAATCAATTACTAATTCTGGTTTATATTTCTTTGCATAGTGAAGAGCATCAGCCAATATCATACGTCCTTCGGCATCAGTATTAAGAACCTCAACCGTCAAACCGCTCATCATCTTTATAACGTCACCAGGTGCATAAGCCAAACCGTCTGGTCTGTTCTCAGTAGCAGGCACTAACCCAATTACGTGAACATTTAGCTTGTTCTCAGCAATAGCAGCCATAGCTCCAATCACCGCTGCTGCACCGCCCATATCCGCTTTCATCGAGTCCATAGACCCTTTTGTCGGCTTCAAGCTAAGTCCACCAGTATCATACACAACACCTTTACCAACTAGTACAATCGGCTGTTTGTTAGTTGCTTTTGCTGGCTTCCATTCCATTATGTTGAATGTCGGAGGATTAGGAGTACCAAGGTTTACAGCCAATAGTCCACCCATTCCTAGCTTTTCAATTTCTTTTTTGTTCAATACTTTAAGTGTGAATCCAGCTTTCTTGCTGATTCTCTTAATTTCGGTGCTTAGTTCTTCTGCTGTTAGGTATGATAATGGCTCGTTTACAAGAGTTCTTGCTTCGTAAACATTTGCAACTATCGATACTAATTCATCTATATTTGCTTTTGTGATTTTGTCATCCAAAACGTATAGATTTTTCAGAGTATAAGCTCTCTTAGCAGCATCTTCAAAATACTTTAGGAACTGATAATTAGATAGAGCGAAACCTTCTATGTACGCCATTAGGTAAGCCGTAGAGCCAGTCAAATCACTAACAGTAACAGCTGTTTCTTTCACACAATTCAATGAATTTGAAGTGCAAAATGCTTGCTTACGAGCTTCTTCTAAGTTCAGATATTCTTCTTTCTTTTCTGCTTTTTTCTCTACTACAATAGTTCCAGTAGCTTTGTTGATAATAGCCGATTTATTTTCCGCTTTGAATTGCTTTGTAACGTAGTCCAATTCATCTTTTGACAAACCTGAATCTTTCAAATCTGCAGCCGAATTTACTATGTAAACTATGCTTGCTTTTGCTTTAATTGCCTTTACTTTACTAATCTTTAATTTCATTTCACTCATCTTATTATTTCCCTTTGAATATTGGTTGTCTTTTTTCTAAAAATGCGGCTACACCCTCATTGTAATCGTAGGATTCGCTCGCTGTTTTCTGTAATTTTTTTTCTGTGTCCAACTGTTCGTCAAACGTATTTTCTAGTGATTTGTTCAGAGCTCTTTTCGTTAGTCCCAATCCCTTCGTTGGCATTTGCGCTAATCTATTGGCAAGAGCAGTAGCCGTGTTCATCAGCTCTTCCGCTGGTGCTACATCGTATATTAGCCCTAGCTCTTTGGCTCTGTCAGCCGTTACCTTGTCGCCAGTCATCATCAGAGCAGCTGCGTTTTGCATACCAATCATACGTGGCAGATAGAACGTTCCACCGCTATCTGGTATCAAGCCAATCTGAGCGAATGACTGTATGAACTTAGCCGAATCTGCCGCCAAAGTAATATCACAAGCAAATGCGATATTAGCACCAGCACCAGCCGCCACACCGTTCACAGCACAAACTATCGGCTTTTCGATAGAGCGGAGCAGCTTCACTATTGGTTTGTATTGCTTTTCGATGATGTCTTCTATCTCGTAGGCACCGTCGCCCACTGCTTCCGATAGGTCTTGCCCAGCACAAAAGCCACGCCCTTCACCTGTTAGCAGCACCGCACGAACTTCATCGTTTGCCTCACATTGCCCAAGAGCATCGATTAGCTCCAACGACATAAGGCGATTAAAACTATTAAGTTTATCGGGTCTGTTGAGGGTGATATGAGCCACACCACTCTCTATTTTGAATATAATATTTTCCATAATCTTTTTTGAAGTTGATAGTTAAATAACAATTACAAATATACGGAAAAGGGATTAGAATGTAAGGGTGATGAGAAGTATTAAAATTAGCTACCTATAAGTAGGTATTTTGTGGAATAGGGGAGTTATTATTTTTCATAAATACAGAAATATCTTAATTTGTTCTATGAATAATTTTCAACGATGAGGAAACAATGAAAAGGATAGCATTAGGTATTATAGGGTTATTACTAATTAGTTTAATTTATTCTTGCTCAACTCCCAAGCCGACTATTAATAGCTTTTCTATTGATAGAGAGACGGTTGAGGTCGGTCAAGAAGTACAAGTAAACTATGATATCTTAAATTCAGAAAGTAGTTTATTGACTTATACTAACCAAAATGGCTCAATTGACACTCTGAATAAGGTGAAGAATATGTACAATACATATACTTACAAACCTGAGGCTACAGGTGAATTTAAGCTGCTAGTCCAAAATGGCGATGAAGTATCAACTTCTATTAAGAAAGTATTAGTAGCTGCACAGAAACCACCAAAAGTTGAACCACCAACAACGATAATAACAGAAGAATCAAAAGATTCATCGCAATATCTAAAAGGTATTATTCCGATTGATTTGGCAAAGAATAGAGATATATATTTTGAGATTTTCAGTTATGATAGAACTGGTTATCCCGATTCGATTAAAGTTTATGTGACCGTAAAAGATAATTATGGGAATTTTATTTCTAATATGGCTACTCCTTATGCCAGTGATGAAATAGAGAAGAAATACTTCAAAGGAATAGTAGAAATAATCAACAATCAAATATATGAGATAGAGAGCTTCGATGTAGTTGAGCATCATGGTGAATATTCTAAACCCTACACATTTTCTTTAGTACTTGATCATAGCGGCTCAATGGCATGGTACGATTATCCAATAAAAGATTTACAATCTGCTGCTCTAGACTTCATAAAACAGAAGAAACCGAATGACAAAATTGGTGTAATTAAATTTGATGAAACACTTATTGAAGAAGTAAAAGTTAGTCAGGACAAAAGTGAAATTACAGATAAATATATTCCTGATTATTTAGAAAGATTCAATGGGGCAACTTCATTGTACGCTGCTGCAGACTTAGCCGTTTACCAACTAATTCCATTTGAGAATAGGATTGTAATACTATTTACAGACGGATTAGACAATATGTCTCTACAAACGAGTTTTGAAAAGGATTTCAGGTTAGCATATTCTGCACTAGATTTAGTTAAAAACGCAAGAAGTACAGGTACTAAAATTTTTACTATTGGATATGGACAAGCAGATTATGATATTTTATCTAAAATTTCTTATTTGACTGATGGAAAATCATTTAAAGCAAATAATGGGAATGAGATAAATGAAATAATAAATTCCTTACCACGATTGTTTAATAATTATTATGAGATAACATATAAACCCAAATTAATAAATGGGTGGAGAAATATAGAAATTTCCACTTCTGATAATAATTCAAAAAATAACATCTTAAAAGGTATTACTTATATCGGAGAAGATTATAATTTTGGAGAAGAGCCAGATATTATATTGAGGGTTGCAAATTTTGATTATAATAAGTCAACTATAAATGAAGACGATAACTTTATTAAATCAGTTTTAGCATTTTATAAAAGATTTCCAGATATAGTTATTGAATTACACGGGCATTCGGACAGTAAAGGCAATAAAGAATCTAACAGAATATTATCTTTGAAACGAGCAAAGAGCATTGAAAAGATTTTGGTTAGCAAAGGAATTCCTAAAGAAAAGTTATTATCTATCGGTCACGGTTCAAATTATCTAATTTACAACCCCGAATTAAATGAGGCTCAGAAAAAAGAAAATAGAAGAGTCGAGGCTAGATTTATAAGAGGTGGAGAATTCAAGAAAGACTATTTTAATGTTTCTTACCCTAACCCAAATGGATAGATTCAAAGAAGTCATATTATTAATTTTATTAACTATTAAATAGAGTATTATGTGGGATTTGGATACATTCAGTAAATTTGGCGATGGAATTGGTGGAACATTAGGTACTATATTGGGATTAATCACAATAATACTCGTTTATCTAACATATAAATCGCAGAAGAAGGAACTCGCTAGTCAAAAAAAGGAATTGGAGGAGCAACGATTAGAATTCAAAAGAACTAGAACTTTTGATTTAGTTTATAGAGAGTTAAAAATAATCGATGAGCATTTTGAAGATTTCTCAAATGAGCAATTATTTCATAAATATAAGGAATTTTCTCTTAATAGCAAAATAGAGATTATTGTTTTAGATTTCGAAATTATTAAGAATGAAATTACTCGAAATCATGATATTAGTAAGTCATTAAAAATAGTAAACAGAATCTATGGAAAGAGTATTCTTAATTTGTTAAGGGTGATTCAAGACAGGTTAGATACTCTTGAGATAATAGTTGAACCAATATTTAAAGATGAAATTAAAATAGTACTCTATAATAGTTTTCCTTCTAAATTTAGAGATTTAGTTGACAATATGAGCTTTTGTCTAGATGAAGAATTACAATTTAGTGAAGTTGAGATTAGACGAATTACCGATTTACTTGGCTTGAATTCAGTTGAGGTAGAAAATTTAAAGGTTTATATACATAAAATATACCCTTATATAAGTGATTTTGATAGATTTTTAAAATAACTAGATTCTGAAGACAAAACGTAACCATCAATAAAAGCTTTGTTAGTCCACCTTCCCACCCCTATGGGGCGGATAGGTCTGGTAGATAACCGATGACTACAGACATTGAGCAACTCTGTGGCTATTTTTATAATCGAAACGATAATGCCCCCTACTTGAACAACGATTTAATTGTCTGCATTGGCAAAAACATTTTTCCGCTATCGGGTAAAAGAATAAATCCATATTTGGAATAGAATTCAACTGCACTTTGATCTATTGGATCAACAACTACGGCATATGAGCCGACAGAACTCGAAATCTCATAGCTCCTATATAGAGCATCGACTAACAATAACTTCCCTAATCCTTGCCCCTTGTAACGACTATCAACGGCAAGACGACCGAGTAAAGTGGTAGGGATTGTTGTGTATGAATTGGGTAACTTCTTCTGAAAATTAGATGGTATTTTATCTTGGGGGATACTATTATTCGATAAGGTATAATATCCTTTTAAGAGGTCATTAGATTCGTCTATTAAAACGAAACACGCAGTAAGATTTCGTTTTATATCCTGATTAGCTTGCTTATGTAAGTAATCATCAAGCAGAGGAACACCACAGGAAAACTGAGCCTTCTTATGATTGGAATTCATTTGTTCAGTGAACTGCTTCATTCAGAAACAATTGCTTTATATTCATTAGCTGCCTTTTTAAGCTCTTTATTAGCTTTAGGGGGGTTGGTTATTGCATCGAAGAATATTTTACTATCTCTTTCAGTAGCAAGTATCTGTTCACTTTCAGCTATGATTTTGTCTGCTTTTTCACGAGCAGTTTTTATTATGAAATCTGATAAGTTACTGTACCCACCTAATCTAGCAGCCTTTTTGAAAAGTAGCTTTTGCTCTTTCGGTAGTCGTGTTTCTAACCTAGCCGTGTCTTTATTTTTTTCTGTTGTTATCATATTTCTGCCTTATAATTCATTCAAATGTACGGATACTATACGTACAATACAAATTTATAAACGAAATATAGTAATGTTTGTTGTGTTTTAGATTTGTAGCCTGACCAGATTGGTTTGTCTGGTCACCAATGTCTATAGGTATTGAGCCACTCTGTGGCTATAAAAAAAACATAGAAGTAATTAAAAGAATCATTTTTATTATTTATTAAAATTACTTAATTTTTGACATCATTTTTTACAAATAATAAAGGAATAAAATATTGAAAAATATATTACTAATAATCGTAAGCCTTGGACTTTTTATCACTTCTTGTGATAACACTCCAACTCACCCAGATAAAAACACTGGCTCTGACGTTTCATTAATTGCAGTCGTTGTAGATCCTCCAGATGAGCCAACTGATTGTGAATTAACTAATACAGCATGGACAGATTTTGCTGATGAAGTAAAGGCTTTATTCTCAGATGAAGAAATAGAAGCTATTGAAGAAGCTTTAGGTGAGCCTTTTAACTGTTCACTTCTTCATTGCTTTGAAGATAATTTCAATAATCACGGTGGATTTGTTAGTTGTATTTCTCATTGGACGAATACACTTAAGAAAGCTAAAGTAATTAATGGTAAGCAGAAGGGTATAATTGTTAAGATTGCAGCTCATTCTGAAGTGGGTAAATAGTAACTTAAATATCCTCACCGACCATAAATAACAACATAAAAGCCGAGCTAAAACTCGGCTTTTTCTTTACTTTCTAATTTGGATGAGATAAACTTAATCTTCCTCTTTCCACTCATTCGCATCTATTAGCTCTTTTGCGGTATCGTAATCGCTTTTCAGTACGTATATCTTAGCGATGGCAAGTCCACCAACATTGAATTGGCGAGTTGTGTCTATTTGCGAAAGTACCTGAGCTGCTATCTCGACGTTCTCTAACATACCTTTTATCAGCAATGCTTCTATTTCATCGGAAGTAGTATATACTAACGACCATTCTTCGTTATTTTCATTCTTCATGTAGATGCTCTGCAGTTGCTTGCTTGATATTATAAGTTTTTATATCTTGAACAAAAGCTATGAATCGTAGCTTATCGTGTTTGTAACCAGCAGGTATTTTGTAAGTATATGTCTTAGTTAGTTTCTCACCTGCGTCTGCACCACCTGATTTCAGTTGCTCCCCAAAAGTACCCGAGACTGAACCACGTAATACGTGTTTATGCTCATAGTCTGGGATTATTTCATTGTTGTTTTTCTGTGGGCTTATTATACCATCTTCAGTTATGTATATACAAAGATTGTCGTCATTACCGCCTTTGTTCATATAGTCACAATTAATAGTAATGTCAACAGTGCTATCAGTTTCATTATATTCTAGTAGCATTTCCATTGCCAAATCGGGCTCTAAAAAAGACTCATCGATTATTTCTTTATCCCATAAACCAAAGTTCATCAATCTAACACCATCTTTTAGTTTCTGATTGACCATTCCGATTGGTAAACCAGTGGTAGGAGTAGCAAACTTAGAGAATAATTCAGCACTAGTCTCTGAGCGCATATCAACATCTTCTGCCTTTTTAGGATCTGCTAAAGGACTAGCATGAGCTCCTAACAGGATTATATTCTCTTCACCATAATCATCAGCTAATTTTTGTGATACTTTATTAGCATTAGGGCAATAAACACAATTAACTGCAGTGAAATCGAGTAGAATTACTTTCTTTTTGAAATCACCAATTGTCTTTTCATCTTGTAAATAAGGTTCATCAACTATATCGCAACTAACTGCAAATAGCATCAAAGCTAATAATATTGTTATTTTTTTCATCTATACACCTAAAAAGTAGTTGACACAGTAAAATAAAGTCCATTGGATGCAGGTACGAACCTACATACACCACCTACACAAATTATCCCCGAACGTTGGCGACCATAGCTCATCTGCATTCTTGTGCCGCCAGTAACATAGGCGAACGAACCCATAAAATAATGTACTTGATGATCTACGAATTTGTTACCATAGTTATATTGGTCTGAGAGTGATATATAGTAATTCGGGCTAATAGTCAACTCGAAAAGTGCCATCATCCAGTTCCCATTAACGAAATCAGCCGTTTTCAGTACACTATCTTGAGTTGCCCACAAATGTTCCAAATCCATTTTTAAAGCATAAGTTTCAGATAATCTGTATGTTGCATCGAATATAGCAATGTTTGATTGTACATTACCAATGATTGGTGCCCAACCATTTTCAGCTACGTCTTTGTCGTAGATTTGAGTTATAAAACTCATATTAGTTTTTAAATCATCTGACCATCTTTTTGAAACTTCGATATTCAAATCCTGGTAGAATAATCTATCACCAAATGCGAAGAAATCTGAAGTATAAGTAAAGTCATCAACTCTGTTTGAGTCTATACTTTGTATTCGGCTATAATTTAAAGTAACCGTTGTTCCGTATTCACCACCAAGTGCCGTACCTTTGTCAAATTTGTATGTAACATTAGCTCCCAATCCAATCTCTCCCACTAATTGCGTAGCAAAAGGATAAAGTGATGTCAATCCATAAGTATGTTGTTTTGACAATGGCGGGATAAAGTTCATATTCATAACATTTCCAGTAGCCGAACGTTCAGCACGGAAATCCATATTATCAGATCTGTGGAAATCAAGTGATATACCCAATCCATCTGTGAAATACGAACCACTAAGTAATAGTCCCTGACCATCATTATAAGAGAAATTATTAACAGCAGAAGGGTCATTTATTTTGTAAGAATATTCGGCATCTAAACTGAAACTATTAGCTATGAACGTACTTCTAAGGAAGTACGCGAATACATTTTCAGGAAGGTTATAAGTATTTTCTTGATCTTCTTCGTATTTACTAACTATACCACCTTCTACTGAAACTCCATTATCACCGAAAAAATCAGTGTACGAGTCCAAGTAAATTTTACCTTTAGCACCCCTTATAATTCCATCACTTTGGGACCAAAAATTACGCATTGTTCCCATAAGACCGGTTAGCTCTATTCCATCATCTGGACGGAAGTTAACTCTAACACCATTGAGTGAGTTATCAACTCCCAACGCCTTTTCCTCATAAGTACGAAGTATAAGACCAGAGCCGAATTGTTCGTAGAAATTACCTGCTGTTACATCTAGTTCACTAGATCGGTATGTACCATATATGAAAGGAAAGCCGCTGTTTTCGAATCGATCGTCTATACCCAAAAGTGGTGGTCTATATGCTTCGTAGCGGATACCAAATTCGAAATCATCAATATGATATCTTACATTTAAGAACCCTTGTGCCGCTACTTGCTTAGGGAATTCGGTAGTCCCTATCGAGCTATCTTGCTGATAATACTGCCCTTCCATCATAAAGTTCCCCGTTACTCTACCTTGTGAATATACACTAGTAATAGACAGGAAAGCAATTATTATAGTTAAACTTGCTTTTTTTATCATTCTTCAACCGGATTCTGTATTTCTTCTATAAGTCTATTCACTTCAGCTGCCAAAGGGCCTTTATTGCCATTGATTTCTAAGAACTTCTCAAAGTCTTTTAGAGCAGCATCACTTCTTTTATTAAGTTTATGGACAGCTCCACGAGCATAGAAAGGCATAGCATAACCGGGTTGCAATTCGATAGCTCTATTATAATCCATCAATGCTTTGTCCCAACTTTCTAGGAAATAGTAAGAATTACCACGAGCATAATACGCTTCAGGATATTCATTGCTTATAGAAAGTGTTTTGGTAAAACTTTGGATAGCAGATTGAAGATTACCTTCTTCTACTTCCGAAAGACCACGTCCATAATACGCCTCGAAGTAGTTAGGGTCTAGAGATACGGCTTTATTAAAATCCTTGATGGCATTGCTAAAGTCTTTTTTGTAGAAATAAGCTAAACCACGACCGTAAAACGTTGGTGCGTAATTATCTGCTTTCTCTATTGCTTTGTTATAATAAGTCAAGGCTTTATCGTAGTCTTTAGTTTTGATAGCATTGTATGCTGTCTGGATAAATCCTTCTGTCTGAGCGAATAGAGAGATGCTCATAAAGAAGAATAGTGCTGTTATTAAATTTTTCATAGTTTTCTCTGATTGTTATTTTATTCGATAAACAATATATAAAAATTGCTCGATTTATCCTTATGATAATCTTTTCCTGAAATCGGCAATTGTTTTTTCTAAACCTTCTTTTCTATCTACTTTTGGCGACCAGTCTAATAACTCTTTAGCACGAGTTATGTCTGGTTGTCGGATTTTTGGGTCATCTTGAGGCAAATCTTCGAATATTATCTTCGAATCTGAGCCCGTTAATTCTATAATCTCTTTTGCTAAATCTAACATAGTCAACTCACTTGGGTTACCTATATTCACTGGGTAAACTTCGTCTGACATTAGCAATCTGTAAATACCCTCAACCAAATCATCTACGTAGCATACCGATCTAGTTTGAGAGCCATCACCATACACTGTAACTGGTTCACCGTTAAGTGCTTGGCGGATAAAGTTAGGGATTGCTCTACCGTCATGTAGCCTCATTCGGGGGCCATAAGTGTTGAAAATACGAATGATTCTAGTCTCAACACCGTGATATTGGTGATAAGCCATAGTCATAGCTTCCGAAAATCTCTTAGCTTCATCATATACACCTCTGGAGCCAACTGGGTTTACATTACCCCAATAGTCTTCCGTTTGTGGGTGAATAAGAGGGTCGCCATAAACTTCACTAGTACTTGCAAGTAAGTATCTGGCACCTTTTTCTTTAGCAAGACCCAATATCTTATGAGTGCCTAATGATCCAACTTTTAGAGTTTGGATAGGTAATTTCAGATAATCTATAGGTGATGCTGGTGATGCGAAATGAAGAATATAATCTATGTCTTCCGCGAAAAAGTTGTATTCGGTAATATCGTGTAATACGAATTTGAAATTGGGGTTGCCGAATAGATGAGCAATATTATCAGTGTCGCCTGTCAGAAGGTTATCGACACCTATTACTTTGAACCCTTCGGCTATAAATCTATCAGATAGGTGCGAACCCAAAAATCCGGCCGCACCTGTTATAAGTATTGTTTTCATATTTAATGCTATTATATAGTAATCACTAATAGCAAAAATAAGAATTTAAGAGCTAATTGACTATTAATTTGGAAACTTATATACCAGCACCAAATTAATCGAACTCTACATCGGGTCTAGTAGAAGCAGATGTAACAGAAAGACCTGGGTATTTCTCGTTGTAATCCTCTCTTCCCAAACGGATAATTTCATAAGCTTCTTCTCTGCCGTATATATCGGTTATCTCGACGTTATTTGTACCAGTATCGTCAGGATCTTGCTTATAAGTAAGGAAATAGTGCTTTAATCTTCTGATAATAGATTCGGGTATTTTAGTAATGTCATTACGCTCATTATAAACCAAATCATCGTTCATCACAGCAATTATTTTATCATCTGCCTCGCCGTGGTCTATCATTCGCATACCACCGATTGGGCGGCAGTTAACTAATATATCACCATAAGGTACTATACGCTCTGTAATTACACAAATATCGATAGGGTCGCTGTCGCCAACTATATCAGTTCTGCCTGTCATTTTGTTGCAATGCTCCGCTACTCGTTTACCTGCGAAAGTTTGAGGTAACATGCCATATAGAGTAGGGCAAACACTTGAGTAAATCTGAGGTCTATCTATTTTCAGATAGCCAGTGTATTTGTCTAGTTCGTATTTTACTGTATCACCGGGTACTAGCTCTATGTATGATGTAACTATACGTGGTGATTGATCACCAATTGGTACACCGTGCCAAGGGTGTGATTTGAATATTAAGCCTGATTGATTCCACATTTTCTAAACCTTCATTTTTATGAGGTACAAAAATATGAATATGCATATTAAATATGCTATAAATATAAAAAAACTTTAGTTTGTCTTTTGACGTTGTAGAGATTGTAAGATATTTAAACAAAGACCAAGATGAAAAC
>JBLWYD010000058.1:0-17811 GCA_048267165.1 Bacteroidota bacterium
TAAAAAAGCAATTTTGACATTTTCATTTTTGCAAGGTGTGATGTACAAAATCTTTAACTCTTCTAATGTTAAATGTACTCTCTTAGTAATTTTAACAGTATTATCAGGTATATTCTTACAGGGATTATCTTTAATAATATCTTCTTTAATAGCATGGCTAAATAACATACGTATAGTGTTAAAATAGTTCTTAGCTGTAGTTGCTTTGTACTTATTCTCTAGGTATACTTTAAAACTACGAAGTGTATTTGGTTCTATCATATTAATAGGTTTGTCTTTACCGAGATGAAATTTCATATTTCGGTATGCTTGAATGTGATAGTTTCCTTTTTCGGTTGCGAATTCTTTTAGATATTCTAAAAAGTAAATATTAATTTTTCCTTTGGAACTTCTATAGACACCTTTATATATTTCAACTTCACGTTCTGATTTTAATATTTTTGCTTTCTTCAGTGCTTCTTTGTTATGATTTTTCTCATGTAGGGAAAGTCTTTTTCCTGAATGGATATATATTTTAAGGAATTCAAAACTTCTTTTTGCTGAATTATAGTATTCCAAGTATAGTGAGCTTCGATTTTTTGAGATGGGTTTCTTTCTCAGATGTACTTTCATATTTTAATACCTTGTTAGTTTTCGAACTAAGTATTATTTATGAGTTACAAATAGGTTACAATAAAATATAAGAAGATATAAAAAGAAATAAAAGAATTTGTCTCTAAAAGCATGTTTTTAGTCGTTTAATCTTATTTTCTCTTATTATTATTTTAATTTACATATAAAAACATGACCAAATTTACTGATTTTATTAATAATACAATAACAAATTCTGGAATTATACTACGTAATGGGTTCGGTAGTAAGTTTCAAATTGACAACAAAATTGGAAAAAATAATCTTGTTACAGAATACGATTATAAAAGCGAAAAGTATATAGTAGATGAGATAAAGAAAGCATTTCCTACTCATAATATTATATCTGAAGAGGAAGGGAGCGTTAATAATAATAGTGAATATGATTGGATAATTGACCCTTTGGATGGCACAGTAAACTATGCAAACAATATTCCTATATTCAGTGTTAGTATAGCTCTTAGTAAAAATGGGCAGTTGATAGCTGGTGCAGTTTACCAACCAATTCTAGATGAGCTATTTAGCGCAGAATTGGGTAACGGAGCCAAACTTAACGGAGAATCTATAACAGTTTCTGATAAAAGCGATATGAATACTTCATTGTTAGTTACTGGATTCCCTTATGATATAAACAATGACCCAAAGAATGCAATTAGAAGTTTTACGAATATAGTAAAGCGAGGAATTCCCATAAGGAGACTCGGTTCAGCAGCTTTAGATTTGGCTTATGTGGCTTGTGGAAGATTCGAAGGTTTTTGGGAAGTAAATCTTAATAGTTGGGATGTAGCAGCAGGTATTCTGATTGCAAATGAAGCTGGTGGTAAATGCACTAATTATAATGGAATTAGCTCAATAGTCGATGATAAGGAAATACTAGCTACTAATGGACAAATACACGAAGAACTATTACAGGTAATAAATGAAGATTAAAGTAACATATATGTCTGGTGCTGGTAATCTATTCACAGTTATAGATAATACAGCGAATATAATATCTGAAGAACAGGGTAAAGCTTTAGCACCTATTCTTTGTTCAGTTAATGAAAAAAACAAATTTGAATCAGAAGGATTAATGCTTTTAGAGCAAAGTGCCGATTATAACTTCAAATGTGTCTTTTTTAACCCAGATGGTAGTACTGGAATGATGTGCGGTAATGGCGGAAGGGCAATAGTAAAATTTGCTCTTGCTAAAGGCGTTATTACTAGTACTCAAGCTAAAGTACAATTCGAAATGGCTGGTGCAGTTTATTCAGCAGAATTAATTGATGAATTAGTCGATTTAGAAATGCCTAATATAATTGAATATAAAGCACTTACTCTAAAATTACAAGGAAGGCATGTCAGCACTCATTATATTGACAATGGCAGTCAGCATACTGTTATTAGAATAGACAAAGTAGATTTATTAGATATAGCTAAACTAGATATAAATGGTATCGGTAAAGAAGTAAGATATAATGAAGCATTTGGAAAAATTGGCTCAAATGCGAATTTCTACGATGTAAGGGGTAAGACTGTATATCTTCGCACTTATGAGAGAGGAGTAGAGAAAGAAACTGGTGCTTGTGGTACTGGAGCAGTAGCTACAGCAATTACCGCAGTTGAGGAAAGTGGACTAAGTTTCCCTGTAGATATTATCCCCACTAGTGGTGAAAAAATAACGATAGACAAAAGAATAGATGTTAAAAAAGGGACTAAGTTTCATCTTATTGGTCCCGCAATTATATTAGAAGAAAAGGAAATAGAGGTATAAACTTTGACTGAAAAAAATGTACTAGAACAAGCAAAAAAATTGTTCCCGAAATTACAGAAAATAAGAAGAGATATTCATTCGAACCCTGAGCTATCATTCAAGGAATATGAAACTTGTAAATATATACAAGAAAAATTGAATGAATTAGGAATTGAAAATAGAGTTATTGGTAATACTGGAGTTGTTGCAACTATTGGTAAAGGCAATAAGTGTGTTGGACTAAGAGCAGATATAGATGCATTACCAATAAAAGAAGAAACTGGATTAGATTTCGCATCTACTAATGATGGCGTTATGCACGCTTGTGGACATGATATGCATACAACTATGTTAATAGGAGCGGCAGAAATACTAAAAGAAATGGAAGACTCATTAGGTGGGATAGTAAAGTTAATATTCCAACCTGGTGAAGAAAAACTACCGGGTGGTGCAAGTATATTAATAGAAGAAGGCGTATTAGAGAATCCAAAAGTAAATGCTATTTTTGGACAACATATATACCCAGGTGAAAGCGAAGGAATGATATCGCTAAATAGCGGTCCAGTTATGGGAGCACCTGATGAGTTATACTTTACTATCAAAGGAACAAGTACTCACGCTGCACAACCACAATTAGGGCATGACCCAATTGTTGCCGCCTCGCAGTTGATTATTCACTTTCAGACATTGATGACAAAATACAAAGACCCTATAGAGGCAGGAGTTTTGAGTATAACATCAATACAAGGTGGTAACGCAACTAATATCATCCCAGATGAAGTTAAACTAATGGGTACATTGAGGTCATTCAATGAAGATTGGAGAACACAAATGCATAGAATGATTGAAGAAAATTCAGTAGCTTTGTGTAAATTGTACGGTTGTGAGATAGAAGTAGAAATTAAGAAAGGTTATCCACCAGTTATAAATGATGAGAAATTAACAGAACTAACTGTTAGTAATGCTAATAGTTTAGTTGGAGTAGATAATACTATTGTGTTTGAGCCGAAGATGTGGGGTGAAGATTTTGCTTTTTATGGTAAAAACATCCCGTCAACATTCTGGTTTGTTGGAGTAAGACCTAATAATTTGAAATCTATGCCAGCATTGCATAATTCTAAACTGAATCCGAGTGAAAATGCAATGCCAATAGGTACTAGTATGTTAGTAACAGCAGCAATTAATTATTTAAAAGGGGAAGAATAATGAATCGATTACTAGTGGTTGAGGACGATCCGGGACAGCAAAATCTATTACAGATGATTTTTAAATATTCTGTTAAGTTAGATATTGTTACGGATAATACTTACAATCTTAAAGATGCAGTTGAGCAATTAGAAAAGAACGAATACGATATGATAGTTTGTGATTTGAGATTGCCCTATTCAGCTAATATAATGGATACGATAGAAACTATCGAAAAGCATAAAAGAAACTCTAAAGTAGTTTACTGCACAGTTGAAGATTTAGATGCAGATACTTTAAAATATATAAAAGATAGTGATTCTTTGTTTGTGTCTAAGAACCTAGATTTTATGAATTATCTTCAAATGGAATTAGAATCTAACTTGAGATCATCTTGAAATATGACTTGGATGAAATAACGAAAGGTCTTTTCGCGGGGGATTTGAGCTATTTATCCAGGTCTATAACATTGATTGAAAGTACTTCAAATAAGCATTTCAAATTAGGTCAAGATATACTAGAAAGCGTACTCGATAGAACGGGTTACTCTATTAGGATAGGTATAACAGGCCCCCCAGGTGTTGGTAAATCAACTCTTATTGATATTTTAGGTTTGTATTATTGCAATCAGGGTTATAAAACGGCAGTACTAGCTATTGACCCATCGAGCAAGGTTAGTGGCGGCTCAATACTAGGTGATAAAACTAGAATGACGGCTCTCGCTCAACACAGAAATTCATACATCCGCCCTACCCCATCTTCAGGAATGCTGGGCGGCACTGCATCACGTACGAAAGAATCAATAATGCTTTGCGAAGCTGCTGGCTTCGAGAGAATAATAGTAGAGACCGTAGGTATAGGACAGAACGAGATAAATATATCATCGATTGTTGACGTATTAGTTATGCTACTAAATCCCGGATCTGGTGATGAGTTGCAAGGTATAAAGCGAGGTATATTAGAAGTCTCTGATATACTTGCTATCAACAAAGCAGACACAAAAGATAGTCTAGTTAATGATACAGTATTGGAATACAAAAATGCTGTAAGGATACTGAATTATGACAAAGAGTTTTGGCGTAGAAAAGTAATTAAAATTTCTGCATTAGAAGGAACAAACCTAGAAACACTAGCTAAAGCGATAGACAGCTTCTGTAAAATATCAAAAGAGACTGGCTTTTTTGAACAGAACAGAACTGATCAAGAAAGCGAAAGACTAATAGAAATACTAAAAGAAGAAGTGTTAAAGAAAGCATTTCAAAACAAGAGTTTTGAAGCAAAATATAATCATATAATCCAACGAATTAAGAATAAACAAACTACTGCCATCAAAGGCGTAATGGAATTATTGAAAGATGAGAATAGCGGCAGCAACTAATAATCAGAATAAGATATCAGAGATACAGCATATATTGAACTCTAGCGGGCTTAATAATATCGAAATAGTCAGTCCAAAATCATTGGATATAATCAGCGATCCTGAGGAGAATTCTGAAACATTGGAAGGTAATGCTCGAATCAAAGCTATCTCATTATTTGAGAAAACCGGTACCCCTTCATTTGCTGATGATACAGGACTTTTTATAGAGGAACTAGACGGAAAACCTGGAGTTCGTTCGGCTAGATTCGCTTCCGAAAATGCAATCGATAGTGATAATAGAAAGCTAGTATTACAACTGCTTTCTGATAAAAGTAATCGTAAAGCATATTTCGAAACAGTGATTTGCTATATCTCAGACAGTGAAGAGAAATACTTTAGTGGTCGTTGTATAGGTCAAATAAACGATACTGAGCGTGGTAGCAATGGGTTTGGATACGATTCTATATTTATCCCAGATGGTTACAACGAGACATTCGCAGAGTTAGACCCTGAGATTAAAAATAAAATCAGCCACAGACACAACGCAATAATTGAATTTACCGACTGGTTGAAATCACAGTAATAATTAAGAACTAGTCTTTAACTTCTAGAACTTTCATCTCTACTCTTCTGTTCAGAGCTCTACCCTCTTCGGTAGTATTATCACCGACAGGAGATTCTTCACCATAACCATTAGCTATCAATCTATCAGAGCGGACACCTTTCTTAATCAAGTAATCACGAACGGCTTCTGCTCTTTTCATAGATAGGTTTTTGTTATATTCATCACCACCAATATCATCACTATAGCCAGCTATTTCTACTCGTGCTATTTTAGGATAATTATTAAGTAAATAAGCGACTCTTTCTAATTCTGAATAAGAAGAACCTAGAATCTCTGATTCTCTATATGCAAAGAATAGATTATTGATTCTAAGCTTTTTAGATGATTTATCGAAGTCTGTACTGTTAGTGTTTGTATTATTCATAGTATTTGACACATTAGATGTATTAGCTTCAACAGAAAGTAAATCACTTACAGGGTACAAGATAATATCTTGAACAACCGTCATAGAAGTGTCTTTCCCAGTCAGATCTATACTCTTAGAGATTGGGAAGTACCCTTCTTTCTCAGCATAAAAACCATAGTTTTTACCTAATGGAAAGATTATAAAGTACTCACCAGTTTCTGGGTTAGAACGCATCTCCCCCATCTTACGACCATTATCTAAGTTCTCCCATAGTATTTTAGCATCTATTGGGTTGCCATCAGTATCTTTTACTGTACCTTTTATTACAGCAACTGGATTGGGTCTTAAGTGGTCAGGTAGGGACATAGTGAATATATCAGATTGTCCAAAAGTTATAGGTCTTTCAGCAGTTGCGAAGTATGCCAATTCACCAAAAGTATTGATAATCGCGGCTCTCTCATTACCGGGTGAGTTAATCTCTTTACTCATATTGATTGGTTCTCCCCATTCAGTCCACGAATCCTCATATAGCCTTTTAGCCATATACAAATCCATTCTGCCTAGGCCAGCGTGCCCGTTCGAGCTAAAGTAAAGCGTCATACCATCTGGGTGAAGGAATGGTTTTCTTTCTGCAAATTCTGTATTTATTGTCTTACCTAAATTAATTGGCTCTTTCCAATTACCTTCATCATCTTTAACTGACACATATATATCTGTATTACCCTGCATACTACCTTTCCAATATTCACCGTAGTTATGAGTTTCACCAATTCCACCAGGTCTATCTGAGACAAAAACTATAGATGTACCATTATTATTAATTTTAGCATCACAGTCGAAATATTCTGAATTTATAGGTCTAGGAAAGTGCTGTACTTCACCGAATAACTTATCTGAAACTCTTTGAGAAAAGAACAAATCTCCTCTACCTAAACTAGAATCTAGATTACCAAAGAAGATAAGAGTATTATCATCGGTAGTTATACATTGGGGAGCCTCCATATTCTTATCAGAATTTATCCCATCTTGAAGTCTCTCTGCTGGTTGCCAAAATCCATCTTTGAACTCAGACATAAATATGTCTTCAGTTCTGTTATCATTTGAACGTCCATACCCAGTGAAATACAAACGGTTACCACTACCATTGGGTGTAGGGCTGTACTCGGCAAACTCTGTATTTACGTGACTACCAAGGTTTATCTCTTCCAACTTGTAATCTTTATCGGATAGAATAGCTATAATCTTATCAATTTTATCAGCATACTCAGGTAAGTCTTTTTTAAATTCTATATAAAGCTCTTTCATACCTTTGAAGTCTTTTTTAGCATATTGCTTTGCAGTCAATCTTTGCAATGCAATGAATGCGTCATAGCTATTTTCTGTACCCATATTATCATAAATAATATCAAGATAAATATCTTCTTCCCCTGGTAGTGGGTCATATAGCAATTGATTTTCTACAGCTTGAAGGTTCAAACTAGATAATAAGATTATAATTAGTAGAATATTTTTCATTTATAATTGTTTGTTTATTTATTTAATAATTCTTTTTTCGTTTTGTAAATCAAATATAGGATTATACCCTTTAGGTGGAATAGCATCTAAAACCTCCGATTCTTTATTAGGGTCAAAAAGACTGCAAGAATAAATAAATAATAAAATTAAAATACATTGATACCCTAATTTTGGATTCATGTAATATACCTTTTAATCATTAATAAAGAATGTTTTTAATTTACCTTTACCCTTAATTTCAATTTCACCTCTTTCTTCAATATTAATCTTACTGCCATTCATTTGACTAAGCAGTTCATCTCTAAACTTTTCGTTAATCTGGATTTTACCAACAACCCCACTACTTTCCATCCTACTTGCAGTATTAACAGCATCACCCCATAAATCATAGGCAAATTTTCTAGTACCAATTACTCCTGCTACAACATCCCCTGAGCCAATTCCTATCCTTGCCTTTATTGCATTGCCTTCGTCCGAGGTAATCTTATTAAAATAGTTATTAGCTTCAATCGCAAACATCGCAGCATTAATTGCATGTTTTTCATTCTTTTCAGGAATTCCTGAGGCAGCCATATAAGCATCACCAATAGTCTTAATCTTCTCAAGATGATATTTATCAGCTAAGGAATCTAAATGTTTAAATATAGCATCTAACATTTCTACAATCTCGCCTGGTTTCCTTGAACTTGAGTAATTTGTAAAGCCAGCTAAATCAATAAATACAATAGACGCTGTATCAAAATAGTCAGCAATAGGATGCTCGTTTTGCTTTAATCTATTAGCAATTTTCAAAGGTAAAATATTTAGCAGTAATCTTTCTGATTCTTTCTTCTCTGCATCGATTATATTTTTTAATCTTCGCTCCAATCTGAATCTGAAGTATAGAATAATAGCAAATAATAAGACTATTCCAGCAATCAGCATCAAAAAGTAAGTTAATTGCTTTTGTCTTTCAAGTTCAGCTTTTATCAAATCTAAATCAGCAGTTAAAAGCTGTTTGTCCACAGCTAGAAGCTTAATCTCTTTTTCTAAATATCTGTTTTGAGCTTCTATCTTTTCTATTAATGAATTGTACTCCTCTTTTTTCCTTTTATCTTGGTCGCTATCTCCTAATTCTAATATTTTAATTTGAGTTTCTTTTATAATATCATTATTGTTTTGGATTTCTTTTTCTTTATCAGTGATTTGAGTGTCTATGTTTTTAATTTTTTCTTTTAAGGCAAGTTTTACATCTTCAAAATTTTCAACCTCGTTTATATCAGTTTTCTTTTTCTCGCTTGTTTCTTTTAATCTTTCATTAAATTTTTTGTCTTGCTCTATTATATCAAGAGAAGTTTTATTAGCTTGTCTTAATTCTTCAATTTGAAGTTCCAATTTTTTTAATTCTTCATCCGAAACAGAGCTACTAATTTCAGATGATTTAGAGCTACGAGAAGGCGGTTCATACTTAACTAATTCTAAAACAAACTCCCCTTCCTTTGCACTAGATTTTAACTGGATTCTAGTATTTTCAGGGTTTGCTTGCCCATAAATCATGTCAAAGTCTAAATCTTTAGTAATGACTTCTTTTTGTCCTACATTATTCCAGACAATAGTTTTTTTTGAAATTAGAGAATTGGGAAATAAGAATGCTCCAATTAATATAATAAGTAATAGATATTTCATAAAAGTCCTCTATTCACATTTAATTGATGGTAATAATTTATTGTTTGATTCGGCATTATATTCTACAAGCCTATATTTGAACTCTTTGAAAGAATTGTATGACTCAATACATTGAGTTGCTACTCTATAATAAGTAATCTCTTCTATTTCAGAGTAAAAAGGTACAATTCTCAAATTTTCAAAATAATTATTTTCTAATTCTATTAATAGTTTATCTGCATCATCTTTTGATGGTAAACTGTTTATAATTACATAGCAGCAAGTCCATTGAGTTAAATCTTCAAATAAACCTTCTCCTGCTAACTTAATAGCATCTTCATCTAAGTATTGATTTTCTGCTATAAGTTCATCAGGCACTACGTCATCTTCGGTATAAAGTACTAAGTCTTGATAAACAATCATTGTATCTTTTCTATCCGTAATATCCAAACTTTTGAACAATGGGAAATATCCTTCCTTAGATGCATAATACCTGTACTTTGTACCAACAGGAAATATAATTGAGTATTCCCCTGTTAGTGGATTAGATTTCATCTCACCAATCAATTTCCTTTTACGGAAATCTTCCCATAATACGTCTGCCCCCAATGGATTGCCTTGATAATCAGTAACTTTACCTCTAACCATTACCACTGGTTCTGGTCTAAGATGCTCAGGCACATCAAAACGGAAAATATCAGAGCCACCAAAAGTAATTTTTCTCTCGGCAGTAGCAAAGTAAGCAAGTTCGCCAAATGTGTTGATAATGGTTGCTCTTTCGTTACCAGGTGAATTTATTTCTTTGCTCATGTTTATAGGTTCTGACCAATCAGTCCACGAATCTTCATATAATCTTTTCGCCATATACAAATCAAGACGACCCAATCCTGGATGTCCATTAGAGCTGAAATACAAAGTCATACCATCTGGATGTAAGAAAGGTTTTCTTTCAGCATGTTCAGTATTTATTGTGCTTCCTAAGTTAATCGGCTCTCCCCAATTCCCTGCATCATCTTTTACCGATACATATATATCAGTATTTCCCTGCATACTACCTTTCCAATATTCGCCATATTTGTGCTCGTCACCAATTGCTCCAGGTCTATCAGACACAAATACAATAGAGGTACCATTATTATTAATCTTAGCATCGCAATCAAAATATTCTGAATTAATTGGGCTAGGGAAATGTTGCACTTCTCCCCAAGTATCATCAGTAACTTTCTCTGAATAGAATAAATCACCTCTTCCTAAACTACCTTCAAGATTGCCAAAGAATATTAATGTATTATCATCTGTAGTAACACACTGAGGTGCTTCCATATTTTTATCAGTATTAATTTTACCTTTAATTTTTTCAGCTATTTGCCAAATACCATCTTTGAACTTTGACATAAATATGTCTTCTGTTTTATTATCATTAGAGCGACCATAACTAGTAAAATAAAGTTTATCGCCACTCCCATTAGGGGTGGGGCTATACTCTGGAAATTCAGTATTAACATAACTACCAAGGTTTATTTCTTCTAATTCATAGTCTTGATCAGACAGAATAGCAATTATTTTATCAATTTTATCCGAATATTCGGGCAAATCTTTCTTGAATTCTATATATAGCTCTTTCATAGCTTTGAATTCTTTCTTAGTATAGAGCTTTGCAGTCAATCTTTGTAAAGAAATAAATGCGTCATAGCTATTTTCTGTACCCATATTATCATAAATAATATCTAGGTAAATAACTTCTTCACCAGGTAATGGGTCATATAGCAATTGATTCTCTACAGCTTGAAGGTTCAAACTAGAAAGCAGGATAATAAGGAGTAGAATATTTTTCATTTATAATTATTTATTTAATAATACGTCTTCGATCTAATAAGTCAAAAACTGTTTTGACTGGATTGAAAAACTCGGCTGGCATATCCACAAATGCCGTGTTCCAATCTGACATAGCCCCATTCCATAGTCCTGGCAGCTCTAATGCTTTAATTGGTTTACCATTGTAAGTTTTTTCAGAAACAAAATAAGTATTTTCATCAACAAAATCTAATAGATTGAATTTTTCACCCTTATGGTTAGTTATTCCACAAATCATATCAACAGGATTAAAGTGACTTGATTTCTTTACTTTTATCATATTTTCAAGTATAGATTTATCGATTTGTGATGCTTCTATTATTTGGGCTGATATAGTGCCATTGTTCTCTACAAAGAATGGTCCACCACCGGGTTGACCTTCATTTTTGACCATTGCACATACCCTAAGAGGTCTATTAATCAAATCGAAAATATTCTCTTTATCTACTTTCATGAAGAAAACATCTTTATAGAACTTGACAACTTCTTTTTGCAGAGATTTATCTTCAGGATTCTCTTCATATCTATTAGCAAAGTCAAATAGTTGCTTTTGAATAGTATGGAAATAACCAGCAAGTACTTGTTTGAATTGATTCGATTCTCTATTATTAGGTACAGTTATGACATTATCTATATTCTTGATAAATACTACATCGGCTTCGAGATTATTCAGATTGAATATAAGTGAACCGTGACCACCTGGTCTAGTTAAATGGTTACCTAATTCGTCTTTTATAATATTATTATCCAAATCTACAGCTATTGTATTAGTTTTAGCCGATTGATGGCTAAGTGAACTATTTATATTAAAGACTTCATATTTGGCAATTCTATTTATTCTTTTCTGAATTTGTTTTTGATGTTCTTCTGATACAGTGAAGTGAATAGATATTACCCCATTTGTAAGTATATACTCTTTCGCTTCTTGTATATGCTCGTAAATAGGAGATCTAAGCATTCCGTAATAGTTATGAAATGGTATTAGTGCCTTTGGTTTGGAAGCAAGTCCAAGTTTTTCATCATCAAGTATGGCATCAATAATCTCAGTTAAATCAGTACTATTATCCAAAAAAGTCATTCTGAATTTCTCATTCAGGTTCTTTTTCAATTTCTTATAGAATGGAACTTGATTCAAATTCTTGAAAAAATGAATAAGTTGGTCTTTATTTTCTAGATTTGAAGTCTCTATTGCCTCAATCGTTGGGAATTTCATCTCATTTCTTAGGGCAATCAAATCACTAAACATACGAGTAGCAGCACCTGAAGCTGGCACAAATTTGATACAAGTTTTCTCTATTAGTAATTTTTTAAATTCTTCGTAGTAATCATCTTTCTTGTATTCGCTAAGCTTTGTTATACCATCGCCAAGTAAACATGGTGCAACTATATTAACAGGTTTTATACCGTTTTTAAATATCTCTAATTGCTCTTCTATAGTCAATTCTTTTGTTATGCTCATTTTCAATAATTTTTAATGGTGATTGTCAATGCTAAAATAAAGAAGTCTATTTTCTTTATTAATAGGGTAATTTCTTAATTTTGAACTAAATTCAATAACAAATATAGTAAATACATAAATGAATAACTTAGAAACATTCGAAAATCCCAGACCAGGAAGATATTTTTCAATAACTCACGAAAATCCAGAGTTTACATCAGTATGCCCTATGACGGGTTTGCCAGATTTTGCAAATATAATAGTTAACTATGTACCTGATCAACTTTGCGTAGAGTTAAAGTCATTAAAGTATTATTTCTTAGCATACAGAGACAAAGGTATTTTTTACGAAGAAATAACGAATCAAATACTTGACGATTTGGTTGCCGTTTGTGCACCTTTAGAAATGGAAATCATCAGCGAGTGGGGTGCTCGTGGTGGTATGACTTCAACTATTGTAGCATCTTATATCAAAGAATAATTATGGTAAGAATAGGTAAAGAATTTATTTGGGAAATGAGCCACAGATTGCCATTCCACGAAGGACCTTGTAAGAATATACACGGTCACACTTATAAAATGCTCTTGGAGCTAGTAGGTGAAGTAAATGAGAATAGAATGCTCATAGATTTCTATGACATAGAGAAAATAGTGAGACCTCTTTTAGATAAAATAGATCATTCTTTTTTAGTAGATAGCAAAGATGATTTGATGCTTAACTTTCTGAAAGAAAATCAATTCAAGCATTATGTTATTGATAATTTTTCAACTGCTGAAGATATGAGTGCTTATTTCTTAGAAATTCTTAAACCCGAATTTCAGAAATTTGACAATCTAAAAGAATTGAAAATAAGAGTGTACGAAACAGCAGACGCATGGGCTGAGAGCGAATCAAGTTTATAAACCAAAGCTAGAGAAAATAATATGAATAAGACGCAAGAATTAATAGAAATAGAAGAGAAATACGGTGCTCATAATTATCATCCACTCGATGTAGTTATTAGCCGAGCAGAAGGCGTATGGGTTTATGATGTAGATGATAATCGCTATCTAGATTGCTTAGCTGCGTATTCGTCTGTCAACCAAGGTCACTGTAATCCTCATATACTAAAAGTATTCATAGAGCAGGCGGAAAAAGTCACTATCACTAGTAGAGCTTTCAGAAATGATCAGCTACCTTTACTATATAAGAAACTGCACGATATGACTGGTTTCGATATGTCATTACCTATGAATAGTGGTGCAGAGGCAGTAGAGACTGCTATCAAAGCGGCTAGAAGATGGGGATATAGAAATAAAAGCATAGCTAAAGATAAAGCTGAGATAATAGTTGCTTCGGATAATTTCCACGGTAGAACAACAACTATAGTTGGGTTCTCAACTGATGAGCAATATAAGCAAGACTTCGGGCCTTTCACTCCTGGTTTTGTAGTATCAGAATATGGTAATATAGAATCAGTGAAATCGTTGATTAACGAAAATACTTGTTGTATTATGGTAGAGCCAATCCAAGGTGAAGCTGGTATTATCATTCCTCCCGAAGGTTACTTGACTCAGTTAAGAGAGCTATGTGATGAGCATAATATTCTCCTAGCGTTCGATGAGATACAATCTGGCCTAGGTAGAAGCGGTAAAATGTTTGCTCACCAATACGAAAATGTTGTGCCGGATATGGTTATAATAGGTAAAGCACTTTCTGGTGGCTTTTATCCAGTATCTGCTGTACTTTCAAGAAAAGAAGTATTGGGCGTATTTGGTCCCGGTGATCACGGTTCTACATTTGGTGGTAATCCGCTAGGTGCTGCTGTAGCAACGGCTGCTTTGGAAGTAATAGAGAACGAGAACCTTATCCAAAAGTCTTTCGACAATGGTAATTACTTTATGGAGAAACTAAGATCTATAAAGAGTAGTAAAATCAAAGAAGTGAGAGGCAAGGGACTTTGGATAGGATTAGAGCTAACTGAGCCAGCTAGAAAGTATTGCGAAGATTTGATGGGATTGGGTGTACTTTGCAAAGAGACACACGATTACGTAATCCGTATCGCACCACCTTTGGTAATCACTAGAGATGAGATAGATTGGGCATTCGATAGAATCAAAGAAGTAGTTGAGAAATACTCTTAAAATGCTCAATAATACGAAATATAGTTTGATAATAGACCCTCCTAGTGAGGGTCTTTTCAATATGAATAGAGATGTAGAATTGATGGAGTCACTCTCCCCTAATGATACACCTATTTTTCGTCTATATAGTTGGAATCCTTGGTGTTTATCGCTTGGTTACAACCAAAAAGATGATGGGATACTAAAAGAAAAACTATACAGCGATGGGTATGAGATTGTCCGAAGACCTACTGGCGGACGCGGAGTATTCCACGCAAATGAACTGACATACTCAATAGTCACATATTTGGATAAAACCCGCACTAAAGACTATATATACCAAGAAGTTCATACTATAATCGCAGAAGTGCTTAGGAATATCGGACTAGAAGTCGATTTTGTGAAGACCAACCCCGATTTTAAGAATTTCTATAAATCAGACGAACGGTCTGTATCGTGCTTTGCCTCTTCTGCTCGGTACGAATTGACTTATGAAAATAAGAAAATAGTCGGCTCTGCACAGAGAATATTCGGCGATAAGCTATTGCAACACGGCTCTATACTCATAGATTATGGCTTCGAGAAAATAGCCGATTACGCTACCGAAGACGAAGAAAAAGCCAACAGACTCAAAGACTTCACCCTAAAAACGGCTATTCCAATAAATGCAATTGCACCACAAAAAGTGACACCAGATTCACTAATTACTAGCTTCCAATCAACATTCGAAAAACTAAATATCTTGGCATAAAGTTTGCTCTATTCTCTATATAACTATAACAAAGAGAATACATTATGATTTACTTTTCATTTATATTGCTAACAGGAGCTGTTGCTCTTTTACTTTCTTCAGCTAAAAACTTCTACAAAACGTATAAATTGATACCAATCCCTATACGAAGAGATAGATAGTTATGAAAAAGGTCATATTCATATTTGCCATGATAGCATTCTTATGGAGTTGTAGCTCTTATGTGAGGTTCACTTCGGATGATCTAGATGGTATAAAGACTTATGGCAACTTAGTTTATGACGGTAGTAAACAAATAATAGAGCAACTAGAAGAAGAAATGCGTGACGGCAATAAAGGCAATAAGTTCGAAGGTCGATTGCTCACCTCTTCTAAAAAATGGCTAGGTACCCCCTACCAATATGGTGGCACTACACAATCGGGTGTTGATTGCTCAGGGTTTGTACTCAATGTATATAATGATTTGGGGTACACAGTACCACGCACATCAAGAGAGCAATACGAATTCACGAAGAAAGTATCATCGAGCGATAAGCACGTAGGCGATTTGGTCTTTTTCCGCCGAGGAAGTGACGTAGGCCACGTGGGTATATATGTAGGAAGTAATAAGATGATACACGCATCTACTTCCAGAGGAGTTATAATACAAGATTTGGACAATGAATACCTGCAAAGAACCTTCGCTGGATTTGGTAGGGTGAAGAGGTAGGGATAATTAGAGTGAAAACCCAAACTTTAAACTTACTGGATAATTAGGGTAATTTGATTTAGAGTAAGTAGGACAAATAGCTCCACCTATGAACCAATCATCACCTATAGAATGACGAAAACCAAAAGTAAAACTTAAAGATGTAGCAGAATTAAATAAATCATATTTTTTATATTTTTCATATACAATGGCTACCCCTAAATCTAGTTTTTTTTCTTGTCCTGATATAAAATGAAGTCCAACTAAGTAACTGGGTTGAAAAGTGAAAATCAATAGATTCAAAAGAGTAACACCTCCTCGAATTCTCAAGCTTCCTTCATTAATAGTATCATTTGAAACATCAAATAATTTAACTTCTAAATTAGGTGCAAGTAACCCTTTTTGAGGTCCTTGTATTTCATAATAAAGGAAAACCTCTTCGTCAGTATTTGCTAAAGAATGTAAAGAAAGCAATATGAATAATAAAAAATATTTCAAAAGCTGTAACCTAAACTAACACTTATCATATATTGGAAATACTCTAAAAATTTTAAATTGACAGGCGGATTATCCAAACTATAAAATGGTGAAAACGTAAATCTAAAAACAGCGTTATCACTGAAGTAATCTCTATAACCGATTTCAAATCCTAAGAACTGTTCAGTTTCTTTAAAATGTGGTTCAGTAGGTTCACTGTCATATGAACTTACAATGTGTTTTCTAAAATAACTTGCACCTATATCAACCCCTTTATCTAATCCAAAATATTGGACAAATCCTATAATTGGGTAACTATTAACTACTGCAATACCTTGAAAACCAAATACTGAAGATCCATATTTTAAATAAGTTGTTGATTCTATGTCTAATATCTGGTTGTTGTAAATAGAATATTCAATATTAAATTCAACTGAAAAAGTGACACCAGGATAAGTTCCATAAATATTCAAATCTCTTGTTTCAGACTTAGCCTGAATATTAGTAACGAGTAACAATATAATAATTAATCTTTTCAAATTATTATAGGTTTTAAATTTTCATAAATATCTGTAGGCGGTTTATCAACTGATTTAGGAAGTTCTTCACAAGGACCACCTAATTTTGCTGCTAAAATTGTCCCACAAGGAGGCAATCCGCCACTACCTTTCCCATAATTTTCTGGACAGTAATTATATTTACTATTTAAATCAGGATTTGGAGTACCTTCACAACAAGGAACTCCCTTCATTCCAGTGCCTAAATATGTTGAATCTATTAAAACCCTACCATTGTTCCAAGACATTCCTTTCCCATTTGGATTTAGTTTACATGCATAATAACAGTTAAAACATTTTTCTGTACATTTTTCTGATAAATTAACTGTGCAACAATCTGATTTATTTTTAGTCTTTGTAGTGTCTCCTTCTGTATAATATTCTACATCTCCAGGCCACAATTTATAACTAGTTAACCTTTCAACATTAGGATTATAGGAGTTAGGATAAACAAAATATGTGCATTTTTTATCACACTTAGGTTTTTTTCTACAACCAATTCCTCGTTCACTATCAAACTTTGTACTACATAGTTCAACTTTATTGCAACATTCATCTTTACATACTCCATCAAAACCACCACAACAAAAAGTTGGAATATCACCGCCACAAAGACAACTATTTGAATTTATACCATCTTTATTTCTAAATTCACCTTTGAGCCCCATTAAAGCTCCCATTAATCCACTCAAAGAAGTTGGTAAACCTATTAATACTAACCATAAAACTGGTAATTCAAAAAACTCACAAAATATCGAGGCTTTAAACGTATAAGCAGAAATGATTTTTTCCTCAAAACAATTAATTAAATCATTTCCTAAATGCGCTCTGGAGTGTACCCCAATAAGTTGACATTTATTTAGTTGTTGTAATATTGTTTGTGTACTTCATCAGGAGTACGATATC
>JBLWYD010000059.1:0-17653 GCA_048267165.1 Bacteroidota bacterium
TTTACTCCTCAAGAAATGTTATGTTTGTATAAAAAGTTATTGCATGAATTTAGAGTTAATAATATAACTTTTAAAGATGCCGGAATTTCTGACAAACATTGGAAGGAATTTATTAACTCCCTTTAGCTCTATAATAAAACTGTTTTGTTTCATTTGGGTATGATAATTCAACATTAAAGCTTTTCATTTTCCTAAAAAAAACAAAAAACGTTTCCGAATGCGTTCCATGTTTAATTTATTGGCTTTTGATATGTCTGCAAAGGACAAACGACTATAAGTAGTTCACACGCACAAACAAAAAATAAACAGCCGATTCACGAATTCCTAAATTGAAAATAGAAATAGATAAGTATACCTGTAAAAAATAAGCACTGATAACATTGCTGCTAAAACTAAAAACAGCTCTAAAAACCATACAAATCACTGATGTTCAGTTTTTTGCATGGGTTTGGTGTTTTTTTTGGGGAAATTGTTTATAAATTAGTAACTCTATATGGAGGAATTCATCCATTTATGATTAAATTGCACAAACAATCAAATTTACATTTAAAATTAATGATTTCAACTAAAGAATCTTATAGATTTTCAGGACACGACACCTTTCATTGTAAAGAACAGTGGTTGTTAAAAGGTCTTCAACTTATTGAAAGTCAGCATAATAAAAATATATTTAAAGAAAACGAAGCAATCTATCTTTTAGGGGTGGGTAAAAACATGGTACGTTCAATTCATCATTGGCTTAGAGCTTTTGGGATGATCGATAGTGAAAATAATATTACTGAATTTGCTAATATAATACTACTTAAAGATAAGTTAGACCCTTATTTAGAGAATGATGGCTCATTATGGTTACTGCAATATCATTTGTGTAAAACCAATCACTCATCAATATTTCAATTAATATTTTCGAGTTACTTTTCTGATAAAGCAACTTTAGATTTTTCCGAATTCCAAATTTTAAATTTTGTTAATAGGCTTCTGTTAGAGAATGAATACAAGGAAGTAGCAGAAAAAACCTTTAATTCAGATTTTAAGGTCTTTATAAGAACATATGTATCACCTCTTAAAAACGAAAAAACTGTTGAGGATGATTTTAATGCGCCATTACTTAGCTTAAATCTAGTCTCGGATACAGGTAGAAAAAATTCTGCTAATCAAACGGTTTATAGATTAAACCGCGATATTCAGGAGAGTGTGTCTAGTGAAGTATTTGCATATTGCTTATTGAATGAATTTGAAAATGATATTGCAGTGAGTTATGATGATATAAAAAAGACTGTTGGTGCTTATATGTGTCTTAGCAACGAGGGGTTAGAAATTCTTATCGCTAAGCTGTGTGATGAGTATGATGAATTCGTGTACAAAGATGATGCAGGAGTAAGACAATTACAGTTCAAAAACAACTCAACAGATTTTAAAAATACATTATTGAAAAGGCACTATGAAGTACAGTAATAATATTTCAACCAATATAGTTAGAGATCAGTCTAAGAAATTAGATTATGTGGTTACACCTAATACTAAAGAAATTTTTGATAGAATTTTTATTAATAATTATGGTGCAAATAAATCATTTAATTTAATTGGTAATTATGGCACAGGTAAATCTACATTTTTATGGGCTCTTGAGAAGAACTTAAATCGAGAAAACATATATTTCAACAACTTATCATTAAAAGAAGATGGTGTTGCAGATTATGAATTTATTAAAATTATAGGAGAGAACAATTCATTATTAAAAATCTTAGGAAAAGAACTAAAAATCAAAGGTGAATTTGATAATGCCACTATCATTGAGGCATTAGAAAAAAGAAGAAAGAAAGCATCCAAACAAAATAAAGGAATTGTTTTAGTTATAGATGAATTTGGTAAGTTTTTAGAACATGCCTCAAAAAACAAGTCTACCGACCAGTTGTTTTTAATCCAGCAAATATCTGAGTGGGCAAATGACGACACAAATGAAACATACTTTATTATAACCTTACATCAAAACTTTTCAAGTTATGGAAGCAATTTATCAAACCAAGATAAATTAGAATGGGAAAAGATAAAAGGGAGATTCGTTGACTTAGTTTTTAATGAACCTGTAGAGCAACTGATATATTTCGCAAGTAAAAAACTTAAGGAATTTCAAATTCCTAGGCGAGTTGAGAGAAGTTTTAAAAAACTATCTAAATTGATACAAGATTCAAATCTCGTCAGTCACAACAAACTTGTAAATGAAGAATTAAGTAATTCTTTATATCCATTAGATTGGCTTTCTGCAAATGTGTTAGTTAATTCGCTTCAACGATACGGCCAGAATGAGAGATCATTATTTTCTTTTTTAAATGATGATACCGAATATTCAATAAAAAAACTACAACAAAACTTCTATTCTGTATCTAACGTTTACGACTATTTAGTTAACACTTTATCTACCGAAATTAATAGCTCAGACAATCCGCATAGAGCACAATGGCTCACTACATTTAGAGCTTTAGAAAGAGCAGAGCTAGTTTTTGAAGAAAATTACTTAGAGGTCTCAGAAGTAATTAAAACTATTGGTTTAGTAAATATTTTTTCCAAAGTTGGCGGTCTATTTGATAAAGATTTTATATCCAATTACTTTAAATTAACTCGAGGATATGAGGTAAAGGATATTTTAGAAAAATTAGAAAAATCGGGAATAACAAGATTCTATAAGCATAGTAATAAAATAAACTTTTTAGAAGGTACAGATTTAGATTTAGAACAAGAACTTATAACCGTTAGTAGGGAAATAAATCTAAACTTCTCTATTACTAATGAAATAAAAAACCTAATTGACTTACCTGTTTTACTAGTTAAGAGATACTCATTTGAAACAGGTACAAGACGTTTCTTTGAATTTAGAATATCTAATGGTCTAGAAAACATTACAGAAGGTGAAGGGGTTATTGATGGCTATATAAATCTAGTTTTTGACGATAAAAAAGTATCTGAGATTAAGAAATATTCTAAAGATTTCACGTCTAACATATTCGTTTTATATAAAAATTCAGCTCAAATCAAGAACGAGGTTTTGATGATACTCAAATTTGATAGGCTTTTAGAAAAACATCAAGATGATAGAAATGCATTAAAGCTATTAAATTCAGAAAGAGAGTTCCATTTACAACAATTAGAAAATCTTGTAATAAACAAGTTGTTTAATAATGATAAGAATATTTGGATTAATAATGGCAAGATAGAACCTATTGTAAGTAAACATAAACTTTACGAATGGTTAACCGAGATATGTTACGAAATCTATAAAAAGACTCCGGTATTTAATAATGAGCTTATTAATAAACAGTTTTTAAGCGCTCCGATAAATACAGCAAGAAAACATCTTATAAGAAGCATTTTAGAAAATGAACATTTAGAGAATTTAGACTTTCCTGCTGATAAGTTTCCACCTCAAAAAGCTATTTACATAAGCCTATTAAAAGAGTCTGGAATACACCAAAGGAACAAAAAATTAGATTATTATGAGTTAGCTAAACCACCAAAAGATTCTAATTTATACGGGCTTTGGAAGGAATCAGTAGATTTTTTAAATAGCTCTTTATCTAACAAAAGAAACTTATTGGAATTTTATGAGTTGTTAGAACAAAAACCTTACAAGCTTAAAAAAGGATTTATTGATTTTTGGGTTCCTATTTTTTTAATAGCCAAAAGAGAAGATTTCGCTTTATTTCATACTATTGGTGGTTTCATTCCTTTTATAACAGAAGATACTATAGATTTAATAAATAAAAAGCCTCAAGACTTTTTAGTGAAGAGTTATGATGTTTCAGGTTTAAAAGTAAATCTACTTGAAAGCTATAAAGAATTAGTTCAAATTAGTGATTCAAGTGAAAAAGGCACACAGTCCACATTCTTATCTATTTTTGGAAACTTTTTAAGATTTCAAAGAGGCCTAAATAATTACACTCTCAAAACTAATAAGCTATCTAATAAGGCTACAAAATTAAGAGAGGCAATAATAAACTCAAAAGATCCAGAAGATGCTTTGTTTAACTTGTTTCCTACAGCATTAGGGTTTCATTCCATAGCAATAAAAGAAGATGAGGAGGTATTAAGTTCCTTTACTAAGCATATACAAGATGCAGTTAGAGAAATACGCAATGCTTATGATGAATTACTTAACAGAGTAGAAAAGGTTATTATAGAATCATTCAACTGCAAATCTTTAGACTTTAAAGATTATAAGGAAGAAATTCAAAAACAGGTTGTGAATATTAATCCTTCAACTCTAGGGAAAGTTCAGAGTGTTTTTCATAAGCGATTAACAAATCCACTTGAAGACAGAATGAGTTGGATTAAGTCAGTAGCAGATGTAGCATTAGGAAAAGGATTAGAGGAATTACTAGACGAAGAAGAACCGTTGTTAACAGCTACAATAAAGGATTTATCTTTAGGTTTAATAAAATCAAATGAAATTCATTCATATAATAAAACGAATGATGAAAAGCTATATCCAATCCAGTTCTTTAATGAAGAAGGGCAACACTTCGATGAGAAAATCTTTGTAAAAAGAAACAATACTAAAGAATTCAAGTCAATCAGAAAAACTGTTAGTGAAGGAATTGAAAAGCTAAATAAAGAAGAAAGAAAGAAACTTTTAGCCGAACTACTTTTGGCTGAGATGAATATTACATTATGGGAAAAGTAAAACATTTATTGGGTATTTCAGGAGGTAAAGATAGCGCTGCATTATCTATTTATATGAGCCAAAAGTATCCAGAACTCGACATAGAATATTACACCTGCGATACAGGCAAAGAGTTAAAGGAAACATATGATTTAATTGGTCGTTTAAACTCTGTTTTAGGAAGAGATATCGAATTATATAAGTCGATGGATGAAGATAATTCACCAATGAAAAACCCTTTTGATCACTTCTTAGCTATGTACGGCGGTTACTTACCTTCTGCAACAGCTAGATGGTGTACAAATAAAATGAAATTAGAGCCCTTTGAAGCTAATGTTGGAGATGAACCAACTATTTCTTACGTTGGGATTAGGGGTGATGAAAATAGAGAGGGTTATATATCTAAAAGAGAAAATATTCAAACTATATTCCCTTTTAGAAAGAATATATGGAGTGAAGACGTAATAAAAAAAACTCTTGTTAATTCAAATATAGAGGTTATTAAAGGATACTATACTGAGTATGCTGATGCAAATGTTCTACCAAATGCATTACAGTATGTAGAACAACCAATCTCTCCAAAATTTACACAGACTCAGAAATTAAATGCTTTAATGGATGTCGATGTAAAGCTATTTAATAAAATTGTTTTTGAATTTTTAAAAACTACTGATTATCCTATAGGTAAATTAGATTCATTTCCGTTAATAGAGAATGATGAAATTATAGGTCTTGAGGATGTTTTTAAAATATTAGAAGACTCAGGTGTAGGTGTGCCAGCATATTATAAGCCAATTGAATATCAAGTAGAAATAGATGGAGAAACAAAAACAGGAACTTACTCGAGAAGCAGGTCTGGGTGCTTCTTCTGTTTCTACCAACAAAAAATAGAATGGGTATGGTTATTGGAACAACACCCTGTATTATTTGAAAAAGCAATTGAGTATGAAAAAGAAGGCTACTCATGGATGTCTGAACCTTTAGAAGACTTAAAGCTGCCTGAAAGAGTTTCCGCGATAAAAAAAGAGCACTATTTAAGAATGGCTAGACAAAAAAAGAAGTCAAGAACTGGAAAATCATGGCAAGATGATATTTTAGATGCCGAAGGTGAAGGCTGTGCTAGTTGCTTTATATAAAACAACAGGTAATACATAAAAAGCTTTAAATGAATATATTTTAACTACTATTCTTTTAAAGCTTTTTTTTATTCGTGTATCAAAACATATCAAACTTTCCTAATCTTCAGAATCAAGAGCCGAAACCTTATAAAAGTATGCATTTCCCTTTTTCTTATATTCTAGCTTACCAGCTGTTCGTAAGTGCATTAATTTACAATCACTTATTTTCAAATAGGCTTTTGCTTCTTTAGATGAAAGCCATTTACTTTCTCCATTCATAATAATTAATTTTTCATTAAAAGATTAATTTATAATGAGGTGTAAGTACTCTTAAACAAACACCTCATCAACCTCATAATCAAACCAAATCCTATATCTTAAATCCACTTTATCAATCTATCCCAACAAATTGATAGTATCCTTTGCGTTCTTTGTTCCACAATTTTAGAGTCCCAACTATCGCTTTCGGATAACGTTACTAAGGACCTTATATGATCATTATAATTTGTTGATTGCAATAACTTTATAGTTTCAGGATTTAGTTCAATTCCATTAGTTTGAGCTTTTATTTTAAGCTCTTGGAGCTTATCAGGATCCTGCTCACTTAGATGCTTATAATAAAGTAACTTTTCTTTCCACCCTTTATTTCCTGCAGATGAATTAATTGCTGTAGGCAATAAAGTTAAATTACCAATAGATTGATATAATTTATCCTCATCATATAATTTTTCATCCCAAGAGTTATTTTGGGTTTGTGGTGCAATATGCTCTATAGAAGCAACCCCTTTTGAATTCCACTTCTCTAAATTTAAATAACTTGATACACCTTGTGTTGAAGGTTTCATTAATCCTTTAAAATCATTGTCGGCTATAGTATCGTGTGCACTTAAAATAAGGAGAAATCGAATTATTGATTTCGACTTATACGTTAAATAATTTGAGGATTTATTAATCCAATCTTTCTTTTCATAAATATTATGACTTTTTAATATTTCTGTTAAGTACGTTTTAAGTCCTTCTACCTCAAGATGCTCACCACTTAACCAGCTATGAGACTTCACTTTAACCCCTTTATTCTTTTCACCTTTAAAATATTGACGATAAACATTATCCAATCCAGAATTGCTTTGCGCGGCCCTCCATAATGTATAAAAAGCTGCTAATGCCTTAGCTGCTTCAATGAAGTTTTTAATTGAATTCGGAGATCCTTGTAAAACCTCATTATAAAATGACCCAAGTATTGTTACAGCCATTTTATGATTACTCTTTTTGAAATACAATATTATAATTGACGCTAATTCAGCATCTCGATTAGTTTTAATTGTCTGGATTACTTCATTATTTGTTCCTTTATAATCAATCCATATATCTTTATAGAAACTCGCATAATTACCTACAAACTCAAGGTAGTCTGTTTTTTTTGCAAAATCGTCAAAGCTTTCAAATATCCTATCTAACCATTTTCTTTGATGACTAAAATGACTTGTTAACTTATAGGACTCAATAACTATAGCTAATGAAATTAAAAAATCATTAGTTAATTTGCTTTTTTGAGCAGCACTATTGATGTCAGAAAACAAATTATCAATCTTTTCAAAACTTAAATCAACTTTACTTCCTTTAAAAGGGGTTTTAGGCTTTTCTATTTTTGCTGTATTTACTACTAAGGGCTTAAATGTTTCGATGGCTGTTAACGGTGTACCTGAAGCATTTAATGATTGAAACATATCAAATGCCCAATCATCATTTGAAGGTTGAATCAAAGTAAAACAACACCTAGATAATAAATAGTGACAAACAGAAAACAACTGTACAAGGGCGCATATAATATACTCGTCAGATTTTTTATCGTCATACTCCTTGTTTACAACCAAATCTTTTAAGCCCGGCCTTTCATATTGCCAGATATTAGATTCATCTATTGATTCTAGTAGATCCCATGCAGCAGGAAATTCATCTGATTTTTTTACATGAGCAACTATAACCTCAGTTTCTAACCATTTATTAATCTGTTTAGTGTTTTTTCCTACGTTACTCTTATTAGGCTTTGGTAGTTCTGAATCTGAAAACTCAACATAGTTAATAAACAGAGCAAGAAAATTTGCAAGATCAGATTTATAAGCATCATTTAAATCACCATCTTTAATCCATTTATCATCATGACCTCTAATTATTTTTGGTTTTCTCTCAGGAGTTCCTCTTTTTAAATCTAAAGAGATAACATCTAAAAGCTTATCTTTCCAGGATTTACAAATTTCATTAATTTCATTACTTAAATCACTTTTTACAGAAAATTTTCTGTTAAAATCATCAATGTGCTTATATAACTGCGTTGCTAGTAGGCAAATAGTAGATAGCCTCTGTTGTCCATCAATAATTTTTTCAATAGCTGAAGGAAGACCTCTTTTGTCTACTGGCTCTATCTTATTCTTATCTTTTTCTGCTACTGAAATAATTGTTCCTAGAAACCTAATCTCATCTTCATTCCCACCTTCAGCCAACCTCTCTATTCCTCTTGAGATATCATCTAATAACTGTTCTATATTATCTTTATCCCAACTATATTCTCTTTGATATAAAGGAATATACAAACCAATTCCTGGTCTTTGAAAAAACTCATAAACACTACTCCCTGTAGTATTAAACGCTTGATCTATCTCTAACATATTTTATGAAGTAATGTTATTATTTGTAGTCTTAACAATCATATCTAAAAACGCTGTAGGGTTGAGGAAATATGTAGAATTATCTTCCATTTTTTCTTTAATCAAAGTTAAACCACCGTTTGTATAAGACTCCATAGTATAAATTAATTTTTTAACAGCATCTTCTTCACTCTCATCACCTTTATCAAGGGCTATAAAGTCTATATCTGTTTTAGCAATTAATGCGGCAAAAATATATTCCTGTAATTTTGTAAAATCTTTACGTAAAGTTGTTGTTTTACTTCCCCAATGTTGAATATGATGGCTAAAATCTACCTTTTTTACAGATTCAGGTATAGGCATAAACTCATCATTGTATAACCCTAAAAAGAAAGCATACATGTATAGTTCGTAATTTGTACTAAAGTGTTTACCTAAACTGATTTTTTTATCACCTTCAGCCCCATACTTCTGCGACAAAGATTTAAATAATGTATCTTTAAATTCTATACTATATTTAGGAATCTTGGTTTTCCATTTATCAAATAAATTTTCCATAATTACAGTTCTATTCTCAATGTGTTAATAGTTTTTAAATTCTTCTCATCAAAAGGTCTTTCTAGTTTTACCCAAAAAGCCTTATCTCTTTTAACCTTACCAAACTCTGGTTTAATAAAAAGATTTTTATTTTCATCTTTAGCTATATAGTCCTTAATCAAAATAATTGTCTGATTATTAGTTTTATATATTAAATTTAAAAACTCAGTCATTTTACTTTCGCCAAAAGAAGATGTTGGTGCATCAAACACTAGAGGGTACCTATCCTCTCTAACTTCTTTATTAAGCTCAGATATAGCTAATAAAACTGATATATGCATAGAGGTTATTAAAGATTGATTTGCAGGGAAGATATTACCATTTTGATCTTGAAGCTGTATCTTAACTTTTGTTCTATTTCTATCTATTTTTCTGATACTAAAATCAATTATTCCTGTAAAAGCATCAACATTAATTTTAGAAAATATATCATTAGATTTCTCAGACAATAATCCTATAAATTCATCAAATTTCCTTTCTTTGGTATCCTTTAAAATTGTTTCAATATCTCTTAAGATATTTCTTGTATTTAACAGGAATGAATTTGCATTTGTAAGATCAATTTTTTCTTTCTGTTCATCTAAAGTTGCTAGTTTTGAGTTTAACTTATTAATTTCAATATCAAAATCTAAATTATTTTTATTAAATTTTATTAAATCTCTTTGCCATTCATTATAATCCCTTAACACAACTCCAAGTTTTTCTTGGCCAATTGCTGAGTTTCCAATTATTTTATTTCTTTCTTGTATCTCTTTTTCTAATTTTTCATTCAACCTGAAAATATCATTTTTTCTTGATTGATTAAAGGCAAACAACTCTTCAATATTTGAATAAATAGATCTGATTCTTAAAAGATTATCTTCATGATTTGCGCTTAAATTAACAAGTCTTTGTATGTAATTATACTTAAATAGTTTTTCCGGTTGTTCTCCATCCTCTTTTAAGCTTTCTTCTTGAGAACTTAAATACTCTTTAAGCCTGTTTTGCATGTATAACAGTGCTTTAGACCCTTCAGGTGCCTCTGTACCACAGACTTTGCAAATCTTTTCTTTTATCATTTCATCCATAATAGCTTTAGAAGGTGTCCCTATAGGAAGTGGCACTAAGTCTTTAAGTAGTGAGTTTTTAGCTCTTTTCTCTCCTTCCTTAATCCCTAGTTCTTTATCAAACTCTGATTGGGCTTTGCGCCTAGACTTACTTAGTTCTGCTACTTTAGCTGAAAATTCAACATGGATATCTTCAAAATTCATTAATATCCAATTTTCATCAAACAAGGATGTAGTGTAATTTTCCCTAATTCTTGTTTCATTCTTAGATATATCAGATTGTATTTTTTTAATTCTAGAGTTAATTATTTCTAAAGCCTCAGCATTCCTAATATACTTTTCAACCTCTTGAATGTTGGTTGAGGTTTTTTCAATATTACTAGTTGTTTCTTCTTTATAAGTCAATTGTTCTCTTAACTTTCTTCTGTAATATTTAATATCAGCTTCAATCCTATCATACTCTTTTTTGTTTTTAGTATTACTTTTTGATGCTGCATCTACAGCTTTTTCGGCTGAAACCTTTAAAACCTCACCCTTTAATTCATATTTCTCATAGTGTTTCGCATCAGAAAATAAATTTATCAGATTTATAAGTGCATCAGAATTATCAAAAATATTTAACTCTTCTTCACCTTTAAACATAGAGTACCTTCTAATTTCACTAGGAAATATGATTTCTAGCAAATCATTTCCATCGACAGGTGTCCTTTCTCCATTTTTAGACTCTACAATACCCGTTAAATTACTGTTACTAACATTGCATTTATCATCATCGATTTTTTTTACAGTATATTGTCTAGTTAATATTTTAGTTTCTTCATATTGCTCTACAACAATTTCTACTCTAACCCTAAAAGAATCACCAATTTCTCTTTCTTCTAATGCTTTTTTTGAAACTAAAATGTCAAGATTATTATTGTCTGAGTTACAAAGCCACTCTATAGCCTCATAAAATTTCGTTTTACCTTCACCATTTTCTCCTAAAATAATATTAAGCCCATCAGATATGTTGAATTTTTTTATTCCATAATAACATAAATAGTTTTCAATAATTACTTCTTTTATTATCATATCGCCTGTTCGTTTAAAAATTGAGTAATTTTACTATATAATGATTTGTCAGAGGAAGGATTTTTAGACTCCACATCATCTACAATAATTGCAAGTGCCTTTAAAATAGAAATATTCGAGTTCAGCCCTTCTCTAATATTTTTAGGTAACGCTCCCTCATTAACATTGTATTTTTCTTTAATTAGCTCATGATTTATAAAGCTAATATAAATGTCATCTTTTCTAGCCATATTAAAATTTGTTAATTGTTTGTTTTTTCATATAAGTTTAAATTGTAATAATCTAAAATTGGTTTTAATTGATTATAAGTATCTGGTTTGTTTAAAGCTAAAGTGGAAAAATCAACAACTCTCTCAAGTTCTTTTTTTATCATATTTTTTTCCATTTCAAAGGTGGAATCCTCATTAGTTTCAGGCACCACTACTAAGTCATGTATAACTGCGTACATCTTATCATCGTGAGTTCTTAGAACTCGACCCCTCCTTTGTATAAACTGTCTTGGATTCCCTGTACTTGCACAAAATATAGCAAGCTCTGAGCGTGGTACATCTACACCTTCATCTAGACATTTCATTGAAGTAAGAACATCTATTTCTCCGTTTTGGAAGTTTTTTATTACAAGATCTCTATTATTAGTATTTGCTGTATATTGTTTAACCATTATAGAGTTATCAGTTTTACTAACAGCTCTTGTATATTCATTAATTAAGCTAATATCATCTGTATCTTCAATAATCTCATCAACATTATCATAATTAGGTTCTACACCTTCAGGCACATATACTAGAGTATATTTTAAATTTCCACGTTTTTCGAATTCTTCCCTTAATATGTTTCTAAATTCAATTATTTTGTTTTTCGCCTTATGAATAATACGCTTTCTTTCTAGTAATAAAATTTCAACTTCTTTACATTCTTTATATCGCTTAGTTGCTGTATCAAAATATTTAATTAACTGTTTAGATTTTTTTATATATTCTTCAAGCTCAATATCCGTTAGTTTAACAATGTGTGGGTAATATTTATATTGGCTAAGCCAACCTTTTTCCATAGCTTGTTCCATAGAGTAACTATAAACAAAAGGAGGTTTGTCATTAAAAAAGTCTTCTATACTTTTATTTCCAACATCATCATATTTTCTGTCAGGTGTTGCCGATAAACCTATACGGTTTTCTAAATGAATCTTTGGTAAGACTTTAGATATATTATTAGAACCTAAATTATGTGCTTCATCAGCAATTAAAAGAGTTTCTTTAGGTAAACTTTGAAATTGACTTTGAAATTTTTTTCTATAAAAAGACGAGTAAGTAACTATAATAACAAATGAAACATCAATAAAGTTACTCGCTGTATTTAAAAAAGACACATTTTTAGGCCACTTGCTTCGTGAGCTAACCGTTATAATATTATTAAAATTAAATTTACTACACTCTTCCTTCCATTGATTAACTAAAGCAACAGTAGGTACTATAACTACTGCTTTGTAAGTGCCATTTTCTTTGTATTGATTTAAAAGACAATTTAAAGATGTTAAGGTTTTACCTGTTCCAGTAGCCATGGCAAACAAGCCTTTTCTTTCGTTTTTTAGCCAGTTTTCATATGCTTTAATTTGATACGGCCTTGGTCCCGTTGGGTATGGGAATTTTGGCGATCTTTCTATTTTTTCATACTCTTCAAGTTGTTTGATAGCTGAGTTAATAGATTTGCTTATTCTTTTATTATTAAAAGTGTTTTTTTTATTTTTTAATAGCTCTTTTTCCTGAACAAGTAATTCCTGTATATTTTTATCTCCAAACTCTTTTTTAATTGCAACTTTTACCTCTTCAATTTCTAAATACTCAACATAATCTGACCTACCAGAAAAAATTTCTTCAAAGTATTGTATTTGATTATTCACTATTCTTTTTGACCGTTCATCATCCCAAGCTAATCGGCACTCTAACTCTTCTAGATTTTCAACAAAACCATAATAAGTAAAATTACAGGAAGATTTATAGCTTAAACTATCTTGTCCATCAGAAAAAATCCCCGATTTATAATGCGCTATCCCTTTCCCTGCTTTTGGCTTAATGATTTTAATTTCAATTTTATCATTATTGATTAACCAAGCAAAACATTCAAAAAAATGTCTGCCATATTCATCCAATGAAGTCTTTAATTCATGAATATTTTCAAAATTATATACTGTTGAAAAAGATTCTTTATTCTGTCCTAATGCTATTGCTCTTTTATCTTCTTCTGATAAGACATTATTAATCACAGCTCTCATCTTACCTCCAGAATAAATAAAATTCGCGAAACCAACTGACAATAAATTAAGTGCAGATGAGCTAAAATAACCTAACAATAAATCAAAAGTCTTACTATTACAAAGGGCATCTAGGTAAAATTGAAAAGGCTCATTTTGGCCTCCTGTTTTGTAGTCTCTATCTTCTGCCCAATTAACATTTCTAAGCATATTAATCTTTTAAATATGAATTTAATAAGTTCAAAAAATAATCTATATCCTTTTTTGTAGTATCGGTATTTAAAGACACTCTTATATGATTATTTTCATACACCTTAGTTTTCAACGTTGCTTGAATTACATGAGACTCTTCTATGACACCTGATGTACACGCAGAACCATTACTTACTGCAATAGTGTCGTGCTTATCTATAAAGATATTTGAATTTATATTTGAAATGATTAGGCATGTAATATAAGGGCTCCGATAGTTTTTACTAGACACCTCTTTAATCTTTATAGTCTTCTGCATATTACTTAGGAGATACTCATTTAACGATTTAACTTTATTGAAATTTAATTCCATCTCCAAGTGTTGAATCTCACATGCCTTTCCTAAACCAACAATCAAAGGTGTATTATATGTCCCAGGTCTTAATCCGTTTTCTTGGCCTCCTCCATGAATTAAAGGAGTAATTTGTAGATCTTGTCTTTTATATAAAACACCTATACCCTTTGGTCCATGTAATTTATGTCCTGAAAAACAGAGCATATCTATATTTTCCTCTTCAACATCTACTTTAACTTTACCAACAGCTTGAGTTGCATCACATAAAAAAGCAACATTTCTATTGTTACAAAGTTCACCTATCTTTTTTATAGGCTGGATTACACCTGTTTCATTATTAACATACATAATAACAACAAGTAATGTTGTGTCTTTTATTGAGTTGTTTAGTTGTTCCAATGAAATTAATCCATTTGTATCTACATCTAAATAAGTAACATCATAACCCTTTGTTTCTAGGTATTCACAAGTAGACAATACAGCCTTGTGTTCTGTTTTTACTGTAATAATATGATTTCCTCTATCGTGATTAGATTCTAAAAAACCCTTTATAGCCAAGTTTATAGATTCTGTAGCACCAGAAGTGAATATAATTTCTTTGCTTTCACAGTTAATTAATTCAGAAATTTGGCTTCGAGACTTTTCAACAGCGTCTTTACTTTTTTTTCCAAAATAGTGGCTGCTAGAAGCATTTCCATATATTTCCGTAAAATAAGGAAGCATCTCGTCAAATACTCGTGCGTCAACTTTACTAGTAGAAGCAGAGTCTAAATAAATAGGTGTAATTTTTTTCAAGTGAGTTTTGGTTGATATAAACTTCTCTAAAATAGTAAATATTTTTAAATTACAAACTTATTAGAGATAAGTAACTATCCTTGTGTAATTAAAACTATTCAATGCACCAGCTCACTAAAACAGATTTTAAATGTTTTTTGGATTGTCCAGAATCTATATGGTTATTAAAAAATAAACCACAAGTATATCCTAAAGGTGAGTTCTCATTATTTGCAGAAAAGTTAATTAAAGAAGGTTATGAAGTCGAAGCTTATGCAAAACAATTATTCCCAAATAGTTTAAACTTACCTGAATTTAGTAGTCCAGAACAAACAGAACAATTATTATCTAAAACTCAAAACGTTTATTTTCAACCCTCATTTATTACATCAAAAAATGTATTTGCTCGAATTGATGTTTTAGAACGCTTAACAGATGGTACTTGGCATATCTATGAAGTAAAATCATCCACATCCATTAAAACAGATAGAAAGCACAGACATATCGAAGATGCTTGTTTTCAAAAGTATGTACTCAAGGAATGTGGTTATGTGGTTACTAAAGTTTCTATAATACACTTAAATAAAGATTATATTAAACAGGGAGCTATTATCCCTAATGAGTTGTTAGAAATCACAGAAGTAACAGAAAACGTAAATGCTATTTATTCAAGTGTGGTTAACCAAATTAATGCAGCTTCAAATTTTATAAATAAAGAAGTAATTAATGAAAACATCTGTTCTTGTAAATATAAAACTAGATCCAATCATTGCGATGCATTTGGTTATTTTAATAAAACTATTCCAGAGTTTAGTATTTATGAAATAGGTCGTATTTCAGCTAAAAAAGTAGGTCTGTTAGTAGATAACAATCAATTGGCAATTATCGATATTCCAAATGATTTTGAGTTAAATGTAAACCAACAAACCCAACTAGAATCTGTAAAACAAGTACAACCAATAATCAATAACCCAAATATCAAAAGAGAATTAGATAAATTAAAATTCCCATTACATTTTATAGATTATGAAACCTATGCAAGTGCTATTCCAAGACTAGATGGATTAAGCCCACATAAGCATTTAACGTTTCAAGTGTCAATTCATACGCTTACAGAAGAAGGTACCTTAACACATTTTGAATATTTATTGGATGAAATGAAAATGCCAATAGATATGATTCAAGCTATGAAAGACTTTACAGGAAGCACAGGCACATTCGTATCGTGGCACGCAAGTTTTGAAATAGGCAGAAATAAAGATTTGATTGAATGGTTACCGCAGTTTACAAATTATCTTACGTACATTAATGAGCATACTTTTGACTTAGAAACAATCTTCAAAAAAGATTACATAGACTATCGTTTTCACGGTTCAAGTTCCATTAAAAAAGTGCTACCAGTACTATGTCCTGATATATCCTATACAGATTTAGATGTAAATAATGGTATCATGGCCTTAGATACTTGGGGTAGAATGGTATTAGACCCAAATTTTAAAGAGGATATAAAAACAACAAGAAAAAAACTTTTAGATTATTGCAAATTAGATACGTTGGCAATGGTTAAGATTTATGAAAAATTAAAATCTTATATATAGAATCCAAACTAACTAAAAGCAACAACCAAGAACCAAATCGAAGTAGCCACTTTACAAAACGGAATATACATCCTAAACCTTTGGTACAACAACACAAAACAAACTAAAAAAATCATCAAGATCTAGCCCCTTTTCTGCCTACCTAATAATGTATATAGTACTTAAAACTAGAAAAAGAAAACCCCCACAATTAAATAATTATACCTAAATTTCAAACTCAAAACAAATCAAACCAAACACAAACAAAACATCCATATAATAGGAAGAAACTCCCCTGGGGGTATATACAACCATTGTGCAACATTTACCAAAAACATCACGAATGAAATTAAAACTTCTAATTTTTAGCATCTTATTATGTAATTCGATTTATTCTCAATCTGCTAAAGACTCACTTTTGCAAAAAGATATTAATGTTTTGGTTGAGGAAATGGAATTTATGTATGGATATGACCAAACTATGCGAGAATACACCATTTATAAAACTTTTAATAAATCAGAAACGGATAGAATTGAAAATCTTCCTGATAGTTTAAGAATTCAGGAAATGATAAAACGGAAATTTGTATCGGATAGTATTAGCAAGATGATTTACAAAAAGTACATTAATCCAATGGATGCTGAACATACCGAGAGAATGATGGAAATAACAAAAAAATACGGTTTCCCCAGCACAGAACGAATTAGAAAATACTATAAAAAGGAATTTGTAGACCCGGAATTTAACCCACTAATAATTTTTATTCATTCACCAAAAAAGTATTGGGATGAACTAAAGGAGTTAATGTTAAAAGAATATCAAAATGGAATAATTAATCAATGTCAATATGGTTATGCACTTTGGCAGTTTACTGGTCGACAAAGCCTTCAACCAATGCTTGATAATGGATTTGAAATGGTTGAAGAAAATGGAAAAACAACGCTAAAATCAACCTGCGAATAAATAACGCAGTACAACATTGTATAACCCCAATAACAGCAGATTCGACTACGTTCGAATCCACTCGGAATTTCTAAGTTAGTTACTTAATCCCGCAACTATCCTTACACTAACCGCTCACAAAAAAAATCATGAATAAAACTTTAACATTATTAGCCTTCCTTTTAATCACTCATTTATCACATGCACAAAAAAAGGATTACCAAGAACCAGCACTAAAATTTGAAGTTGAAATTAATGGAGAAAAACACCAAGTCAATGATGGAGAAAGCCTGATTGTAAATGGTAATACAATCAAAGTTAAATCTTCTAATAATAAAACCTTTGATTTCGGAATTGTAAGCTTCGATTATCCTAAACATTTTGCATTTGAATTTTTTCAAGAGAACGAAATGAAAAATTGGACTTTAGA
>JBLWYD010000060.1:0-17211 GCA_048267165.1 Bacteroidota bacterium
AACTAACAGACCTAGAGTTAGGTTGTTCTTTTCACAGTATTCGTTAATTAAAAAACGAAATATTTTAGAGCCAACACCTTTACCCTGTTGATCGGACCTTACCCCTACACTATCAATATAAAACTCCCCTTCTGCTGTTTCATTTTCTGGAGTAAAATCTCTTTGAAACTTATTTTTTATATATGCTAAAACAGGTTTTCTTAATTCGTATAATTTAGCTCCGTCATACACATTTGCTACAGCAACAATTTCATTATCACTTTCAACTACCCAGCAATTTTCATAGGAATATTGATTTGCTTTCTCACTTATTAAATCTTCTAAAAAAAGTGTTGCATTCTTTAAAGAGTCTTCGCCAATAAACTGATAAACTATATCTTCCATAGCTAATAGCATAAGAGGAGCAATAGCTTTAGACTCTTCAGATTTTGCTTTTCTAATTGTCATGAACCTATTATATGTTGATAAACTATAAAACTATTTAAGTTTGATGCTGACTAACTTTAACTACTATTCCTTTTTCAATATAAACATCTAAAACGTCTGGATCCATACTAAAAAGTCCAGGAACAAATCCTAAGTTATAGGCGATATGATTTACGTTATAGGAATAGAAATCTTGACCTAGTAAGTCTATAACTTCTTCTTTTGTTTTTCCTATTAGCATTTTACTATCAAAAATATCTTGAGATATTTTATATCTCTCGGTAGTGTTTTCGTCCCAAATTTGTTGATTAAAATCGTTGTTAGGATAATACGATATTGAAAAGAACCATAAATAAACGACAGCTACATACAGTATCGAACTTAAAAACAACGTAGGAACCATAGCTATATATTTTCGGTTTTCTTCCTTACCTAGGTAAAGCTTATTTAATCCCCACTTTGACAAAAAATACAATGGCAGTGCTAATATTAAAATGCTAAGAGGAACTAGAATAAAACTCATTGAAATGTAATTTAAAATTATAGTGTTTTTTGCTTGATTTTAATTCCTAAAGATTTTTCAATTTCTTGAATTCTAGAAACTTCATTTGGTAATACTAATGCTATAGATTCTCCTTTTTTTCCTGCTCTGGCAGTTCTTCCTGATCTGTGGGTATAGTATTCTAAATGTTCTGGTAATTGGTGGTGAATAACAAATCCTAAATTGTTTACGTCAATTCCTCTAGCAGAAACATCTGTTGAAATCAATATTTGAAGACTTGTATTCTTAAAAGCACGCATTACTTTTTCGCGTTCTCTTTGTTGCATATCTCCCTCTAAAGCTGCTACATTAAAACCTTCTTGTTGTAATTGATGTGTTAATGCTTGAGTTCCTGCTTTGGTTCTACAGAAAATGATTCCGCGTTCATCCTCTCTTTCTTCTAAAATAGCTACTAATGCATCCATTTTATTTTGTAGGCTAGTTTCTACGAAATAATGAGAGATGTTGTCGTTTACAAGGCTGTTTTTATTGATTTCTAAGCGTACAGCATCTTCTTTTATATAACGCTTTACAATATCCTTTAAATCTGCTGGCATAGTAGCAGAAAACAACCAAGTGTTTTTGTTTCCTTTTGTTGTCTTTAAAATAGTTGTTAGGTCGGTTTTAAAACCCATACTAAGCATTTCATCTGCTTCGTCTAAAACAAGAGTTTCAATGTTTTTTAAATCTACAATTTCTCTATTAATCAAATCTACCAAACGCCCAGGAGTAGCCACAATAATATGTGTAGTTCGTTTTAAGTTTTTTATTTGAATATCAATTTTTTCCCCACCATAAACGCCTTCACAAAATATTTTGGTATCGTTGTATTTTGTAAACTTGAAAAGTTGCTTTTTAATTTGTTGTACAAGCTCTCTTGTTGGCGATAGTATTAAAGCTTGTACGACATCTTTTTTCGGATTTATATTGTGCAATATTGGCAATCCGTAAGCTGCTGTTTTACCAGTACCTGTTTGCGCTAAACCAATTAAATCGGTTTTGGAGTTAATTAAAATAGGAATTGCTTGTTGCTGAATTTCTGTAGGGGTTTTAATTCCTAATTCTTTTAATGACTTTATATAGTTTTTATGAACTCCTAATGTTGCGAATGATGACATATCTTGTGTGTTTCTATTTATTTATAAATCTACTAATTAGTAGATGAATGTGTTTTTTGTAAAGGTAAGGATTGTATTAAATACTTATTAATCTAATCGGTAATAAGCACATTTTAAATATGCTCCTTCGGCAAAACCAATTGGATGATCTGTATCGTGTTCGGTTTTTAATATAATTTGATAATTTCTATTAGATTCTCTTAAAACCTGTGCATTAATATCAAAGAATGTTTGTGCTAAAACCCTGCTTGAACAAGATGCTAGTACTAATAATCCTTTTTTAGCAGTAAGCTTCAATCCTAGTCTAGCAAGTTGGGCGTATTTCTTTTTTGCTAAATCAATTTCGCTTTGTTGTTTTGCAAAACTAGGTGGATCGATTACAACCACATCAAAAGTAATATTGTCTTTTATTAATTGTTTCATTTCAGCAAAAGCATCTCCAGCAATAGTTTTATGTTTCCCTGTGTACTTGTTTAGTTTTCCGTTAGCAACAGCCATTTCTAAAGCTTGTTTACTAATATCTAAACTTGTTACCTCTTTTGCTTGATTTGCCAAAGCATGTACCGAAAATCCGCCAGCATAGCTAAAAACGTCTAAAACGGATTTACCTTTACTCCACGCTCCTACTTGCTTTCGGTTTAATCTATGATCTAAAAAATATCCAGTTTTATGTCCGTGAATAACATTTGCCGAAAAATGTACTCCGTGTTCCACAAACTCTACGACTTCATTTTCTAAAACTCCGTAAACAACTTCTCCATCTTTTAAATCATGTGCTTGACTTTGCTGTAATCCTCTACTTAATCTAATAACAACCGTTTCACAGTTACTTACAGAAATTAAGGATTCTAAAATAGCTTGCAAATCATTTATCCATATTTCAGAATATAATTTTACTACCAAAACAGAAGCATAAACATCTGCTATTAGCCCAGGAAAGCCATCATTTTCACCAAAAATCAATCTGTAACTATTGGTGTTTGTTTTTAACAAAGAAGTTCTTTTAGCAAATGCTTCAGATATTTTATGATGGAAAAAGGTTTCATCAATAGCAATAGCGTCTCCATGATGAATCATTTTAATTCTTATAGGTGAAGCTAAATCGAAAAAACCAAAGCCAATAATTTTGTTTTTATTTTTTCCGAAGATTATTGCTAAGTCTCCAGTTTGTGGCTCCTTATTTGTTTTTATAATACTATCTGAAAACACCCAAGGATGTTTGGATAAAACAGACCTCTCTCCTTTTACATTCAGTTTTACTGCAATTCGTTGTTTTTTATTTAGTGTTGAAAAGGTTCTAGTGAAAGACATAAAAATATTTTTACAAAAGTAAGAAATAAGCCGTTAGCCTATACAGTAATTTGCATTTTGATTTAGCAAAAATAATTAATTAAAAAACAGAGACTTATAAGTCTAATTATCTTTCAAAAACGTATATTAGATATAATTCTAAATTTTAAAAATATGAAAACACTTTTTATTACCATTTTTGCTTTAGTGACTATTTCAAATTCTTTATTGCAAGACAAAACTACTATTCAAGCCACTTTTGATGGTTTTGAAAGTGATGCGTATTATTTTATAGATGATACAGATACTATTTATACATTTGATAACATTAGTAAAGAAGCAAGTAAAAAGTTTGATTTAACCGACGAAAGCAATATTGGAGAAAGCTTTGAAATCACGTTTACTACTGAAACTATTTCAGACGATATGGAAAACGAAATTGAAGTTTTAACCATAGTAGACCTGAAAAAAATCTAAATTTTATTTTTTAATTAAGTGTTTGAAACGTAAGCTATTTGGCTTGCGTTTTTTTATGCTTCAAAAAAAAATAAAGGTTTAAAAAATCTAATTTTAGTTTCTCTGCGTAAATAACATAAACAAACTTTATAAATTATGAGAAAATTTTCAATGATATTGCTAGCAGCAATAGTATTAACCTCTTGTGTATCTAAAAAGAAATATCTTGCTCTAGAGCACGAAAACGGAGAAATTAAAAGTGAATTAACAAAAACACGTGTAGAAAAAGAAGACCTTGAAAGCAAATTTGCTGCTATTCAAGAACGTGTAGATGCTTATAATAATAAAATAAATACCCTTACTTCTTTAAATAGCACATTAAACGAAGAAAACGATAGCAAAATGGAAACAGTTGCAGATGTAGCTGTAATTTCTAATAATACAAAAGCTAAAATGCGTGAAACTTTAGAAAAAGTAGATCCAACTTTAGTAAGTCAAGCAAAAACATTAAAAGATTCAATGGACTTGGCTATTTCTTACAATTTAAAAAGCAAAATGAGTTCATCTTCTTTTAATGAAGACGACGATATTGCTGTAAGTATTGATGAAACAGTTGTTATGATTTCTATTTCAGACAAAATGTTATTCAACACAGGAAGCTATAGAGTAAGTAATAAAGCTAATGGTATTTTACAAAAATTAGCAGATGTAATTAACTCAGAACCTAGCATTGATGTCATGGTTGAAGGGCATACAGATTCTAGAAGTATTAACACAGAGAAAATTCAAGACAACTGGGATTTAAGTGTATTACGTGCCACTTCTGTAGTTAGAAAATTACAAAACAAATATAACGTAGCTCCAGAAAAACTAATAGCATCAGGAAGAAGTAGCTACCAACCTTTAGCTAGTAACGATACTAGAGACGGAAGATCTAAAAACAGAAGAACGAGAATCATCATATTACCAAATATTGATAAGTTCTTTGCTTTAATGGAATCTGATAAATAATAGTCGGATTTTCTAATAAAATTAAAAAGAGCAACTAGAATAAGTTGCTCTTTTTTTATTTAAAATCATGAGCTTCTTAATTAGCCAATTAAACATAGGGAAACTTCTGTAAAACAATAAAACAATTAATATCTTTGCAGGCTTAAAATAGAACCTATGTTTTCATTAAAAAATATTTTTCGCTTAATAGCTTTTTTAGAAGGTGTATCTTATATCCTATTACTCTTTATTGCAACGCCAATAAAATACCTTCAAGGTAATCCAGAATATGTAAAAATGCTAGGAATGCCCCACGGTTTACTATTTGTAGCTTATGTTGTTTTAGCTATAGTTGTTGGTATGGAAAGAAAATGGGATACAAAAACCATGTTCATTGTATTAATAGCTTCTATTTTACCTTTCGGTACTTTTTATATAGATAAAAAGTATTTAAAAAATCTATAAAAATGAAAAATAAAGCGTTTCAAATTCTATGTATCTTTTGTATAATACTTTCTTTAAGTAATTGTTCCAAAGAGAAAAACCAGAACATAATACATGTTAATAAGAATGCTGAAACACTTTTAGAAAACGAGTTTATTATTCGCGGGACAACTTTTAGCAATAATCTAAATAACGCTTATATTTATAAAGTAGAAAGCGATACGCTAAGCTTACTAGATACTATTGTTATAAAAGAAAAAGCATTCACTTATAAAGGTATAGCTAAGCAACCAGAATTTTATGCCATTAAGGTAGATGCTAGTGATATTAATTATAAATTCTTGGTAGATGCTTCGGAAATAAATATGTTTTTAAATACTAATTTATTTCTTTCTTCTACTTCATCTAACTCTGAAGTTCAAAAAGTATATGCCAGCTAACGTACAGCAATGGATGCTTTTTATTATAAAGAGCGTGAGTTATTTTTAAAATATAAGTCACCACAAACAGCTAGTAAAAGAACTAGTATCTTTAACGTAGACTTAGAAAATTTACAGGCTGAAAAAATTGCCTTTGTAAAACAGTTTATTGAAACAAATTACGACTCTGAATTTATCCCTTTTGTTTTAAAAGAAAATTATCATAGTTTTTCTCCAGAAAGCTTAAGAAAATTACACGATACTTTAAGTAAAAACATACAGAAGCTACCTTCTGTTAAGCTTTTAAATGAACGCATTCTGAAGCAAGAAAAACAAGATTTATAGATTTATTGTATTACTAACTTCTTAGTTATATTACTATTTTCGGTAAGTATAGAAACCACATATACACCTGCACTTAAATGAGAAGTATTTACTTGGTTTTCTCCCTTTCGCAAAATAGATTCATAAACAATCTGCCCTTTTAGGGAGTATATTTTTAAGTTAGAATCTGCGGAAGTTAAATGAATAGTAACAGAAGAACTTGCTGGATTGGGGTACAAACTAAATGTTTCCAAAACAGTTTCTGTTATTGATAATGTTTGACATTCTGCTTCGTCTAAAACAAAATTACAACTACTACCTACTTCCCAATCATTTAAATAAGAAGCATACTTATCATCTACATAAATACAGGTTAGATCATCATTATCTGTTACTACAAACTCATTTAGTTTATAATTTGTAGAAGTACGTATATCCACTAAACTTAAAGCATTGTTTTCTGCTCTAAAATATTTTAGATTAGGATTATTAGAAAGATCTAAATTTTCAATATTATTATTTTGAGCATATAGTAAAAACAAATCGTCTGTTTGGCTAAGATCTAAAACAGTAAGGTTATTATTGTTACATAAAATTCTTTTTAATTCGTCATTATTACTAATATCTAAATTTGTCAAGTTATTATTGGAACAACTCAAATACGTTAAATCTTCATTTTGAGATAAATCGATAGAATTTATAGAGTTGTTATCGAAACTTAAACTCTTTAAATCGGTATTTAAATTCAATTGAAGGTGGCTTAAATTATTACTAGAAGCATATAAAAATTCTAATTCCAGATTATTACTTACATCCAAATTGGATATATTATTATCATAACATCTTAAGTCTTTTAAATTAATATTAAAGGATAAATCTAAAGCACTTAAATTATTGATATTACAAGACAGCAACTCTAAATTCGAATTATTACTTACATCTAAAGTAGTTAATAAGTTATTACTGATATAGAGTTTTTTTAATTGTGTATTTGCTTGAAGATTAATAGTTGAAATATAATTATTATCAAAATCTATAATTTCAATGTTAGGATTTGTACTTAAGTCAATAGTAGTTAAATGATTATTGATTGCATATAAATTTTTTAAATTTTGAAAAGCACTAATACCTGTTAAATCCGATATATTATAGTCATCAATATATAAAGTAGTTATAGCAATAGCATCACTATTCAATATATTTCCATTTAAACCATTAGTGTCAATATTAAGATATATTAAGGCTTGTTCAAAATTTGAATCAAGAATTGCGGTAGTTTGAGAATGTAGGTTTAGGCTATTTATAAAATTAATGGTAATAATTAATAAGTAAAACTTAAAATTGTATAAATAGTTTAACACTCCATTACAAAAGTTGATTAATAGCATAATGTCTTTTTCATTAGTGTGTTACACTATCTAATTTAAGCAATAAGCTGATTATGCTATAAATAAGGAAATACTATTCGTTAAGATGTTTCTATTATACGTTTAAAAACTAATCGTTTAATCTATCTCTTACAAACTCAATTTGTGTTTTATGGTGTGGTACGGCATTACCGTTAGCGTCAAGGTTTACCATAATTATCTTTTCTATAGTAATAATGGTTTCTCTAGTTACCATATTTCTAACCTCACAATACATAGTTAAAGAAGATCTTCCAAAACTTGTTGCTTGTATTCCTATTTCTATGATATCACCTTCCCTTGCAGAACTAACAAAGTCTATTTCTGTCATAAACTTTGTTACAACATGCTTGTTTTCTAACTGTACAACTGCGTAAAGAGCAGCTTCTTCATCTATCCATTCTAAAAGTCTTCCTCCAAACAGTGTTCCGTTAGGGTTTAAGTCTTCAGGTTTAATCCATTTTCTTGTATGAAATTTCATAGGGTATTTTATTTGTTAATAGTTTTTATATTATGGAAACACCATTTAAATCGGTTGTAAGCACGTCACTCATATAATCAAAAAATGGTCTAATAGATATAAATGCTTCATCTACATTATTTATAAAATCTGGAGAAAACACTTCTTTATCTGAAAAGTTTTTAGTGAAAATAAATTGCTTTTTTCTGATTAAATCGATAGCCTTGTGTTCCTTATCAAAATTTCTTGGAGCTGTTTTTAACTCTTCTCCGACTAAATCTCCCCAAACAGATTTAAACTTTTTGTTGTTTATAATTTCACGAATTTCTTGATCGTCTTGTTGAAACTCTCTTCGTATTCGTAATAAATCGTCTTTGTTGGGTTCCCAAAATCCAGTCGCTATAAAACTTTGATTATTTGGTTGAATTTGTAAGTAGTATCCTCCTCTTAAATAAGGTTTTGTTCTACTGAAAGATGCTCCTAAATGGGTTTTATAAGGTAATTTATTTTTGGAAAAACGAACATCTCTATATATTCTAAACACCTTCATTTTCTCAATGCTATCATGCTTATTTAATTTCTCTAAAAGCTGTCCAAAAACCTTTTTTACTTCTAGTTCAATTTCTTTAAACTCTTTCTTATTATCATTAAACCAATCTCTATTATTATTTTTCTTTAATCGGTTTAAAAAGTCAAAAGTTTCTTTGTGTATAGTTTCTAGCATTATCTAAAATTTAGTAGGTATTAAAAATACAAAAAGCCTCGATAAAATCGAGACCTTTGTTTATTTGTTGTGAATTTAAAAATTACTCTAAAGCATCTTCTAATTCATCTCCTGCATCTTCAATAGCATCTCCTGCATCATCTACAGCAGACTCAATATGTTCTCCAGGAGTTTTCTTTTCTTCTCTACAGCTTGTAAATACAGTAGAAATTGAAAACATAAATACTAAAGCATAAACTATTTTTTTCATAATATAAAATTGATTTTTAGTGGTTATTCGTTTATTAAAATTGTTGCATTTAAATTAGGACTTCTTCATTAAACTTTTTAGAAGTGAAAGTATAAATAGCACAATGAAAATAAAGAAAAATATTTTGGCTATTCCTGCTGATGCTCCTGCAATGCCACTAAATCCAAGGATTCCGGCTATAATTGCAATAATTATAAATATAATAGTCCAACGTAACATAAAGTTTGAATTTAAAGTTAATACAATTAGAAATAGGTTCCTAATTTTTAGAACCTAAACCCTAACGATTAGGGATTTTATTAAGAAAATACTTTGTAAGCTTTAAAACAAGCTAAATTGTATATAGCTAGTTTTATTTAAAGTTATTCGCTATTATTAATCTAATTGAAATTTAATTAATACTTATTATTTTAACTGTTTTTAATAGATTAAATATAAATATAAGTTAAATTTTGTTAAATCCACTTCTTTTTTCTAAAATAAATTAACATAATGATAAGTATTATTATCATTATTGCCCAAACAATGATATATCCATGCTCATAATGTAGTTCTGGCATGTTTTCAAAATTCATTCCATAGATTCCTGCTATAAAAGTAAGTGGAATGAAAATGGTTGCTATTATTGTAAGGACTTTCATGACTTCATTCATCTTATTACTAATGTTTGTCATGTATAAGTCCATCAAGCCCCAAATCATCTCTCTATATAAGTCTATACTCTCATTAACCTGTATCATGTGATCATATAGGTTTCTAAGATAATTATTAGTCCTTGGGTCTATATATTTCCATTCTGATTTTTCAAGTTTGTTTACAACTTCACGAAAAGGAAAGACGGTTCTTCTAATTTTAAGTATTTCTCGTTTTTGCTTCTGAATATCCGAAGTTATTTCGTTAGTACTTGTTTCTTGAAGAAAAAGTCGTTCTTCTAAATCTTCTATTTTATCTCCTTCGGCTTCAATTACAGTGAAATAATTATCTACAACAGCATCTAAAATAGCATACATTAAATAATCTGCTCTTGCGTTACGAATTCTACCTTTACTATTTCTAATTCTATCTCTTAAATCATCAAAAACATCTCCATCGGCTTCCTGAAAAGTAAGTAGATAATTTTCTCCTACTACCAAACTCATATGCTCATACACTATTTCTTCATCGTCCTTAAAATGCAACATTTTAAAAACAATAAATAAATAGTCTTCATATTCTTCAATCTTTGCCCTTTGGTTTGTTGTTACTATATCCTCAAGAACTAAAGGGTGTAAATTGTAATGTTTCCCAAGCTTTTCAATTTCGGTTGTATTATATAAACCGTTAATATTTATCCAGGTAACGTGCTCTTTTCCTTTAAAATCGAATGCATCTTCTACCTTATTAGAAGTATTAAAATCGCACAAATTTTTATTGTAGTTTACAATGTCTACAACCGTTTTGAGTGATTTCTTTTCACCAACATAGGTAACTGTCCCAGGAACAGAGTTTACTGTTTTATATTTTCGTTTTTGCTTAGGGGTTTTTCGATTTTTTTGCGCCATGAAGATCTTGTTATACTTAAAAGTACTAAAGTTTATTCAAATTCAATGCTATTTAGTATTAAACCTGAAGCTGGAGCAATATAATCCATTACTTCTGTGCTTTCGGGTAACAGACTTTTTTTAATGTATTCTAAAGTAATTTCGCCTTTACCTAGTTTGATAAGTGCTCCCATCATTAACCTAATTTGATTTCTACCAAAACCCTTGCCTTGAACACGTAGTAGGTAAGTTTTCTCCGGAAAGAAATTTGCACTAAAAACAGTGTTTTCTACAAGCTCACAAGTAGAAATTTCTCGAGTGTACAATCCTTCATTAGAAGCTTTATAGCAATAAGTTTTAAAGTTATGCGTCCCTTGAAACAGCTTTGCTCCCTCCTGCATTTTTTCAATATCTAAAGTATCTAAAACAGTGGTTAATATTGGAGCACAGAACGGGTGACATTTTTGTCCGTGCGTAAAAAGGTATAAATACTCTTTAGTTTTTGAATGCTGAATAATATTGAAATCTGCATCTACTTCTTTAATATCTAGGGCACGAATATCTTGAGGTAAGTTGTAATTGAAGAGCTCTAAGAAAGCTTTCATATCTTCAATTGGTTCATATAAAAAAAGTTCAAAAGCAGAAGCATTTGCCGAAACCATAGCGTCTGTTCTACCTGAAGCCAAGGTTTTAAAGCGTTTTCCTTCTAATATAAATTTGAATGTTCTATCAATCATTAGATGCACCGTTTTTACATTTGGCTGTTTTTGCCAACCATGAAAACGGTAACCTAAATATTGAATAGTAATGACATAATAGTATCTTTTTTGAAACATTTTCCTATTTGAAATTTAATAGCAGCAAGTAACTTATTTTATAACATCTAACAAAATTTTAATACATATCTTCTGTAAAGAATAGCTGCAATAATTAGTTTATAAGCATAAAAAAAGCATCTAGAAACTAGATGCTTTTTAGATATTTTTATTTCCTAATAATTACTGGTTTCCAAGTATAATAGGCATTCCTGAATCGCCAGATCCAATAACAACTACTTTGCTGTTAGGAGATTCTGATAATTTAATAGTAGCCTCAATACCTTTATCTTGTAAGATCTTATCGGTTAATGATGCACTTAAAATTCTATTTGCATCTGCTTTACCTTGTGCTTCAATAATTTGTTTTTCCGCTTCTTTTGCAGCAGTAACTAATCTAAATTCGTATTCTAAAGACTCTTGCTCTTGCTTTAATTTACGCTCAATCGCATCTTTGATTGTTGGAGGTAAAGTTACATCACGAACTAATACTTCATTTAATTGAATAAATTGATCTTCAACAATTTTCTTTGTTTCTTCAAAAATTTCTTGCTGAATAGCGTCACGTTTACTAGAATATAGTTGCTCTGGTGTATAACGACCTACAACACTTCTTGCTGCCGAACGAATTGCAGGAAGCAATACACGTTCTTTATACATTTCACTCTTTTCTTGGTGCAGTTTTCCTAACTGTTTAAAATCTGGTTGAAACCAAATAGATGCTTCCAATTTAATATCTAATCCGTTAGAAGAAAGTACATTCATTCTCTCTAAAATCTCTTGTTGTCTTACTTCGTAAACAAACACTTTGTTCCAAGGTGCAACTATATGAAAACCTTCACCCATTGGCGGTTGGTCTACAACAACTCCTTCTCCAAATGTCTTAAATAATACTCCTGCCTCCCCTGAGTTAATAGTTACGGCTGACTTTGATATAATAATAAATACAATAATAAATCCGATTAGAATCGGCAATCCAACTTTTGGTAATTTATCCATTTTTAACTTTTTTTATTTTTTAAATTAATCCTTTATATTTTCTTAAAAACCACTCTATAGCCAAGCTCAAAATAAGTAGGCCTAAAAAGAATTTGAAATCAATCAAAGGTACAATATTTTTACTGCTTTTCTGTATGGTAGCGTAGCGTTCGTCTTTCAGCAAATCATCTATCAACGTTTCTGTTTTAGCAACAAAATAGCTAGTTCCATTAGTTTTTTCTGCAACCTGCTCTAGCTTAGACACATTCGCATTTAAGAATTGCTGTTCTATATAGTATTCTAGTATTTGAAAAGCTCCAGATTCCGAAATATTTTCGCTTGTAGCTTTCACAGTGAAGCTATATTCCCCAGCAGGAAGGTGACTAATATCTACCTGATAGTGGTTTCCTTTTAGAATAAACGGAAGGGTAGTTATTTCTTCTGTAGTTTTATTTTTTAAAATAATATTTAAAGATTCTTTAGCATCAAATTCATAGTTTTTATTAAAAAACTGTGCTTTAATTACTCTGTTTGAACTTCCTTGATAAAAAGATTCGTAATCTATATTTAATCTGTTTTTACGCTTATTAGATGCAAGGTACTGGACTAGTTTACCAATAAATGTATCAAAATTATTAAAGGACTTATTGTTTAAGAAACTCTGTGCTCTCCATCTCCAAATATCTTCTCCTAAAAGAAGCACCTCTCTTCTACCGTTCGTTTCAAAACTTAGCAATAAAGGATCTTCTGTTTCTATGCTACCAATCTTTTTATTTAAAATAGTTTCTACAGGAATAGAAAAAGTAGCTTTACCAAAAGCAGATTGTAGTGGTGGAAACGATTCAAAATCTAAATCGTCTATAATAAAAGTAGTATAATTGGTATTTAAACTTGCTTGATAATCTTCGGTTTGACTAGTAATATCATGCTTATAATCTGTAGTGTTTTTATTTACAAAAGAATAGTCTGTTTTAGTACCTAAGACTACTAACTTATTGGCATTGTTTTGCTGTAAATCTTCAAAAACACTTTTAAATGTATTGTTTGGCTGATACAATATTACTAATTGAAAATCATTTTTTTGCGACAGATATTCCTTTGGGCTTAATATCGAAACAGAACGTTGTTCGTTGGTTTCAATACTCTTTTTAAAAGCTCCTAAATCTGGATGTATTAGGTCTGAAACAATAGCTACATTTGTCTTTTGATCAATTACTTCAACTGCAAAATTCTTATAATTATTAATAGTATTTTTTTCACTATCTAATGGAAGAATTTGTGCTTTATACGATTGTACTCCTACTCTATTTGCTGGTAAAGTGAAATTTAAAATTTTAGAATTATCCTCTTTACTAAAGCTGATATTTTCAGAATAAACCGTTGAAACTCCCGACGTAACAACAAATTTAGAAGTAACACTACTGTTTCCGTTGTAAGTTACAATAGCTTCAACAGGAAAATTATTTTTTAAAAATGCGTATTTATTTACGTTTAGTTGCTGAAGTTTTAAATCGGTATACTTTACAGTATCTCCTAATATAATAGGATAAATAGGTTGGTTTACCTTTTCAGCGGAATAAACATAATCATTACCATAGGTTTGGTTTCCGTCTGATAATAAAATAATTGGGGAAGTCGTATTTTTATATATTTGAGAAAACTCTGAAAAAGCCTTATCTATATTGGTTTCTTGTTCTTTAAAAGAAAGAGAATCACTTGCTTGAAGGTCCTTTCCAAAGGAAAAGAAATTAAGATTAAACTTATCTAATAAGTTTTTGTTTTCCTTTAAAGTAGAAACTAGTTCAGAAACATTTTCCGTTTGTTGTAAATGCGCAATAGAACTAGAATTATCTACAGCGATAATTAAGTTAGGCTTTTCGGTGTAGAAGCTAATTTTTTCAAATTTCGGATTCACTAAAAGCAGCAATAGCGTAAAAACACTAATAAACCTTAAAAATGCAAAAAGCCAATTACTTTTATTTTTTCCTTTTACATTATACTGAAAAAGCGCTACAAGTAGCGCTATAATTCCAGATAATATAATGTATAAGAGAGTCTCTATTTGCATTTTTAGGTTTTAGAAATTTATGTTAACATTCCTCCGTCAACATTCAAGGTCTGACCGGTAACGTAAGCAGACATATCACTAGCAAGGAATACACATACATTTGCAATATCTTCTGGTGTTCCTCCTCTTTTTAAAGGAATAGCACTTCTCCACCCTTTTACTGTTTCTTCATCTAATTTTGCTGTCATTTCTGTTTCAATAAAACCAGGAGCAATTACATTACATCTAATGTTTCTAGAACCAAGTTCTAAAGCTACGGATTTAGAGAAACCAATAATTCCAGCTTTTGAAGCGGCATAATTTGTTTGTCCTGCGTTTCCTTTAACTCCAACAACAGAACTCATATTAATTATTGATCCTTTACGTTGTTTTAGCATTGTACGTTGTACCGCTTTGGTCATGTTGAAAACAGACTTAAGGTTTACTTCAATTACTTTATCGAAGTCCTCCTCTGAAATACGCATTAATAGATTGTCTTTAGTAATTCCAGCATTATTGATAAGTATATCTATGCTTCCGAATTCCTTAACCACTTCTTCTGCAAGTTTTTGAGATTCCTCAAAATCTGCAGCATTACTTTGGTATCCTTTAGCTTTTACACCATAGGCTATTAATTCTTTTTCTAAAGCGTTTGAAGCTTCTACGGAAGAGCTATATGTAAAAGCAACATTTGCACCTTGTTGTGCAAAAACTTCTGCAATTCCTTTACCAATTCCTCTACTAGCTCCTGTAATAATGGCTGTTTTTCCTTCTAATAGTTTCATTTAAATATCTTTGTGCCTAGCATTTACAAACGACTTAAAAGTTTATGTAAATATAAATGGCTGTTCATTCTTCTTTCAAATATAACAAATACAAATTGTACGATATAAAAAAAACCTCACAAAATAATGTGAGGTTTTTAATATCTATAGTTTATTGAGATTATCCTAAAACCTCTGCTACTTTTTTACCAATTTCAGCAGGTGAATCAACAACGTGGATACCACATTCTCTCATAATTTTCTTCTTTGCTTGTGCAGTGTCATCGCTTCCACCAACAATAGCTCCAGCGTGTCCCATTGTACGTCCTGCAGGTGCAGTTTCTCCAGCAATAAATCCGATTACCGGCTTTTTAGAACCACTAGCTTTATACCAATTTGCAGCGTCTGCTTCTAACTGACCTCCAATTTCACCAATCATTACAACTGCTTCCGTTTCTGGGTCGTTAATTAATAATTCTACAGCTTCTTTTGTTGTAGTTCCAATAATAGGATCTCCACCAATTCCGATTGCTGTAGTAATTCCTAAACCTTGTTTTACAACTTGGTCTGCAGCTTCGTAAGTTAAAGTACCTGATTTAGATACAATTCCTACAGTTCCTTTTTTGAAAACAAAACCTGGCATAATACCAACTTTAGCTTCACCCGGAGTGATAACTCCTGGACAGTTAGGGCCAATTAGTCTACAGTCTTTACCTTTAATGTAATCTGCAGCTTTGATCATATCTGCTACAGGAATACCTTCTGTAATTGCAATAATTACTTTAATTCCAGCATCTGCAGCTTCCATAATAGCATCTGCAGCGAAAGCTGGCGGTACAAAAATAATAGATGTATCTGCTCCTGCTTTTTCTACAGCTTCAGAAACCGTATTAAAAACTGGTCTGTCTAAGTGAGTTTGTCCACCTTTACCTGGTGTTACACCACCAACAACATTTGTTCCATATTCAATCATTTGTCCAGCGTGAAAAGTACCTTCACTTCCTGTAAATCCTTGAACTATTATTTTTGAATCTTTATTAACTAAAACGCTCATTTATGTTAAATTTAAATTTATTTTTTATGTTTTTAAGAGTCTATCATCACAGATTTCTAGACTTTTTTAGAACCTATAAGTATTTTTTTAGATTCCTTGTGCAAAAGTAAGATTTTGCTAAGAGATTTTAAAGTGTTTTATACTTTAATTTCTTAAAAAGTGCTTAAACTAGTAGCGCTTTCGTCTGCAAGTAAACTTATTTGATATCCTTTGATAATTTTATCTCCTTCTACCTCCCAAATACTTGTGAAATGGGCTAAAGGTATTTCTTCTTCAGGGTTTTCAATAGTAGTTACATAGGATGTATAACGTATAGTTACCATGTTTCCATCTTGTAATAAGTGACTTATTTCAAAACGTAGCGTGTTATACATTTTTCTAACTTCTTCAAACACCATTTTTAATGCATCAATGTCTAGAATACTAAAGCCATCACTTGCATGCCAATTTACTTTACAGTCTTTATGAAAACACTGTTCTACAGCATCTGAATTATTTGCTAAGTCCGAATTATAAAATTTCTCAACAACTTCTTTAGGGGTCATTTACTTCTTTTTTAATTGTTCGACAATTTGAGGGATTTTTTTGATATAAGCCAATTCTTTCAGCTTTACTCTAGATTCTTCTATAGGAGTTCCAAAATATGACTTTCCTCCTTCAATAGATTTAGTTACACCTGTTTGACCAAGAATAACAGCTTTTTCGCCAATTGTAATGCCACTAGTGGTTCCTACTTGTCCCCAAATAGTAACTTCATCACCAATTATACAGCATCCTGCGATTCCTGTTTGTGAAGCTATCAAGCACTTTTTACCAATAACCGTATCATGTCCTACTTGAATTTGATTGTCAAGTTTTGAACCTTCACCAATGGTAGTGTCTCCTGTAACTCCTTTATCTATAGTACAAAGTGCACCAATATCAACATTGTCTTCAATAACTACTCTTCCTCCTGATATTAAAGGATCGAAGCCTTCTGGTCTCTTTTTATAATAAAAAGCAGAAGCTCCTAATATAGAACCTGCTTGAATATTTACATTATTTCCAATTACTGTATCATCATAAATACTTACGTTGGAATGAATTATACAGTTATCGCCAATCACTACATTATTACCTATAAAGCAATTAGGCTGAATAATAGTGTTTTTACCAATCTTAGCAGATAGAGCAATTGCTACATTT
>JBLWYD010000061.1:0-17075 GCA_048267165.1 Bacteroidota bacterium
GCATTAGTATCCTATCCCTTATTCGATACTTTACGAGTAATGTGCCTAAGGCTTTTAAATAAAAAAAGTCCCTTTTTAGCAGATAGGAACCATATTCATCACCGATTGATAGATCTAGGTTTAGCCCATAAATATGCTAGCCTAGCAGTAGCCTTTTATACGCTGTTGGTAACCATTATTGCAGTTAGCATCAACAGTTTGCCTATAAACATAGCTTTTATTATAATGCTTGTGGTAGTAACCTGTTTATTGCTGTTGCCATTTGCTATCCATAAAAAGGAGGGTGCATGGAGTTTAAGGATTCCAAAGGCCTGATGTTGCTAGAAGATGCTTTTAAATTAATGTCAAACCAAAATAAATTACTATGAGAATAGCTATTATCGGATTAGGATACGTAGGATTACCACTAGCGCGATTATTCGCTACAAAATACCCAGTAATAGGGTTTGATATTAATAATACTAGGGTAAAAGAACTACAAAAAGGTACGGATGCTACCTTTGAAATTGAAGATGATGTACTGAAAGCAGTAATCGTTGACAAACCAGAGAAACTATTAAAGGATGGAGAAAACGGATTATTTTGCACCACCAATTTAGAGCATACTGCTACTTGTACACATTATATTATTACCGTTCCTACTCCTGTAGATAAAAATAACAGACCAGATCTTAGCCCATTACATAAAGCTAGTGAAACCGTAGGAAAAGTGCTTAAAAAAGGAGATATCGTTATTTATGAATCTACGGTATATCCTGGTGCTACGGAAGAAGAATGTATCCCAATCTTAGAAAAAGTATCTGGTATGACTTTTAATACCGATTTCTTTGCTGGTTATTCTCCAGAAAGAATCAATCCAGGAGATAAAGAGCATACGGTAGATAAAATTTTAAAAGTAACCTCGGGTTCTACTCTAGAAATCGGACAGCAGATAGATGCGCTATATAAAAGTGTGATTACTGCAGGAACGCACTTAGCCCCATGTATCAAGGTGGCAGAAGCAGCAAAGGTAATTGAGAACTCACAGCGAGATATCAATATTGCTTTTGTAAACGAACTAGCAAAGATTTTTAACCGTTTAGACATTAATACCCAAGATGTATTAGAAGCTGCTGCTACCAAATGGAACTTCTTACATTTTAAGCCAGGCTTAGTTGGCGGACACTGTATTGGGGTAGATCCTTACTACCTAGCGCAAAAAGCACAGGAGGTTGGCTATCATCCAGAAATTATCTTGGCTGGACGTCGTATGAACGATTCTATGGGAGAATATGTAGCATCACAAATAGTGAAGCTAATGCTAGCGAAGGATGTAAATGTTAAAGGAGCAAATGTTCTTATGATGGGAATAACTTTTAAAGAAAACTGCCCTGATGTACGAAATACTAAGGTGGTAGATTTAGTACGTGAGTTAGAAACTTATGGAATGACTATTACCATTTATGATCCTTTAGCTTCTCCAGAACAGGTGCAGCATGAGTATAATTTAAAGACAGTACAGGAACAACCTAATAATAAATTTGAAGCTGTTGTATTAGCAGTAGCTCATAAAGAATTTTTAACAATAGATTATTGTAAGCTAAAAGCAGAAAAGGGAATAGTTTATGATGTAAAAGGGGTTTTATCGGAATCGGAAGGAACTTTATAGTTTTAATGAGCTTAGATATACAATAATTATGGACTTACAGGAATTTAAAAAGTTAGAAAATAAGAATGTTCTAGTTACAGGTGGAGCTGGGTTCATTGGTTCAAATCTTATCGAAACCCTTCTAAAACTAAATACCAAAGTAACCTGCCTAGACAATTTCGCTACTGGTCACAGACATAATATAGAACCATTCCTTAAAAACGATAATTTCACCCTTATAGAAGGCGATATCCGTGATTTAGAAACCTGCCATAAAGCCTGTGCAAACCAAGATTTCATCTTACACCAAGCAGCACTAGGTTCTGTACCACGTTCTATTGCAGATCCAATTACCTCTAATGATGTAAACGTAGGTGGATTTTTAAACATGTTAGTAGCAGCTCGTGATGCTGAGGTTACTCGTTTTGTATACGCAGCTAGTTCCTCGACTTACGGAGATCATGAAGCCTTACCTAAAGTAGAAGAAACTATAGGAAAACCTTTGTCTCCGTATGCTATTACCAAATATGTAAACGAACTATACGCAGATAACTTTTTTGCAACATACGGATTAAACACCATAGGCCTACGTTATTTCAATGTCTTTGGAAGACGTCAAGATCCTAACGGTGCTTATGCTGCAGTTATTCCTCTATTCGTAAAACAATTTATGAATCATGAAAGTCCAGTGATAAATGGGGATGGTACATATTCCCGTGATTTCACCTATATCGATAATGTGGTGCAAATGAACTTACGTGCGATTACCACAGAAAATACAGAAGCTTTAAACCAGGTGTATAACACTGCTGTTGGGGATAGAACTACCTTAGTGCAACTAACAGACTTGTTAAAAAAACATTTGTCAAAATACGATTCGAAAATAGCAGAAGTGGAAGTGCTGCATGGGCCTAATCGTAAAGGAGATATCCCACATTCTTTAGCTTCTGTAGAAAAAGCAAAAAAACTATTAAATTATCATCCGACCCATACGATAAATAACGGCATTGAAGAAGCTGTTTCTTGGTATTGGGAGAATTTGAAATAAATAACATGAAGAAAATACTTATCGTATTCGGTACGAGGCCAGAGGCTATTAAAATGGCGCCTTTGGTTAAGGAATTTGAAAAGCATCCAGAAATCTTTGATACTAGAGTTTGTGTAACTGCACAACATCGTGAAATGTTAGATCAGGTATTGATGTTTTTTGATATACAACCAGCATACGATTTAGACTTAATGAAACCTGGGCAAGATTTATACGGACTTACAGCAGCAATTATTACGGAGCTGAAACCTGTCCTAGAAGAATTTAAACCCGATTACGTATTTGTACATGGAGATACAACAACTACCATGGCTTCGAGTATTGCCGGTTTTTATAGTGGAGCAAAAGTTTGTCATATAGAAGCAGGATTGCGTACACATAATAAATATGCGCCATTTCCAGAAGAAATAAACAGACAAATAACAGGACGTGTAGCAGATTACCACTTCGCACCTACAGAAGCGTCTCGAAATAATCTGCTAAAAGAAAATATAGACTCTAAAAGCATTGAAGTTACAGGTAATACCGTAATTGATGCCTTATTGCATAGTGTTGAAAAGGTAAAGCAAGAACCTAGCGAACTTGTTAAGCAACTGGATAAAGACCTAAACGGAGCTGATTTATTATTGGTGACTGGTCATAGACGTGAAAATCATGGCGATGGATTTATCCGTATCTGTGAGGCTTTAAAAACTATTGCTTTAGAACGACCTAAGGTGCAAATTGTGTATCCAGTACATTTAAACCCTAAAGTATTAGAACCTGTAAATCGTATTTTAGGAGACATTGCAAACATCCGACTCATAGAACCACTAGCGTATCATGATTTTATCTGGATGATGGATCGTGCTAAGATCATCATTACTGATAGTGGTGGTGTACAAGAAGAAGCCCCAAGTTTAGGGAAGCCTGTATTGGTGATGCGTGATACCACCGAACGCCCGGAAGCAGTAGATGCAGGGACTGTGATTTTGGTAGGAACAGATTCTGAAAAGATTATTAAAGAAACTTTTTCTCTACTAGATGATGAAGAGCACTTCAAGGAAATGAGCGGCCGTCATAACCCTTATGGAGACGGGAAAGCTTGTGGTAGAGTGGTTGAATTTATGAGTAAATTGTAAACCACTAAATACTAAATACTAAACACTAAAACAAATGAATCCAAACGTAGTAACAATAGGATTAGGATATATAGGATTACCAACTTCAGCACTTATGGCATCTAAAGGGATGCAAGTGCACGGAGTAGATGTAAATCCAGAAGTTGTAAAAACCATTAATCAAGGGAAAATCCATATCATAGAAATGGATTTAGAAGAAGCGGTTGCCAAAGCAGTAAAAGCAGGGAAACTAATAGCAGATACCAAACCAGTAGCTGCCGATACCTACTTAATAGTAGTGCCTACGCCTTTTAAAGGAAATCACGAACCAGATATTTCCTATGTAGAGTCAGCAACTCGAGCTGTTTTACCATTGTTAAAAGAAGGCGATTTATATATCATTGAATCGACATCTCCAATTGGGACTACTGAAAAAATGATGGAACTTATCTATAGAGAGCGTCCAGAGTTAAAAGGGAAAATACATCTAGCATATTGTCCAGAACGAGTATTACCAGGAAACGTTATGTATGAATTGGTACATAATGATAGAGTAATAGGTGGGGTTGATGAAGCTAGTACAGAGAAAGCAATAAATTTCTATAGACAGTTTGTGCAAGGGGAATTACATGCTACTAATGCTCGTACGGCCGAAATGTGTAAACTAACAGAAAACTCTAGCCGAGATGTGCAAATTGCCTTTGCAAATGAGCTATCTCTTATTTGTGATAAAGCAGATATCAACGTTTGGGAGTTAATTCGTTTAGCAAATAAACACCCTAGAGTAAATATTTTACAACCTGGTTGTGGCGTAGGAGGCCACTGTATCGCAGTAGATCCATATTTTATCACTTCAGACTTCCCAATGGAATCTCAAATTATTGGTAAAGCTCGTGAAATAAATAACTATAAAAGTTTTTGGGTTGCAGAGCAAATTAAAAAAGCACGTCACGCTTTTCAATTAGCACACGGTCGTCCACCAGCAATTGCCTTAATGGGCTTAGCTTTTAAACCAAATATAGATGATTTAAGAGAATCTCCGGCCAAATACATCGTGCAAAAAGTTCTACAAGAAGCGCAAGACGAAGACTATTTTATCGTAGAGCCTAATATTGAAGATCATCAAGTTTTTAAAATCACAGAATATAAAGAAGCTGCTGAAAAAGCAGACATTGTTGCCTTATTAGTAGCTCATGATGAATTTAAAGATTTGGATTTCAATAAAGAGCAAGTAGTTTTAGATTATTGTGGTGTCCAAAATAAATAAGTAATTAAAAGAAGTGTCAATTTAATATAATTAAAAAGAATAAAATAAATTATCACTACTATGTTAGGTATAATTATACAAGCAAGATTAGGTTCTACTCGCTTGCCTAAAAAAATGATACTTCCTTTTTATAAAGAAATGGGAGTGTTAGAGATTATTTTAAAAAAGATCTCTAAAGAAATGCCAGAGATTCCTTTAATAGTTGCGACTACAACTAATACATCAGATGATAAAATAGTTAATGTATGTGAAAATAGTGGTATTGCTTATTTTAGAGGTTCAGAAAACAATGTATTAAAACGATTCATAGACACTGCAAAAAAACACCAGTTAACCAAAATTATTAGGGTTTGTGCAGATAATCCTTTCTTGGATGTTTTTGCATTAAAATTACTGATTGATAATTTTAGAGAGGAGGATGTAGATTATTATTCTTTTAAAACCAGCGAGGGTAAACCTACTATTTTAACGCATTATGGCTTTTGGGCTGAGGGAGTAAGTTTAAATGCTTTGGAAAAAGTAAAAGAAACAACAAACGCTACATTGTATTTGGAGCATGTAACTAATTACATACATTCTAATCCATTAAAATTTAATTTAAAACTAATGTCTATATCGTCTGAAATTGACAAGGTTAAAGATTTGCGGATGACTCTTGACACTGAAGAGGATTATCTTCTGTTAAAAGAAATATATGCAGAATGTATAAAAAAGAATATAGTGGAAACTATAGAAATAGTGAGAAATATTAAAAATAACAAACAATGGTTGCTTCGTATGAGGGAACAAATAAAATTTAACACAAAATAATATGAGTACATATGTAATAGGTGAAATAGGTCAAAACCATAATGGTTCTGTGGATATAGCAAAACTATTAGTTGATGTAGTATCTAGACCTATCTATGACAAGCTTTTTAATAATACACTTCCAGTCATGGATGCTGTTAAACTTACAAAAAGAGACTTAAGCCAAGAGCTTTCTCAATCACAAATGGATAGACCATATGATACGCCAAATTCTTTTGGGGAAACTTATGGTGAACACAGGGAGTTTTTAGAACTTAATGACGAAGAACATTTCGAGGTTTACAAATATGCAAAAGAAAAAGGTTTGGATTTTGTTGAAACCTTATGTGCTATAGGGTGCTTAAGTATGTTTAAATACTTTACTCCAGATAAACTAAAAGTTGCTTCTAGAGATTTAACCAACTTACCGTTACTTGCAGCTCTAGCCGAAACCAAAGTGCCAATGATCATTTCTACTGGTATGGCTGGTAAAAAGGAATTAGATGAGGCTATTGATGTAATTACAAAGTACCATAGTGATTTATCTATTCTTCACTGCGTTTCCGAGTATCCAACAAGGTACGAGAATGTAAATCTAAAGACGATAACTTATTTAAAGAATAACTATCCGCAATTTAAGATTGGATATTCAGATCATACCATTGGTATTGCAACACCTATTGCAGCTGTTGGTATGGGAGCAGAAATTATAGAAAAACATATTACTTTAGATAGAGGTATGAAAGGAACCGATCAAGCGGGTTCTTTGGCAATTGATGGTATCTACAGAATGATGAGGGATATTAGAAACTTGGATTTATCATTAGGTAAAGAAGAGATTTATATAGAGCCTTCAGTGGTTGCTGCAAGAGAAAAATTAGAACGTTCTATTGCTACAAAAGTAGAGTTGAAGAAAGGGGATGTTATAAAACAAGAAGATTTACATTTGTTAAGTCCAGGTGATGGATTTAAATGGACAGATAAAGATAAGTTGATTGGCAAGGAACTGTTATCTGATATTGCTAAAAATGAAATAATTTATAATAAGCATGTCAAATAAACAAAACATGATTTTACCTAAATTGGTTATTACGGATATTGATGGAGTATGGACCGATGGAGGGATGTATTACGACCAAACCGGTAATGAATGGAAAAAGTTTAATACTTCAGATAGTGCAGGTGTTTTATTTTTAAACCTTTTAAATATTCCTTTTGCAATTATTACTGGTGAGGATACCAAAATTGTTAAACGAAGAGCAGATAAGTTGAAAGTAAAACACCTTTTTATGGGGGTAAAAGATAAGGTTGCTGTAGCTACCGCATTATGTGATGACTTAGGGATTAACCTTAAAGATGTAGCTTATATTGGCGATGACCTTAATGATATGGCATTATTAAAAGTAGTAGGTCTATCTGCTGCTCCTGCTAATGCACCTAGCTATATTAAAGATTTAGTAGACATAAAATTAAAAACAAGAGGGGGTAATGGAGCGTTTAGAGAGTTTGTGGAAGAAATATTAACAGAAACAGACCAATTAAGTGTTGTTATAGAAAATTATAAATCTAAAAATCATAATCAATAATGACTTTTTTTGATAAAGTAAAACTAGTTTTCTTAAATCCGTTTTCTTTTCTAATCTATTTGATATCAAATTATTTTCTATCTAGGAAACTTGAATTTAAAAAAAGAATGTTGTATTCGAAATATAATATAGACTCATCAGTAGGGTTGCATATTAATACTTATATATATGGTAATGGAGCAATTTCTATTAAAGAAAATACTTACTTTGGTAAAAACACATTTGTAGTGTCTAATCCAATTAAAAGCGAAATTGAAATTGGTAGAAATTGTAGAATATCTCATGGTTGTCATTTTCGAACTGAGGATAATGATCCAAGTACTTTACATTTGGAAAAACCAATAAAAGTTCATGGGAAAATTAAAATAGGAAATAATTGTTGGATTGGCGCTAATTCTTTTATAAGAAGTGGTGTTACTTTAGGTGATAATGTTACAGTTGGTGCAAACACCGTTGTAACGAAATCATTTCCATCAAATTGTGTAATTGGAGGGGTTCCAGCAAAAATCCTAAAAAGGATAGAGTTTTAAATAAAAACAAATATAAAACTCAACTAAATAAATTAAAATGAAGTATGATATAATTTTTATTATAGAATCAAATTTTCAAGAGAAAGTCGTTAATTACTTAGTTGAAAATTATTTCAGTAATAAAACTCTTCTTATAATTAGTAAATGTCAAACAGGATTTAAAACAAGTGAAGGCCATAAAATAGATTTAGATTTTAATCATATTTCAGGAATTTTTAAATCTTTTTTAAAACCAAAAAAGTTTCCAAAATTACATTGTGAAATTCTTATTAATACCGTTTTTACAGGAATTAATTGCAGGGTTTTTGAAACACTAATTAATTATAAAAAACTATATTTGATTGATGACGGTATAGGTACTCCTGTAATTTTAAAATATCCTCAATATTATAAAAACTTTCCAAGAGAACGAGTTAAAATGCTTTTAACTAATATTATCCTACTATTAAATAAAGGTAGATTATTAAAAAACACAAGACAGTTAATCTCGTTAGTAGATTCTTACTACACAGTGTATCCATTAAGAAAAATATTTAAAAATGAAATAGGTATAGATTTACTAAAACAAAAATTAAATTTAATTGATAAAGTTGGTTTTATTGGTCAGCCATTAGTGGAATACAAGATGATTAGTATAGAAAACTATACGAATGCTTTAAAGCAAATTATTAAGGAGTATGGTACGATAGATTATTACCCTGATCCAGCAGAAACGCTTATTCATGAAATGAAAATTAAAGGTTTAAACATTATTTCAAAAAATGAAGCGCTTGAATCCTTTTTAGTAAAAAAAGGCTTGCCAAAAGTGATGTTTACTTATACTTCTAGTGCTCTATTAAATATTAGAATCTCTAATAATCTGTTTAGTGGGTATTATATAGTAATACCTGGCGGTGGAGCTATAAGGGAATATTATTATGATATATTTAAGGAATTCAATTTAAAAGAGTATCAACTTAATGCTGTTTAAAACCTTTACAAAAAACATAGGACTATTGTTTTCCATAAGCGCATTAAGTATGTCATTACTTACAATGCTCACAGGAATCCTAACTATTACATGGATTTCTCCTAGTGATATGGGGATATGGAATACGTTTTCAATTTTTATTACTTATATATATATATTGCAATTTGGTGTAATTAATGGACTAGGAAGGGAATTACCATTTTATTTAGGTAAGAAAATGGAGAATGTCGCCAACAGCTTAACAAAAACAACTCTGTTTTTAGTTAAGATAATTTCTTCTATTGTTTTTGTTATTGGTGTAGTAGTGTTAATATTTTTTTATTTCTATTACGATAGCCAAATATTCTTTACGGTATTATCTATAGTGTTTCTTATGTTAGTTCAGTTTTACAATAATTATTTGTTAAGTACGTATAGAAGTTCTAATTCATTCCAAAAATTAACAGTGATTTATTTGTGTCAATCTGTTATTATACTTATCAGTTTATTATTAGTGTATTATTATCAGTATAACGGACACTTATTGCGTATTTCCCTAATAGCTGCATTGCAACTTCTTTTACTTCATTACTATAGGCCTTTTAAAATAAACGCAGTATTTAATAAAAAAATATTTAATCTACTTATAAAGACAGGATTACCACTTTTTATACTTAATTATATTTATGGTATTGTTAATTCCTTTAATAGAATTATAATTTTACAAATTGGTACGGCACTCCAAATGGGCCTCTACTCTCCCGCAATAGCTATAAATTCTGCTATGAAACTAATTCCTGTTACTTTAGCACAGTATTTTTATCCTAAGATTTCAAATGAGGCAGGAAAAGGGAGTTCCCCTTTAAATATATGGAAGTATTCAAAAAAGATTAGTTTTTTAATCTTTTTGTCTATGATACCTATAGGTGTTTTAGGTTATTTAATTCTACCCTTTATTGTTTCTCATTTTTTCTCAGATTATCAAGAAGGATTATTTACAGCACAATTAAGTGTGGTCGCAGGGGTTTTTGCTGCAGGATCCCATATTTATATAACAAGTCTAAGTTCCTTAAAGGCATTTAAAACATTAACAATTTTAAATGTTTTAAGAGCATTTGTTTTTTATTCGGTTATTTACTTTTGTGCTACAAATTATAGTTTGTTAGCTGGTATTGGATATGGATTAATAGTTTCAGAAATTATTTTTTTTATAACAACATATTTTTTGAGTAGAAAATATTTTTTGAATTTATCAAATGTTAGATAAAATATTTAAATTCCTTTTAATTATCTATCCGCCAATATTACTTTGGAATCCGGAGGAGCTTTTTATTATTAACCGAATAATTGGTGGTGCTTTTATTGGGATATATATTATGAAGTTGATATTTAGACAAAAACAAACATTTTATAAAATAGATTATATTGTTTATTTATTATTGTTTGTTTTTTTGCTTTCAACGATTATAAATAATTCTTTAAATATTATTAATTTAAATATTTCAACTAAATATTTAACCCCATTAATAATTGGCACATACTCTCTTTATTATATCGACAAAACCTTTTTAAGTAAATATTTTAAAGGATATTTTTGGTTTTTTCTTATTATTTGGTTTGTAAGGTTTGCTCAGTTCGGTTTTCCTTTTAGATCTGTAACAATTTTAAGAGAAGAAATGTGGTGGGACAAAGTCGCAGTTTTCGGTTATTTTTATGTTGTTTTTTATTTTGGTTTTTTATTTATAAAACAAAACTTAAAGCAAAATATAAAATTGATAAAGTATATATATGCACTTCCACTTTTTCTTATGGGGAGTCGGAGCATTATTTTAGGTACTTTACTTATTTTTACCGTATATATTTTTACCGATTTAAAAATTACTGCTAAAAAAGTTAAAACTTATCTTTTTTCTACTATTATAATTGGGGTTTTAACATATTCCGCTTTATTTCAGTTTATTATGAATAACAGAGCCTTGTCTAACTTCTTAGGTTCTTATCGAGATTTAAACACAGGAGATGAAGCTACATTAAGTACTTTTAGTAGTGGTAGAACAGAAATTTGGACCCATTACTTTGATCAATTTGAATTTGCAAATACCTATTTCGGATATGGTGGTCTAAATACAGAAATCGGTTTTTCATTACATAGTGATTTTTTGGAAATGTTTTTCTTTTATGGAATATTTGCATTTATACTTTTTGTGATTATAGTCTTTAATATATATATTAAGAAAGGCCTGCAATCAGAAAACCCGATAAGGGTTGCTCTTTTATTTTTTATATTATTACAGTTCTTTTTAAACCCTTTTAGCTCTACAATGACAGCTTCTTTTTTTATTATTCTAACACTTAATTATGATTACAAAAAATTAACTGTTCTATCTTAATCTAACTAGTTTAATATATATGAAGTTTATTCTTAATTCTTATAGTGTTATTTGTTATCGTACACGGTTTCTCTATTCATTTACACCCGCTTTATTTCTATTATCTATATACTTCAAGAGTGTTTTTTACAGGTAAAAGATACAATGTAGGGTTCTCCTATAACAGATAGATAAAAATTTCTGATTTATTAACTTTAAATAAAAACTACCTCTTTTTCAAATAAGATATTTCATCAAATGGAAAAATATACTTTTTATATATTCGCTTTACATTTTCCAATAATTCAGTTATTAAATAAAATATACAATTTTAATGGGTTAGTAGGTTATATTTTAGTATTCTCTATCTCCATAAGCATTTCTATAATTACAGGTAGTCTTATGAATAAAATATAACCCTTAGCCACTTTGTGAACTGGTAATAGAATATAATGAAAAAAACAGCATTCATAGGTCCAAATCCTCCACCATTAGGTGGAGTAGCTGTCATCAATCAAAGTTTTCAAAAAATTGATTATGACGGCTATGAAGTAATTTCATTTGATACCACTAAAAAGAAAGATAGAGAAGACTTGTATGCCAAATTTAAATTTAAAAGTATAAAACGGAATCTGAATATCAATAAAAGTCTCAAACAGTTTGTAGCAAAAGAGCAACCTGATGTAATCAATATTTTCATCACTTCGGGAATGTCAATTTTAAGGGATCTTTTATTTCTTAAAACAATGCACAAATTTAATATTCCAATAATCATTCACTTCCATTCAAAAACGAAAGGGGAATTTGCTCTAACCCCAAAAAGGTTAAAATGGGTGGCTAAATATTTTAATAAATATGCGAGTCGTATAATTCTATTGTCAGAGGCTCACTACACTTTTTTTACAAAATATTTTGGAGAAGATAAATGTACAATAATTGAAAATTTTGTAAATTATGGAGACTTTGAAAATGAATTACAAAACAAAAACGACGATTTTTTATATGTTGGTCGCTTGAGTAAGGAAAAAGGTTTCTTTGATTTACTAGAGGCTGTTAAAGTTTTAAAGGAAAAGAATGTTTCCTGTCGTATTCAAGTCATCGGTGTTGCACCAACAGAAGCGATAGAAAACGAAATTAAAAGCGTTATAAGTGAACATAATTTAAAAGATTATTTCATTTTCAAAGGTGCTACTTTTGGAGATGCCAAACACCAACTTTTTAAAAGTTCACGTTGTTTAATTTTCCCTAGTCATTTTGAAAATTCCCCAGTTGTATTAAAAGAAGCTATTGCAGCAAAGATGGCTATTATTTCATCCAATATTGAAGCCAATGAGAATGTACTTCAAAATCGAGAAAATTATGTTTATTTCGAAAAGAGGAATGCGGAAGATTTAGCATTAAAATTGATAGAATTGACTTCCAATCCAAAATTTTCTTTAAAAATGTGTAAAAATTCTTCAATGATTAAGGATTATGATGTATCTGTTGCTGAGGAAAAATTAACACAATTGTTTAATGATCTAGTGCTTTCTAATGAAAAATAGACTTTTAATTTTATTGTCTCGTTTAAATTTTTTATTTCCTTATTACTTAGGGTTTAAATTCATATACTATAAGCGGTTTTATAAAAGGAATTATAAGAAATATGATAATTCAGCTGATGTTATTAATGCAACTAATTATAGTATTCTTAATATTCCCTATTATAAAAAGTTAGGTCTTGAACCTATAAATAGTCTTCTTGAGTTTTCTGAAAAAATTCCTATAATAAATAAGGATATAATTATGAATAATTGGACGAGTTTCGTGCTTCCAAATTATTCTAATAAAGAGGTGGTAGAAGGTACTACAGGGGGTACATCAGGAAAACCCCTAAGACTAATCATACCTAAGGATCGACATGTAGTTGAACTAAACACAATGAATGCTATGTGGAATCATATTGGGTGGAAGGGAGAGATTCGTGCAGTTATTCGTAATAAGCAATTAAAACCAAATCAAATATTTACCGTTAACCCTTTAAAAAAGGAAATAATTTTTGATGGGTTTAACACAGATTTCAGCTATTATGAAAAGATTTATAGTACGATTAAAAAATATAATATTAAATATATTCATGCCTACCCTAGTAGCGCTTATCAGTTCTGTTTATTTTTAAAAGATAGTAATAAAGATACTTCTATTATAACCGGCTTTTTATGTGGTTCAGAAGGGTTAACTGAATTGCAAAGCTCATTAATTAAAGATGAGTTAAAAATTCCAATATATAATTGGTATGGGCATTCTGAAAAACTTATACTTGGAGGACCGTGCAAAAACAATGACGCTATACATGTGGAACCAACTTATGGTTACTTAGAACTACTTGATGAAGAAAATAAAAGGATAACAACTCCTGGAAAGGTGGGGGAAATAGTAGGTACAGGAATACATAATCCCTACATGTCTTTTTTGAGGTATAGAACAGGTGATTTTGCTGAATATGTAGGAGATTACTGCGAACATTGTGGTAGACATCTTCCTCTTATTAAGAACATTCAAGGTCGCTGGGATAAAAATAAAATATATCTTAAAGATAATACCTATGTAACAATAACTGCCCTAAATTTGCATTCCGATTTATATCTAAAAATAAATGGGCTTCAGTACGTTCAAAAGCAAAAAGGAGAATTAGACATCATTATCGTAAAAGGAGAAGGGTTCACGAATGAAGTTGAAAAGCGTTTTAGATCTCATTTTGATAAAGCGCTATTAGATAAATGTAACTATAAAATTATTTATACTAAAAAAATAGCTAAAGAAGCAAATGGTAAGTTTTTACCATTAAAACAATATATTAAAGAATAAAAAATGCAACAACTCACACAAAAATTAGGCTCAGGCGATATGGTCATACAAGAATTACCTGTTCCTCAAGTAGGAAAAGGAATGGTGATTGTGAAAAACCATTACTCCATCATTAGTGCAGGTACGGAGGGCTCAACAGTAACAGCAGCACGTAAAAGCTTGATAGGGAAAGCTAAAGAACGTCCACAACAAGTAAAGCAAGTTATCGATACCTTAAAAAAACAAGGGCCAATACAAACCTATCGAGCTGTTATGAAAAAACTAGATGCCTACTCTCCATTAGGATATAGTTGTGCTGGAGAAGTAATAGAAGTTGGTGAGGGCGTTACGGAGTTTAAAGTTGGTGATAAAGTGGCCTGTGCAGGAGTTGGTTATGCCAATCATGCAGAAATTGTCTCGGTACCTATTAACTTATGTGTGAAAGTTAGTGATGAAGCTAATTTAAAGCACGCAGCCTATAATACCCTAGGAGCCATATCGATGCAAGGTGTTCGTCAAGCCGATATGCGTTTAGGAGAAACCGCTGTTGTGATAGGCTTAGGCCTTTTAGGACAATTAGCCTCAATGATTTTAAAAGCTTCCGGTGTTCAAGTTATTGGTATTGACGTTTCTGAGGCTCCAGTAGAACAAGCTTTTAAAAACAAGGTTGTGGATGCTGCATATACACGAGATACCGCAGGGCTAGAAGATAAAATTCATGCACATACAAGCGGACAAGGGGCTGACGCTGTAATTATTGCCGCAGCTACCTCAAGTTTAGATCCTATTAATTTTGCAGGTGCCATTGCTCGTAAAAAAGGAAAAGTAATTGTCTTAGGGGCAGTGCCAACAGGATTTGAACGTGACCCACATTGGTATCGTAAAGAATTAGAGTTGAAAATGGCCTGTTCTTATGGTCCTGGACGTTATGATTTAAACTACGAAGAAAAAGGCTTAGATTATCCGTATGCCTATGTGCGTTGGACGGAAAAGCGAAATATGGAAGCTTTTCAGCGTTTAATTGAAACAAAAGCAATAAATATAGATTATATAACCACTCACGAATTTGATTTTGAGGATGCTCCAAAGGCGTTTGATTTGGTGGTTAATCGAAGTGAGCCTTTTTCTGGAATTGCTTTAAAATACGCGGTTGATAAAGAGATATCAAAAACCCCTATAACTGTAAATGAAATAAAGGCTAATGCTAAAGTGGCTGTGTCTTTTATTGGGGCAGGAAGTTATGCACAAGGAAATTTGCTACCTAATATTCCAGAGAGTAACGATGTTAGTAGAATAGGAGTTTTAACAAATACAGGAACGACTTCTAAGCGTGTAGCAGAAAAATTTAAATTTGGATTTTGTGCTACTAACGAAGCAGACCTGTTGGATGATAAAACGAATACTCTTTTTATAGCTACAAGACATGATTCGCACGCAGAATATGTTTTAAAAGGATTAAAGGCAAACAAGAATATTTTTGTAGAAAAGCCAATTTGTTTGACTGAAAACGAGTTAGATGATATTATTACATTACAGCAAAAGGTGCAAAAACCGGTAATGATTGGGTTCAATCGTCGTTTTTCTCCATTAGTGACAGCTATAAAAAATAAATTTGGATCGGGACCAATGAGTATGATATATAGGGTAAATGCTGGTAGTATTCCAAAAGATAATTGGATTCAAGACATGGAAATAGGTGGTGGTCGAATTATTGGGGAAGCCTGTCATTTTATAGACTTACTGACATTTCTAAATGGTAGTTTGCCTAAAACGGTTACAGCTATGGCGCTACCAGATCCTAACGGTTTAAACGATACAGTTACTATCAATATTCAGTTTGAAAACGGATCAACAGGTGTAGTGGCTTATTTCGCTAATGGATCTAAAGAACTACCAAAAGAGTATCTAGAAGTTTTTGCTTCAGGTAATACAGCCGTACTTTCAGATTTTAAAGAATTAAAAATTTATGGTAAAGGAAAACCTTCTAAGAAGAAATTACTAAACCAAAATAAAGGACAGAAGGAAATGGTGGAAGCTTTTATTAACGGTCTTTTAAAAGATGGACATTCGCCAATACCAATGGAAGATATTTTTGCGGTTACTCGTGCAACTTTTAAAGTGTTAGAGTCTATACAAAACGGAAGTCAGCCGTATGCAGTCTAAAGTATTAGAATCTTTCAAAGCACTACAATCCTATTGCGAAGCAGAAAACTTTGCCGGTTGGGATCCTTATGATGGATTGAATTCCAAAATATTTAAGGCAACACCTTTCAAACATTGGGATCTTGCTCGTTTGGTTATGATTCAAGGTTTTAAACGTAGTCCTATTAATTTTAGAAAATTATTATTAGTTCCAAAACAGCATAATGCTAAGGGAATCGGGCTATTTTTAAATGGCTATTGTAACTTATACAAACTAGTTGAAAAAGAGGATACCCGTTTTGGTACAAAAGAGGAAATTTTAAATCGTATTGAGGAATTAGCAAATCTACTTTCAGAAATGCAAAATAAGGACTATTCCGGAGCTTGTTGGGGGTATAATTTTGATTGGCAAGCTAGACGATTGTTTTTATTTCCTGCACATACTCCAACGGTGGTAGCGACATCGTTTTGTGTCACAGCATTATTAAATGCCTACGAAATCACAAAGAATCAAAGTTATTTAGATACCGCTCTTTCGGCAGGTAATTTTGTGTTAAATGACTTAAATCGTACAGAGTATAAATCTGGGTTTTTGTTCTCCTATTCCCCGCTAAATGGAAATAATACGGTTTTCAATGCTAGTTTATTAGGGGCAAAAGTTTTAAGTCAGTTATATAGATATAACAACAATGAGCTTTATAAAGATACAGCTAAAACAGCTATAAAAGCAGCCGTAGAAGCGCAAAATAGAGACGGTTCATGGGTGTATGGTATGTTGCCTTTGCAATCTTGGATCGATTCTTTCCATACGGGGTATAACTTAGATGCCATTCAGACCTATC
>JBLWYD010000062.1:0-16395 GCA_048267165.1 Bacteroidota bacterium
ATAACGCTCGCAATGATGGCAACAACCAAGCCGATCCATACGATGGCTAAAATCATATTCTCTTGAAAAAATGGAACTAACTCTTGCATATCTTGAACTCTTATTCGTTATGGGGCGAAAAACTATAGGTCAGGAGTATAGCGAGGTTTTGGGTTTGGTGTATATAGAGCGACTGCCCATACTTAGGTTCTGTACCAATTAGCTTTGGTTGTTAATATTACGAAAGACAAGAGTAGAAATAGCAATTTTTTTTGCTTCCTAAAGATACATTAGAGATAATGTTTATAGTCATAAGCCTTTCCTTTATACGCGTAGTGTGATTTCGCCTGAATATCAACGGGCGGTAGCATGCCTGTTTTTTGAGGAGGCTAACAATTTAAGGTGTCAGGAACTAGATAAATGTTTGAAGCTGAAAAAGAAAAAAAATTTTTTGAGATGGACAATGTCATTCAAAATTTTGCTTGGGGTAGTAAGTCTTCGTTTAGTCAGTTATTTGGCACAGATAACATTGGTAATGAGCCACAGGCTGAAATGTGGATGGGTGCTCATCCCAATGGGTGCTCGAAAGTTAAAAATGGCGACTCTACAGTATTATTGTCTCGATTGATTGAGTCTCACAAAGAGGAATTCTTATCAACGCAGATAAGTGAGAAATTTGGAGAGTTACCATATCTATTTAAAGTTCTCGCTGCTGAAAATGCACTGTCTGTTCAAGTGCATCCTAGTAAAGAGGAAGCTGAGCTTGGTTTCCATAAAGAAGAGCAAGCTCATGTTCCTCTTTCCGCTCATCATAGAAACTATAGAGATTCGAATCACAAGCCTGAATTAGTTTATGCTTTAACGCCTTATCAAGCTATGAATGGTTTCCGAGCAATTCCTGAGATCATTTCACTATTTTCAAATGTTGGAATCCCACAGTTAAGTGAGATGCTTGAACTCCTAAATGCTAATCCTTCTTTAGAGGGGCTTCGTGAATTTTTTGTAGGTATCCTCTCGTTGGAAGGGGAAAACAAAGTTGAAGCAGTCAACTCGTTAATCTCTAAAGTTAAAGATAATGTAACCCAAGAACTGTCTTCACTAATTTTAACCCTGTCAGAGCAGTATCCCGGTGATATTGGGTTGTTTACCCCATTAATGCTTAATGTCATTACGTTAGAGCCTGGAGAGGCAATGTATTTAGATGCCAGAACGCCTCATGCTTATCTAAAGGGGACAGCATTAGAGATTATGGCTAATTCTGATAATGTTCTGAGAGCTGGTTTAACACCTAAACATATTGATGTTCAAGAGCTTGCTAGTTGTACTCTTTTTGAGGAAAAGCCGTTTGATACGCTAAAGCTAGCGCCGATAACTGAGAATGGTGTACTCACTTACCCTATTCCGGTTCCTGATTTCAGATTCTCAGTTTATAAAAAACCAGATAATGAGCTTATTAGACCTAAAAGTGCCGAAATCTTGTTGCCGTTGGATGCTGAACTGACGTTGACTCATCACTCAGGTGAGGTTGTGACGTTGAAAAAAGGAAAGTCAGTTTTCATACCCGCTTATGTTGATGAATATCGTATATCTTCGAAAGGAAATGTAGCTAAAGCTCATTGTTAATCCTTTCGTATGAAAACCAAGTGCTAAGTGGTTTAGCATTGGTTTAAAGATGTTTAATTGAAACTATTTATTCTTGTCCCCTTGCTTTTACTACAAAACAGGGGGGGCCAAAGTATTGATTATAAATTAAAGAAGAAAAATTATGTTTATACCTGTCATTATGGCTGGGGGGTCTGGCTCTCGTTTATGGCCTCTGTCGCGTTCAGCGTTCCCAAAGCAATTTTTAGCGCTAGATAATCACAATTCATTAACGATGTTGCAGTCCACCTTAGATCGAATTAGTGGTATGTCGGCTTCTGAAGCAATCATTATTTCTAATGAAGACCATCGGTTTGTGGTTGCAGAGCAGCTTCGTACTTTTGGTCAGGAAGCTCGTATTATATTGGAACCTGCAGGGCGAAATACTGCTCCGGCTATTGCATTGGCTGCAATGCAAGCGATAGCGCATGGCGATGATCCTGTGATGCTCGTTTTAGCCGCTGACCATATAGTGCAAGATACGGAAGCGTTCCAAGACTCAATTCGTAAAGCTCAAGTTGTCGCTGATGCTGGTAAGTTAGCAACCTTCGGTATAGTACCAACTGCACCAGAAACGGGTTATGGCTATATTAAGCGAGGCTCTCAAGAAGGCGATTCGGCTTACGTTGTAGAGCAATTTGTTGAAAAGCCTCAATTGGAAGTCGCGGAGCAATATGTAGCAAGTGGAGAGTACTACTGGAATAGCGGATGCTTTATGTTCAAAGCGAGTGTCTTTCTAGAAGAGCTTAAGAAATACTCACCAGAAATTCATGAGTGTTGTTCAAAAGCAACGAATGGCACAACAGAAGATATGGACTTCATTCGCGTCGATAAGAGCGAGTTCTTAAAGTGCCCTGATGATTCTGTTGATTATGCTGTAATGGAACGCACCGATAAGACTGTAGTTGTTCCTATGGATGCAGGCTGGAGTGACGTTGGCTCATGGTCAGCGTTATGGGAAGTTTCAGAGAAGGATAGCTCTGGAAACGTGATTCATGGAGATGCGATAACAGAGGATACTGAAGGGTGTTATATTTACGCTCCGAATAAGCTGGTAGCTTCGGTTGGAGTAAAAGACATCGTTGTTGTTGAAACAAAAGATGCAGTTCTAGTCGCACACAAAGACAATGTGCAACAAGTGAAGAAAATTGTTGAACATTTGAAAGCAGAAAACCGAGCTGAGTTCAGGGAGCACAGAGAAGTTTACCGCCCTTGGGGTAAGTCTGATGCAATAGATGGCGGTGAACGTTATAAGGTAAATCGTATCACTGTACAACCAGGTAAAAAACAGTCACTCCAAATGCACTATCATCGAGCTGAGCACTGGGTCGTAGTTTCAGGTACCGCCAAAGTAAGTAGCAATGGCAAAGAGCAAATTATCTCTGAAAATCAATCACTCTACATTCCAGTTGGTGTAAGCCATATGGTTGAAAATCCCGGTAAAATACCACTCGAGCTTATAGAAATACAATCAGGTTCATACCTAAACGAAGACGACGTAGTACGTTTAGAGGAAAGTAAATAATGACAAAGTTAACATGCTTCAAAGCTTATGATATTCGCGGTCAACTAGGCTCCGAACTCGATAATGATATCGCGTACCGAATTGGACGAGCTTACGGTCAGTTTTTAAAAAGTGAAAGTGCTGATGAGAAAACCATTGTTGTTGGCGGAGATGTTCGTCTAACAAGTGAAGAGCTGAAACTCTCTTTAGCTAACGGTTTAATGGATGCGGGTGTTCACGTTTTGGATATTGGTTTATCTGGCACGGAAGAAATCTATTTTGCTACTTTTCATTTAGGAGTTGATGGCGGTGTAGAGGTTACAGCGAGTCATAATCCGATGGACTACAATGGTATGAAGCTTGTTCGTGAAGGAGCAAGACCAATTAGTGGTGATACCGGGTTACGAGATATTCAAACGTTAGCAGAAAACAATGATTTTATTGACGTTGATGTTAAAGGTACCTACAAGCAAATTAATATTTTGAAAGAGTACACTGATCATTTGATGGGCTATATTACGCCAGCGAATATTAAACCGATGAAATTGGTGATCAACTCTGGTAATGGCGCTGCAGGCCACGTGATTGATGCTCTTGAAGAACGTTTTCAATCTCTGAATATTCCATTGGAGCTTATCAAAGTTCACCATGAGGAAAACGGCAACTTTCCTAACGGAATCCCAAATCCACTATTGCCAGAATGTCGTGCAGATACTGCAAATGCGGTAAAAGAACATAAGGCTGATATGGGGATTGCCTTTGATGGTGATTTTGATCGTTGTTTTCTGTTTGACGAAAATGGTGATTTTATTGAAGGGTACTACATTGTCGGCTTACTAGCGGAAGCCTTTTTGCAAAAAGAGAAAGGCGCGAAAATCATTCATGATCCACGTTTGTCTTGGAACACTATCGATGTGGTTACAAAAGCGGGCGGTGTGCCTGTTATGTCCAAAACAGGCCACGCATTCATAAAAGAGCGTATGCGTAAAGAAGATGCCATTTATGGCGGAGAGATGAGTGCACACCACTACTTCCGCGACTTCGCGTATTGTGACTCAGGCATGATTCCTTGGTTGCTGGTAACTGAACTATTATCAGTTAAAAGCATGAAACTTTCAGAAACGGTTTCAGAGCGTATCAGCGCATACCCTTCATCGGGCGAAATAAACTCCAAGTTAGAAAATCCTAAAGAATCAATTTCAAAGGTGCTAGAGGCATATCAGTCAGACGCACTAGTATTTGATGAAACGGATGGGATTAGTTTGGAGTTCGCTGATTGGCGCTTTAACTTACGTTCATCAAATACTGAGCCTGTTGTTAGGTTGAATGTAGAGTCTCGCGCAGACATTGCGTTGATGGAAGAGAAAACTAAAGCCATTCTTTCTATTTTGTGTGGCAAGTAAAGTGTCACAATACACATCTAAGAGGTGTAATCCTCTTAGATGAAATCTGCAGAATTATAAGGTAATAACTAGATGAAAAGAGTGCTACTCCCTTTGTGGGCGTACCGATACTTCATACTTTCTTCAATTCGCACTGAATTTCGCTCTCGTTTTGCTCGAAGTAAACTAGGCGGTCTATGGATGGTTTTAAATCCATTAGCAATGGTGCTTGTCTATGCGTTGATTTTATCACAAATCATGACGGCTAAATTGCCGGAAGTCTCTACACAATATGCATATCCAATTTATATCCTTTCTGGTGTGATTGGTTGGACATTGTTTTCAGAAGTCTTAGGTCGCTGTCTTACTGTCTTTATTGATAACGGAAACCTATTAAAGAAGATGTCTTTCCCAAAGCTTGCACTTCCACTAATTGTTGTAGGGACTGGACTGATTAACTTTTTTTTGATGTTCGTTACCATGTTTGCTGTATTTGGTTTTTTAGGTCACCTGCCTTTTCACGCACTTCATTGGATGCCTTTGCTTGTTATTATCACCTTGGGGTTAGCTGTAGGTATCGGGCTGTTTTTCGGTGTCTTGAACGTATTTATGCGAGATATAGGCCAGGTTTTAAATGTCGTACTGCAATTTTGGTTCTGGCTTACTCCTATTGTGTACATGTTATCTATCGTTCCTGACAAGTACCATTGGTTAATGATGTTAAACCCAATGACTGGAGTTGTCATGGGCTATCACAACGTGTTGCTTTATGATAAAGCTCCGGAGCTTGGCTTACTTGTATATCCGAGTGTTTTTGCTGCTGTCAGCATAGTTTTAGCTATGGTTATGTTTAAAAAAGCGAGTGAAGAAATGGCGGATGTATTATGAGTAGCGTGTTAGAAGTAAACAACGTTGGAAAGACGTTCAAAGACTATAGCTCAGAATTTCAACGAATATCATCATGGTTCGGCCTAAATCCGAAGCCTGTCCAAGAACACAAAATTCTTAAAAATATTAACTTCTCGTTGGCCTCCGGTGAAGCAGTTGGAATTGTTGGGCAAAATGGTGCAGGCAAAAGCACTTTGCTAAAAATGATCACCGGAACTTTGAAGCCCTCTCGTGGCAGTATTCATGTAACGGGACGAATTTCAGCTATTTTAGAGTTAGGTATGGGCTTTCACCCTGACCTAACAGGGAGACAAAATGTTTATCATTCTGCTGGTCTAATGGGATATAGCCAAGATCAGATCGATGCAGTAATCGATGACCTAGAAGCCTTTGCTGAAATAGGTGAATATTTTGACCAACCCGTACGCACATACTCAAGCGGCATGCAAATGCGCATTGCATTTGGTGTTGTTACTGCATATCGCCCTGAAATATTAATAGTAGATGAAGCCCTTTCTGTTGGGGATGCTTATTTTCAGCATAAGAGTTTAAGTCGTATCAAAGAGTTTCAAGAACAGGGTACAACTTTACTACTTGTTTCTCATGATCGAGGCGCAATTCAAGCTATTTGTGATCGAGCTATTCTTCTTGAGCAAGGGATGGTTATTAAAGATGGTAATCCTGAAGAGGTAATGGATTTTTACAATGCTTTAATTGCTGAAAAAGAGAATAGTACTGTTAAACAAACAATCAAAGAAGACGGTAAAGTAGAAACCGTTTCAGGCACCAATGAAGCAACGGTTGAAGATATTGGTCTTTATAATAATAAGAATGAACAGGTTGAATTTGTTGGTGTAGGGGATTCGGTTGAGCTACGTATAACCGCAAAAGTGCATCAAGATATTGAGAGTTTAGTACTTGGCTACGCGATAAAAGATCGTTTGGGGCAAGTCATGTACGGAACAAATACTTGGCATACGAAACAAGTGATTGAAAATGCCATAGAAGGGAATATATATGAATTTATATTATCTTTCCCCGCAAATTTAGGGCCGGGTAGTTATTCAGTCCAAACGGCTTTAGTTGACCGTGATACACACCTAACTAAAAACTATCAATGGCGAGATCTAGCGTTAGTTTTCAACGTTGTAAATATAGATAAGACTCATTTTGCTGGGTCTTCATGGAATGAGCCTGTGATAAGGATAGAAAAACGATGAGCTTTATCTCGTACTCTCAAAATTATGAAGATGTAATGCTTTGGCGAGCGCTTAAACATGTAGAAAATGGTTTCTATATTGATATAGGTGCGAATGACCCTGTTGAACACTCTGTGACTAAGTCTATGTACGACCTTGGTTGGAGCGGCATAAATTGCGAGCCTGTTCAGCATTGGTTTTCAAAACTTGAAGAAAATCGTATTAATGATCTTAATTTACAGGTTGCAATTGGTGCGACTAATGAAGAATTAGAGTTTTTTGAAGTTGTAAATACGGGGCTCTCAACCCTTGATAAATCTATAGCTGAGCAGCATGCGATAAAGTATGGTTTTGAGTTAATTAGTTATACAGTACCTGTAGAATGTCTCACTTCTGTCTGTAATAGAACAAATATAGATGAAGTTCATTTTTTAAAGATAGATGTTGAAGGGGCTGAAAAATCAGTTTTGCAAGGGATTGATTTTAAGCAGATTAGGCCCTGGATTGTTGTTGTTGAAGCAACAAAGCCTATGTCTCAAGATGTTGATTATGAGCAATGGGAATATCTTATCACTTCTGAAAAATACCATTTTGTCTATTTTGATGGACTGAATCGTTTTTATATTGCGGATGAGCATAGTGAGCTCGACTATCATTTTGATAGACCACCCAATGTATTTGACGGGTTTGTATTATCCAGTCAAATCACTTTAGAGGCTAAAACGCACGAATTCTGGAGTAGGGTAAGTGAAGCTGAAGTTAAAGTAAGTGAAGCTGAAGCTAAAGTAAGTGAAGCTGAAGCTAAAGTAAGTGAAGCTGAAGCTAAAGCGCATGAATGGTGGTTGAAGGCTACTGAAGCTGAAGAGTTAAATCATGCGATACTCAGTAGTAATTCATGGCGTATAATGAAACCGTTCCGTTTCTTTAGCTACAGTCTCAACACAGTAAAGTTAGGTTGTAAAGCATGGTTAAAGTTTGCTCCAGGTAGCAGGCCAAGAAGGTTATTAAAGAAATCATTACTCGCGATTAAGTATTATGTCATTTCAAAACCTTATTTATTAAAAGTAAGTCTCAATATCCTGAGCTATTTCCCTCGTTTTAAAAGTAGTCTTAAATCGATAGTTATACCTGATTTAATCACAAATCAGGTGACGATTACTGAGCTATCTAGTCGAGGTAATGAGGTGTATGAATATATTAAATTAAAAAGACTGAAAAAATAAGGCCGAAGAATGAGAATTGTAATTGATTTACAAGGGAATCAAAGTGGCGGAAGCCGCAATCGTGGTATTGGTCGTTATAGCTTAGCAATAACAAAAGCAATATTGGAAAAGAAAAGAGAACATGATGTTATTGTTGTTCTATCCAGTCGATTTCTCGATACAATAGAGTTGGTTCGCAATGAGTTGAAAGGATGTATTAGAGATGAAAACATCCGCGTTTGGCATGCCCCACATGATCTTTCTCATATTGACAGAAGGAATGATTGTCGTAGAAAAAATTCAGAGCTTATTAGAGAAACATTTATAGCCAGCCTTCAACCCGATATGGTTTTTGTTACCAGCTTATTTGAGGGTTTTATTGATGATGCTGTTACTAGTGTTAATTTGATGGGGTACGGTATACCAACTGCTGTAGTTTTGTATGACCTTATACCCTTTATTAATCCATCGCCATATTTAGATAATCCAGATGTTAAAAGGTGGTATGAAGATAAAATTGTTCATTTAAAACAAGCGGACTTACTACTATCTATCTCTGAATCATCTAGACAAGAAGCCTTACAATACTTAAATACACCTTCTGATAAGGTTATTAATATTAGCACTGCGGCAGATTCGCAATTTGAAGTTATTGATTTATCAAAAGAAAAATCTCGTAAAGTTCTTTCGAAATATCATTTGACTAAAGGTTTTTTGATGTATACGGGTGGAATCGACCATCGTAAAAATATAGAAGGTTTAATTCGTTCTTATGCGTTGCTGGATACCCAAACTAAGAGATCCCATCAATTAGCTATTGTATGTTCAATTAATGTAGAACAAGAGAAAAGCTTAAGAACACTTGCCAAGTCAGTTGGTTTGTTAGATGAAGATGTTGTATTTACTGGCTATATACCTGAAGAAGATCTAGTTTCATTATATAATTTATGTAAAGCATTTATTTTTCCATCTTGGCATGAAGGCTTTGGTTTACCAGTATTAGAGGCCATGAAGTGTGGAGCTCCTGTAATAGCTTCAAATCGTTCTAGCTTACCAGAAGTTGTTGGGGACGAATCTGCATTATTTAATTCATTAGATGATGTGGAAATGTCTGAAAAAATTATGCAAGTTCTATCTGACGATGAGTTCAGAGAGCAATTACTTGAAAATGGAAAAATTCAGAGTGCAAAATTTTCTTGGGAGAAAAGTGCTGAGCTAGCAATTGAAGCTTTTGAAGTTTTTTTAGATAAAAACCATAGCAGTGAAATGGATAATTCAAGTAACAGGAAAAGACTAGCTTACATTTCGCCTCTACCAGAACAAAGAAGTGGTATTGCTGATTATAGTGCAGAGCTATTACCTTCTTTGGTTGAATACTATGATGTTGATGTAATTGTAAATCAAGAAGATATATCCGATGATTGGATAAATGAAAATTGCCTGGTTCGAAGTGTTGATTGGTTTGAAAGTAATTCAAGTTCATATGATAGAGTATTGTACCATTTTGGCAATTCTCATTTTCATCAACACATGTTTGAATTGCTTTATAAATATCCAGGAACTGTTGTCTTACATGACTTTTATTTAGGGCATGTAATGGAGTCAATGGGGCTTTTAAATGATCAAGCATATTACTCACATGGTTACACCCCATTTGTTGGGGAGAAAGAAGACATTGTTTGGAATTACCCCTTAAACAAAAAGGTGATTGATCACGCTCACGGAGTGATCATTCATTCTGAGAATTCAAGAATATTAGCTAATAAATGGTACGGTGAGCAAGTTGCGAAAGGGTGGTCTGTTATTCCACTTTTAAGAAAGCCAGCTGAAACATTAATAAAAAAAGAATGCAGAGAAAGATTAAATCTCCCAGAAGATGCATTTTTAGTATGTAGCTTCGGTCTTTTAGGCTCAACAAAACAAAACGAAGATCTTTTAGATGCATGGCTAGCTTCAAAACTAAGTGAAAACCCAAAATCATACCTAATATTTGTTGGGGAGAACTCCGCTAACGAGTATGGTGTGCATATCGAAAAGAAAATTCGGCAAAGTGATCATTCATCGAGGGTCATTATTACAGGTTGGGCTGATAGTGATACATTTAAGAGCTTTTTATCAGCATCTGATATCGGTGTACAACTTCGTACGATGTCTCGTGGAGAAACATCAGCGGCTGTCTTGGACTGTATGAACTATGGCCTTCCTACGATTGTCAACGAAAATGGCTCAATGGCAGATTTGTGCGACGACAGCGTTTTAAAGATACAAGATGAATTCTCACTACAAGAGCTAGTTAAAGCTCTTGAAGAACTATATTTCAATTCAGAAAAAAGAAGTGGTATTGGTATAAATGCAAGAAACAAAATTGCTGTTGAACACTCTCCTAGAAAGTGTGCGAGACAATACTTTGAGGCAATTGAAAATTTTTATAATACAAACATTAATGAGAATCACGGCTTATTAGATTCTATTGGGAGCAGTAGTGCTGATGATAACGAATTGATTCTGTTAGCTGACAGTATTTCTAAAAATCATCAATACCCAGGAGAAAAAACACTCTTTGTTGATGTGTCACAATTAGCAACTGTCGATAGTAAATCTGGGATACAACGAGTTGTCAAATCAATATTGAATCAGTTGATATTAAAGTCTCCTGAAGGCTATAGGGTTGAGCCAGTATATTCTACTATTGATATGGTAGGGTATCGATATGCCCATGGTTTTATGAGTGACTTTCTCTCTACCCAGAACTTGCATCTAACTGAAAAGTTAATAGATTTTAAACAAGGAGATGTCTTTTTGGGTTTAGACTTATGTCAACATACTGTGATATCTAAATCTCATTATTTCAAACAATTACGTGCAAGTGGTGTCAAAACCTATTTTGTAATATACGACTTATTACCGGTTACAAAAAGTGATTGCTTCCCAAAAGAGTGGTTATTATCTGAAGTTCATAGTGATTGGCTAAAGGTTGTCTGTGAAGGGAATGGAGCTTTATGTATATCAAACTCAGTACAGGGTGACTTGACTAAGTGGATAGAAAAAGAAAAGATAATATGTAGTGAATCTTTCTCATCAAGTTATTTTCACTTAGGCGCAGATATAGGCAGTAGCAAACCTTCGACAGGATTAACCAAAGAGCATAGTTTTATTTTAGATAAAATAGCTTCTAAAGTGACTTTTTTAATGATTGGAACAATCGAACCTCGCAAGGGGTACGGTGAAACTTTAGCAGCGTTTGAACGGCTTTGGAAAGATGGAGTTGATATTAACCTGATTATTATTGGCAAAGAAGGATGGTTAATGGATGGACTTGTTTCAAAGTTAAAACTTCACTCAGAGCTCAATGAGCGTTTATTCTGGTTAACAGGGGTAAGTGATGAAGCCCTTGAAATTATTTATGAAAAAGCTAGTTGTTTAATCTTCTCTAGTGAAGCTGAAGGTTTTGGCTTACCGTTGATAGAGGCAGCACAAAATAAACTTCCCATTATAGCACGCGATATCCCTGTATTTAGAGAGGTTGCTGGTGAGTATGCATATTATTTTGCTAATGAGAAAAATCCTGAGGTTATTCCTGATGCTATTAATCGTTGGTTGGAAATGTATAAGGGGAACCTACATCCTAAATCTGTTGATCTACCGTGGTTTTCATGGCGAGAAAGTACTGTTCAGTTGTTAGGGTGTATTGGTATAGAGTATACATAAACATTAAAAGTATGGTGAAAGCGCCTTTGGCACAACTGCCTTAGGCTCTTTGATAACAAGTTTATTTCAGTGTCTATTCGGCTAATGTTGTAACTAACCTAGTATACTGATAGTAAACAGCACTATTTATGCGGATTCAGAATAGATTTGGAAGACGCGTAATATTTTAGTAGAATATTTCGCTATATATTGATAGTAAATGATGAGAATTAGTCAGATGAAAACAGCAGTAATTACAGGCATTACAGGCCAAGATGCAGCATACCTTGCAGAATTGTTACTAGAAAAAGGTTACAAAGTATACGGTACATACCGTCGTACAAGTTCTGTGAACTTTTGGCGTATCGAAGAGTTAGGTATTGAGAATCACCCTAACCTAGAGCTTGTTGAATACGACCTAACGGATCTTTCTAGCAGTATTCGTTTACTACAAAATACTGGTGCGGATGAAGTGTATAACCTTGCTGCGCTTAGTTTTGTGGGCGTATCATTTGATCAACCACTTACTACTGCAGAAATTACAGGTATCGGTCCGGTTAATCTTTTAGAAGCTATTCGTATTGTTAATCCTAAGATTCGTTTTTACCAAGCATCTACTTCAGAAATGTTTGGTAAGGTACAAGAAATCCCTCAACGTGAATCTACGCCATTTTACCCACGTAGCCCATACGGTGTTGCAAAACTGTATGCTCACTGGATGGTGATTAACTACCGTGAGTCATACGACATTTTTGCTACTAGTGGTATTTTGTTTAACCATGAATCACCGTTGCGTGGCCAAGAATTCGTTACACGTAAAATCACTGATTCTGTAGCGAAAATCAAGCTAGGTAAACTTGATGTACTTGAGCTTGGTAATATGGATGCGAAGCGTGACTGGGGCTTTGCTAAAGATTATGTAGAAGGCATGTGGCGTATGCTTCAAGTAGACAAGCCTGATACTTATGTGCTTGCTACAAACCGCACTGAAACAGTTCGTGATTTCGTTACGATGGCATTCAAAGCTGCAGACATTGAACTAGAGTGGAATGGTTCTGAAGAGAACGAAACAGCAACAGATAAAGCGACTGGTAAAGTGGTTATGAGAATTAACCCTAAATTCTACCGTCCTGCAGAAGTTGAACTGTTGATCGGTAACCCAGAAAAAGCGAAGAAAGAGCTTGGTTGGGAACCTACAACGACACTTGAAGAATTGTGTGCAATGATGGTTGAAGCTGACCTTCGTCGTAATGAGCAAGGTTTCTCATTCTAGTATTTAACGTTTTTTGTAAAATGGCAGCAGTTTTCTGTTGCCATTTTTTTTGAGATTAAATTATGAAAAAAGTATTGTTAACTGGCGCTGATGGCTTCACTGGCAAGTATGTTGAAAATGAACTGCTCTCAAGAGGCTACTCAGTGGTTGGGCTCGTTTACCGCGAAGCTAAAGATGGTCAGGTTGCTTGTGATCTAACTGATCGTAACGCTGTGTTGGAGTGCCTCAAAGAAATAAAGCCGGACTACATTATCCATCTTGCTGCGCTGTCTTTTGTTGGGCATTCTGACCAAAAAGCATTTTATGATGTTAATGTTTTTGGTGCTTTGAATTTGCTAGAAGCCGCGAAAGAACTTGGGCTAGAATTAAAGAAAGTGGTACTTGCAAGCAGTGCCAATATATACGGAAACCCCGAGAATGTGCAGCGTATTTCGGAAACCGTTTTACCTTCGCCAGTTAATCATTATGCAATGAGCAAACTTGCTATGGAGCATATGGCGAAGTTATGGTTCAGCCAGTACCCAATGATCATTACTAGACCATTCAACTACACTGGTCCTGGTCAAGCTGGGCAGTTTTTGATCCCGAAAATTGTGTCTCACTTTCAGAAAAAGGCTTCTGAAATTGAGTTAGGTAATACCGATGTGTCTAGAGACTTTAGTGATGTTCGCGATATAGCATTAGCCTATGTAAATCTTTTGGAATCTGACGCTCAATCTGAACTTGTGAACTTGTGTTCAGGTCACGTGACTTCATTGCAATCGATTATTTCGATGATGGAAGAGATTGCTGGTTACAATATTAAGGTTCGAGTTAATCCTGACTTCGTTCGCGTGAATGAGATTAAAGTATTGGGTGGTGATAATACTAAGCTTACATCATTAACAGGCAAGGCTCCCTCGATCACGATAGAGAAAACTCTGGCTGATATGTATCATGCAAAATAAGTTGTTGATCAACGTATCGCCAATCAGGGAACCATTGACGGGTATAGGCTACTATACCCTTAATATCCTTAGTGAATTACTCTCGTGTGATGTGGATGTTATTGGTATAAAGAATGGCAAGTTATTAACTCCAGAAGAACTGGTTGAACTTGTCTCTCAATTTCAAAATCCGACGCCTAATGATAAGTCTCCAAACAACAAGAAACGATTGGTCGTGGAATTTTTAAGAGCGATTCCAGGTGTTTATCAACTTAAGAACTATTTGTTGTCTTTGCGAGCACAAAAGCGATTAAAAGGTTTGGCAAATCAAGGGTATGTCTATTTTGAACCAAGCTTCATACCCTTTGATTACGAAGGAGTAACAATTACTACTGTCCATGACTTGTCGTTCCTGTCTCATCCTAGTTTCCATCCTGCAACAAGAGTTTCATACCTAACGAATAAAATGCAGGGCTCAATTGCTAAATCTGATCATATAGTTGTGGATTCTGATTTTATTTTGAAAGAGCTTCATGACTTCTTTCCTGATAGCAAAGATAAGAGTTCCACGTTGTATTTGGGAGTTGCTGATGGTTTTAGGCCTTATGCAAAAGGCGAGTGTGATGGGTTACTTCGTTCACTGAAAATAAAGCATAATCACTTTGTTCTGAGCGTGGCAACGTTAGAGCCTAGAAAAAATTTAAGTAAGCTGATTGATGCTTATAAGCTGTTACCCATTTCGATTCGTAATCAGTACCCTTTAGTCTTGGTTGGAGATCAAGGTTGGAAAAATACAGAGCTTATGAATAATGCGAAAGATTTGGTTGAGCGTGGTCAAATAATTTTTACAGGTTACGTAGCTGATGATGACTTAAAGCGTTTGTATGCATCGACCGCTGCTTTTGTTTACCCGTCATTATATGAAGGCTTTGGATTACCTGTTATTGAAGCGATGGCTTCCGGGGCTCCGGTGATTACGTCTGATATTGGCGCGACAGCTGAGGTGGCTGCAAGTGGAGCTATTCTTGTCGACCCTTGCGATGAAGTTGCGATTTCTGATGTGCTTGCAAAGCTTATTCAGAACCCTATAGATAAAGTGAAGCTGACAGAGCGCGGTATTAACAGAGCTTCAAAATTTAAATGGTCAAATACGGTTGAGCAACTCCTTGAGATAGCGTCTGTTACCTCAAGAAGTTCATAACTTAGTTTCTTGTATGCTTATGCGATGCAATGAGTTGGTTGTATAGCGCTATATAACTATCCGCATAGCGTTTTGCTGTGAATTCTTTGTCAAAACGTTGGCGTGCACCTTGCCCGAGTCTTTGGCATAGTTGCTCATCATTGTCCAACGCTTGCATAGCCTCTGAAAGTGCTGAACTATCTGCCGGTAAAACTGTGAGCCCTGTTTCTCCATTTGTATTGACATAAGAAGAGCCGGTTCCTATATCAGCACTTACAATAGGCTTACCAAACAATTGTGCTTCCACTAATGAAATCCCGAATGCTTCAGAGCGCAAGTGCGAGGGAAAGACAAAGGCTTTTGACAAAGAGTGAAGTGCGACTTTATCCTCTTCAGAAATGAACCCAACAAGTTTCACATTCGTGAGTGAGTGCTCTTTGATATACGCTTCTAGATTATTCCTTTCTGGGCCATCACCAGCAATGACAATAGGTAATCCATTTAATTTAGCCGCCTCAAGAAGGTATTGCAGCCCTTTATAGTATCGAAGTACACCGACAAACAAGAAAAAGCCTCTACCAACGCGGTTCTCCCACTTTTGCAGATCGTTTTCATTTACACTTGGATAAGTAGATTCATCGATTGCAAGAGGAATAACATCGACTTTGTTCGCATATTTGATAAGGTTTTCGCTCGTCTGCGCATATTGAGGCGAACTGGCAATAATTCGGTCAACTTTAGCCAGGAAGTGTTGCTCAAGGGGCTGGTATATTTTCTTGAGTAATTTTTGTTTAACAATGTCTGACTGATAGCTTACTAAAGATGGTTTTTTAGGTGCGGCGAGGCTGAGCAAATCACCAGTAGGCCAAGGGTATTGATAATGTATTATATCGTGTTGTTTACTTAACCCTCTAAAACGGTTAATTAGGTTAAATGAAAAGCCGTTAGATGAAATCTCGAAATCTTTTTTGACAACAATGATTCTACTACCTTCAAAATTATACTCTTTATTCTCTGAGCCTAAAGTTAGGATTGTATTTTTGATCCCTTGCTCACTGCTACCTTTACAAATATAGCGAATTGCTTGCTCTAAGCCTCCTTTTGTTTCTGGGTAGCAAGTGCGGTAAACATGTAGTATTTTCATTTATTTCTCAATTAATCAACTAATATTTGGGTTATACCCAGTAGGAGCATCTAGCATTATTCTTATTATGCATTCTTCATCAAAGTTATGGCAACACCCGTCGAGTTGTTCCAAAAGAGGTTGCATCTCATTCCAATTTAGCATCTGCTCTTTGGCCGTCATTATTTTTTGATGGCCGCTACCTTCAACGTTATCTCCGATAAGAAGCTCTTCATAGAGTTTTTCACCAGGACGTAATCCTGTGAACTTTATAGAGATATCTCCTTCTTGGGCATCCCCCTCTATGTTTTCTTGCATACCCATCAAATGAATCATACGTTTTGCTAGGTCTAGAATTTTAACTGGTTCGCCCATATCGAGTACAAATACTTGACCATTGTTGCCCATTGC
>JBLWYD010000063.1:0-16133 GCA_048267165.1 Bacteroidota bacterium
GTTATTCTCAATTAGACTGTTAATGTAGAGTGTTGACTCTAGCTCTTTTGTTATTGAAACATTTTTCTCATTAAGTTCTTTATTTTTTTTAGTATTAGTTCGTATATACTTTCTATAAGAGTAATAAACAACTAAAAGTAGAGCTATAGCTAAGATTGCTAAAAACCAACTAGCACTTATTAAACTGTCCTCATGGTTAATATAGAAAGTTATTCTTTGATTTATTCCACCTCTATTATTAAATACTTGTATTTCTATCTTATTCAGTCCATTTTTTAAATTTGAAACCCTTATTCTGTTACTTGTACCAGTTATCCATTCTAGTTCATTTGATCTGAATTCATACCTTATCCCCTTATTGAATAAGTATTCATCTGTCATTAGTTCTATTTCAACTAAATCATCAATAAATGGAACGCTAATTGTATCTCCGTCTATAAAATAGAAATAATAGATACTATCTCTATTATTCAATTCCACTGACTTAATAATAAGGTTTGGGTTAAACTCAAAATTTGAGATTGACTCAGGATCGAAGTTCACAATACCATCAGTACCACCAAAATAGAGCGAATTATCATTTAACTTAAAAGAAGCATTTAGGTTGTATTCTGAGTTCAATTCAAATATCTTATCATCAAAATTGGAAATAATATTAGTTGATAAATCTATTTTGGATATTCCTTTATTAGTTGAAACCCAAAGATTATTCTTTCCATCATCTAATACTTGGTAAACGCAATTATTATTTAATCCATTACCAGTATAGTAGTTAATATAACTACCATCATCTTTATTAAGTATATAAAGCCCTTTTTCCTTTGTACATAATACTAGCTTCGTACCTAGTAAATTAATCGAGTTTGCATTCTTAAACATACTAATATCAATTCGAGGGAATCTATCTGAAAGTGACGATAATTTAGCATTTTTGAATGAATAAGTATAAGTACCAACTCCATCAAATACACAATATAACAAGTCCTTTTCCACAAACATATTTCGAATATGAAGAATATTTTTTCCAATTTGTTCATTAATAGACTCTATCAAACTAAAAGTTTCGGAACTTGGCTCAAAAGCAATTATTCCGTTTGTAGTACCTAATATGAGATTCTTCTCGTATAAACAAATAGTAAAGACTGAACTTATTCTATTATCTAGGCTATTTAACTTATTAAATGTTATAAATTTATATTTATTTCTTGATTTTGAGTATTTATATAATCCATTTTCTTCACTGCCTATCCATACTATATCCGAATTAAACGGGTCTTGCAAAGTGCAGTAAATACTTTTGGAGCTAATATGAGTTTCCCATCCTCCCATATCAGTTTTTAATTTAATATAGGGTACTACTTCTCTTCTAACATATTTTTCATTAAACTTGTTTAATCCACCATATCCCCCTACCCATAGCTCGTCATCAATTATATTGATACTTCTAACTGAGTTAAAAGTCAATTCATTATCCCTGTTTTTAAGTATTTTAAAAGTATTGAAGTAATCGTTATTATAATATAAACCGAAACCATTAGAACCATACCACTCAGTTCCTTTGGAATCTATGAACACACTCAGAAAAGAATTATAATTCAAATTAGTATTTTTATCACTTAATCTTTTGATAACATTTATAGTTTTATCATCTATTCTTAGATATGAAATACCCTCTAAAGTAGCAATTACAAATTCGTATTCATTTATTCTAAAACAAGATTTTATATGTGTGTAACTACTATCATTGTCATTTGAATAATTAACTATCTGTTTATATATTTTGTTACTTTGAGCACTAAATAATAAATAACCATTACCTTCTGTTGTTACAAATAAATTATCTGCTTGTTTTTCAATGTCCATCACTTTAGTATTTGCAACTTTAAAATATTTTGATGTATTAGTAATAATGTTATATTCTACTATTTGTCCCTGTGAATTTCCAGCATATATAAAGTTATCGATTTTCTTTATCGCTTTGAATTCAGTAGATATAAGCTGACTATTTAATTTATTATAGAAATCTCTTTTTCTATTTGTGATGTAATTATAACTGAATATACCACCACCATCGGTAGCAATCCACAAAGTGTTGTTTAAAGTATCAACTTCAATTGTTTGAACTAACTCTTGATTATTTTTATAGGATATGTCTAAACTTTTGAAACAATTATTCTTATAATCATAATATGAAATACCGCTACCAGGTGTTGCTAACCACAGACGGTTTCTATTATCTTCCTTAATATCTACTACTTTATCACTTTTCAATGAGAATTCTTTATCTATATCACTATAAAAGGTTTCAATCTTATCTCCTTCTAATCTATTCAAACCATCATTAGTTCCTATCCATATCAGTCCAAATTTATCTTCATAAATGGTATTAACTGAGTTTTGAGATAGTCCATTACTAACATCAATCCTACGCAATTTGTAGTCATTAGATATTAACAACTGAGCATTGATAATTATGTAGACAAGTACAAAAATAATTACTATTAATTTCTTTAAATTGATATTTTTCTCCACGTTGAATAATAAGAATAGTGAAATCTTGATATTTTTCTTTAACTTTGAAAATTAAAAAAGTAAAATAATAATTAACAATATAATATAATATGAGCGTTTTAGTAAACAAAGACACGAAATTATTAGTACAAGGTATAACTGGAACTGAAGGTACATTCCATACTATGCAGATGATAGAATACGGTACTAACGTAGTAGCAGGGGTTACACCTGGTAAAGGTGGAACAAGCTACAAAGGAAATGAAATAAATAAATTTGAAAAAGATGTAGCCGTTTTCAATACTGCAAAGGAAGCTGTAGAAAATACTGGTGCAAATGCTTCAGTAATTTTTGTACCACCTCCCTTCGCGGCTGATGCAATTTTAGAAGCAATTGAAGCAGGTATCCCTTTGATTATTTGTATTACAGAAGGAATACCAATTAAAGATATGATAACAGTGAAAGCTGCATTATTGAATTCAGATTGTAGGCTAATTGGCCCTAACTGCCCAGGAGTAATAACTCCAGGTGAAGCAAAGATAGGTATAATGCCTGGCTTTATTCACTCAAGAGGTAAAGTTGGATTAGTTTCTCGTAGTGGTACATTAACTTATGAAGCTGTAAAACAGTTAACTGATGAAGGTTTAGGACAATCTACTTGTATAGGTATTGGTGGTGATCCAATAATTGGAACTCAATTCATCGATGCTATCAAATTATTCAATGAAGACCCTGAAACAGAATGTATCGTTATGATTGGTGAAATTGGTGGTAGTGCTGAAGAAGAAGCTGCTGCTTACATCAAAGAATTTGTTAAAAAACCTGTTGTTGGATTTATTGCTGGTATGACAGCACCCCCAGGAAGAAGAATGGGACACGCTGGTGCTATAGTAGCTGGTGGTAAAGGTTCAGCTGAAGATAAGATAGCTGCAATGAAAGATGCAGGTATATTTGTAGTAGATACTCCTGGTACGCTTGGTACTACTGCAAAGAAAGCTTTAGGATTATAATTTTTATAAGTATATTATCAATTAGAAAAGGCAAGTAATGTCAAACAAAACAATAGCAATCATAAAACCAGACGCAGTAGCTAAAAACGTTATTGGCGAAATAGTAGCTAAAATAACTCAAGCTGGCTTTAAAGTTAATGGTTTAAGATTAATTAGATTATCAAGAGCTCAAGCTGGAGCTTTTTATGAAGTTCATAAAGAAAGACCATTTTATGGTGAATTAATAGACTATATGACTAGTGGTCCTGTAGTTCCTATTGCTTTAGAAAAAGAAAATGCAGTAGAAGATTTCAGAAAATTAATTGGTGCTACAAATCCAGCAGATGCTGAAGAAGGCACAATCAGAAAGTTGTATGGTGCTGGCATAGAAGCAAATGCTATTCACGGTTCTGATTCTGATGAGAATGCGGCGATTGAGACTAATTTCTTCTTCTCTAGATCTGATATTGTTAATATCAATCAATAATTTTTATGTTTATTTAGCCCTCTTTTAATAAGAGGGTTTTTTTTATATCCTTCCCTTCTTACAATAGAAACTTATTTAATTCTTTTTACGTTATTAATCCAAAAGTAGTTTTACTTTTTTAATTATAGTCTAATTTTTAATATTATTGGTTTTATTATGCGAATTATTACACTTTTCTTACTTTTCTTTTTATTCAATAATTTATCTTTTGGTCAAGAAGCAGCTCAAACAGGGACTGAAAAAGTCGAAGAAGCTCCTAAGTATGATGTCTCTTTTGATCTAAGCCAGTTAGTATATCACATATATAGATTTACGGAAACAACTAAAGTAAAACGCGTATTCGAGGATAATACTGTTAATGAATATGAAAAGACAGTAACTTATTGGTTTAATGTATTCGTTCCAGGGCCAGAAGATGAAAATGGATTTCTAGTTGTTGAAGTTAAAACTGATTCAATGTCTTATAATTTAGCTTCAAACGACATGAAAATCAATTACATAACTACTGATTTCGAGATGGATATGCCACTTAATTATATGGATTTTTTCTCTAGTTATGTTCAATATGGCCAAACATTCAATATGCTTTATTCTCCTTATGGAGATGTTTCAAAAGTAGATGGTGCTCAACTAGAGTCTGAGAGAACTCAATACGCAAAAACACATAATGAGATAAAAAGAAATCAAATACTAAGCTCACTTTCAAACGAAAGTTTAAAATTCTCTTTCGATGTTTCAAAAGGGATTTATCCACCATTTGAAGTAACAAAAGATACATCATGGAATAGTGAATCCCAGTTTTATGTGTGTAACGTACCTTTAAATGGCGAATTGAAAAATACTTTTATTGGGTTTTCTAATAATGAATATCACATTAATACTAAAATGGATAGTCTTTCTTTAAAAAGCCAATTGGAAAATATAATCTTACCTGATTTAGATAAGAATTGTACAATTACTTCAGCTGTAGCTACTGGAGAGATTAATACAGACTTACATACTAGTGGATATGTAAAATATTCAAAAGCAAATTTAAAAGCATTATTGACAGGTAAACTTGGTAATTTCAAGTTTAATCAAGTAGTTGAGACAACTTACACTTGGGATTTGTTGGGTAAATTTCAATATTAATATATATGTTTACAAGTATTATTTGATACAGGGCTGCAAATCTTATATATTTGGCATTGTTCAATTTATATTCTTTTAAATAGAATAAACCATGTCAAATAAAAAATTCAACGAATTCAAATCATTGTTTATCCCTAGTGACATCATGCCTATCAGTATGATACTAATAGGGATAATAATTTCTCTTTTTATATCTGAAATTGCTATCAAACTCATAGGAGTTAGTATTTCTATACTTGGAGTTGTCGTTTTATTGATGAAGTTAACTACTCGTATGTCTTCAGCTGTTGAAACAAAATTCAAGTCTAATCCCCCACCAAACTTCAAAATAACTGTCAAAAAAAGTCCAGAAGCCGTTAGACAAGTCATTGAGAATTATAGCGGTGATATAGAAGACAAGGATACAAAATCAGAAGATGAGAATACTAAAGAACCTCTGATTATAAAGAAACCTATAAAGAATACTATGGGTGATGAAGAAGGCTTCAGAATAGTAAAAAAAGAAAGTGGTGTTGAAAATGAGACTGAAAACAAACCACAATCGAAATCAATTGCAAGTAATAGTGTTGATAATGAACTAAAACCAGAATTGGTCGTAAAAATAGAAAGAAGTGAAGTCACACCAAAAACTTCGACTGATAGCAACTTCAAATCTCCAAATAGATTTAGAAAACGAGAAATAAACATACCAACTCAAGGACTTCTCGAAGAAATGCCTATATTAAAAGAGCATCCTGATAAAGAGTTCGAGTTTTTTATAAATAGAATACTAATGGCTATAAGGTCCGTAAGTAATACAAGAACTGCTGCTTATTTCTTCTACAATGAACATAAAAATGAGATTATACTCAATTCTTTCGCAACTGAGAGTAAAACAGTAATTAATCGAAAATCGAAGTTTATAGCTGGTAATGATATAGTTAGTCAGATAGCAAGGAGTATGAAACCTGAGATTCTTACAGATATTAACCCTGCTGCTGAGCTAGACCTTCTACCCTATTATAATTCTAATTCTGGGACAAATTCGTTTATTGGAATCCCAGTAATCTATGATAAGAATGTAATTGGTGTTTTGACAGCTGATTCGAAACATTCTGATGCATATGATACCATTATGGTTAACTTTCTTAGCCACTTCGCAAAACTAATATCTGGTCTAATAAGAAGTTATTCTGATAAATATGATTTAGCACAAGATTCTAAATATTTAAAAGCTTATAACCAGCTGGAAAGAACTATTAGTTCAAATGAAAATAATTTAGTTCATAATGAACTAGTTAACAGTCTAGATGATTTGTTTAATACTAGAAATGTATATTCAATTCTACTTGATGACATGAGAACCAATTATATAATTAAAACTGTCGCAAAATCAGAAAACGCTGATTTTGAACCAGAATTCGTATTCAACAATGACAATTCTATTCTATCAGAATGTATTGCTAGCAATGAAGATATATACTTAGATAGTCCTGATAGTGATTTGATTAGAGTAAATATTGGCGAAGATATGAGTTCGGGGTTCTTCTATGTCGTTCCACTTGCAACAGATATAGACACTTATGGAGCTATAGCTATAGAGGGTAAAGATGGCACAAACCTAGATAGGAATGAACGTGCATTTATTAAATCATTAGTGAAGAAAGCATCTAATATCATTGAAAACAATCATCTATTAGAGTTAATTAAAACAGGTTTTGATAAAGATCCTCAAAGTGGTTTACTAACTGAAAAGTCTATTGAAAAAGAAATTGAAAAAGAAATATCTCGAATTTCTAATTTTAATTATCACAGTTCGCTTGTTTCTATTGGGTTTGATAAATACAAATCAATAGATGACCAAGATGAAAGAATAAATGAAACGATATTGAAACATATCAATAGTTCATTGGATTCAACTCTAGACAAACTGGATTTAAAAGGAGTTTTAGATAACAACTTAATAGTAATTCTGCCTGGTAAAAGTGCTCAGTCTGCTAAATTATGGGCAGAACGTATTAGAAATAAAATAGCAAGTGAATCACTTTATCTAGCAGATAAACGTTATAACATAACAGTAAGTGTCGGAATATGTGAATTGGAGAGTAATTCCTCAATTAAAAATTCAATTCAAAACGTTAACGACGCATTAGATGTATCAAAGGAAAAAACAAACACTGTAAGTGTTTATTCATAATATGAATAAAGAACAACTCACCGACCAATTATTATTAGTATTATCAGATACTGCAAAACCTCTTAATATTAGCCAATTATTAAAAGAATTGGATGCGAAATCAAACCAAATAGTAGATTCTGATATCTTAGAAATTTTAATTGATTTGACTGAGAATAACCTAATAACTAAGAATAACAAGAACAAATACAGCTTAGCAGATAGCTCTTCTGATATTTATGAAGGGTATTACAATTACAAAAGAGGTCACTCAGTAGTAGTATCAACCGATTCAAGTAATAGTATATTCTATGTAGATAATGAACATAGCTATACCGCTTTAGACGGTGACAAGGTCAAAGTGAAGCTATATGATGTGAAGAAATGTAAGCAATACGGTGTTGTAGTTGATATAGTCGATAGAAAGAACAATGAAATAGAAGGAACAGTAGAATTTAGTGATGGTGAATACTATCTGAAGACAAATCCTGATAAGTATAGATATGATTTTTTAATAGAATGGCATGATGATTTAGGTTTGTTGGAAGGAAAGAAAGCCAAGGGACTCTTAACAGATTGGAGTAATCCGAAAAAGCCACCAAAAGTAAAGGTAAAAGTAGTGAACGAAAATATAGATGATTTAAGGTTGGCATTCGATAGGATTTTAGATGAATATGAACTAAACGAAACATTTCCCGAGAAAGTACAAAAAGAAGCTAATAAAATAAAAGACCCAAGCGAGACTAAGATTAGCAAGGGCAGAAAAGATATTAGAGATAAGTTTATTATTACAGTGGATCCAGCGGATGCGAAGGACTTTGATGATGCTATATCTCTAGAATATGACGAGAATAATAATATTGTACTTGGTGTACATATAGCTGATGTAAGTTTTTATGTCCCAGAGAACTCAGAAATTGACATAGAAGCACGCGAAAGAGGTAATAGTACATATCTAGTAGATAGAGTAGTACCCATGCTTCCTGAGCGATTATCAAATGATATTTGTTCACTTAAGCCCAATATTGATAGAAACGCGTTCTCTGTATTTATGACATTAGATAGTGATTATGAATTAATCCACTATGAGCTGCATGAAACTCTAATAAATAGTAAAAAAAGATATAGCTATGAAGAAGCGCTAGACTCTATTAATGGTGGAAAAGATGAAAACTCTTCATTAATGCAAACTCTTGCAGAAATATCTCAGAAGTTAAGATTGAAGAGATTCGAAAATGGCGGAATAAATTTTTCTAGTTCAGAACTTAGATTTGAACTTAATGATGATAGAATTCCTATAAAGAGTAATGTAAAATCTGCGACTAAATCGACTCAGATGATAGAAGAGTTTATGCTTTTAGCTAATCGCTCTGTTACTTTATTTGTTAATGAACTTAGTAAAAAAGCTGGATTAAAAGAAACTCTACCTTTCGTATATAGAATACACGAAGACCCAGATAGAGCTGTAGTTAATGAAGCATTCCAATTCATTAGTCATCTGACTGGTAATAAATTCAAGAAAGTTAGTGAAGTTAGAGCTAAGGATATTAATAATATTCTAAATAGATTCGAAGATACGCCAAATGCACCTGTTATAAATCAAGTGCTAATACGTTCTATGGCGAAAGCTATCTACTCTCAGAAAAACTATGGTCACTTTGGATTAGGTTTTGAAGATTACACTCATTTCACATCACCAATTAGACGTTATGCTGATTTAGTTGTCCATAGATTACTGAAAGAGTATATGAAGTCCAAGGGCAAAACATCTAAATCAAGAATTGATTATCTGAAACCATTTACCAAATCTGTATCTGATCATATATCACTTACTGAACGAAAGTCAATGGAAGCAGAAAGAGCTAGTAATAAGCTTGCTGCAGTAGTTATGGTTCGTAATAAAGTAGGTAATGAATATAACGGAACTGTAACTGGTGTGATTAATTTCGGATTATTCCTTATATTAGACGAGTTAAACGTAGAAGGTTTGCTACATGTTAAGGATTTGGGGAATGACTATTACCGATTTGATGAAAAGAATCTGAAATTCTTAGGAAAAAGAACTAAAACTGAGTTTACAATTGGTAGTAAATTAAGAGTAAAAATTGCCAAGATAAACATAGGCAAATCACAGATTGATTTTGAATTTATAGAGAAGTTATAATGTTCACAGGGTTGATAGAAGAAGTCGGAAAAATAACTAAACTTGAAAAAGCTGGCGAAGCGGTTGAGTTAGTAATTGAATGTAATACTATATTAGCTGATGCTGATATAGATGATTCTATCAGTGTTAATGGGGTATGCCTGACTGTAGAGACTTTTACTAATAACTCCTTCAAAGCAACAGCAGTAGAAGAGACAATGCGTAAAACTAATCTGGGTGATTTGATTTTAGGCTCATCGGTCAATCTGGAAAGAGCAATGAGCGCAGGAGATAGATTCGGTGGGCACTATGTACAAGGTCATACTGATACTACTACTACAGTTCATAGTATAGTACAAGAAACTAAGAATTGGCTTTTTACTTTTGATATTCCAGTTGACTCAGCTAAATATCTAGTAGAAAGAGGTTCAATAACTATCAATGGTGTTAGTTTAACTATTGCAACAATCCAAGATAATAGATTCACAGTTGCTATAATTCCTCATACATTTGAACATACTACATTCAAAGACTTCAAACCAGGAACAAGAATAAACTTAGAGTTTGACATTATCGGTAAGTATGTTGAGAATATGCTCAAGTACAAAGACTAACCGAATATGCTTGCCATCCTGAACATATTGTATCTCCTCCTCCCTATCGGCCAGACAGGAAGTGAAGCAGGAGTAAATATAATAGCAGGCCCTAATCTAGAATACACAAAACTAGAAACAGTTGAAAATCAGACCTACTTCTATGGTAAAGAGGATTTTCAAATGGGATTCCATTATGGTCTGGGTGGATACTATAATTACTATTTCGATAGAGATTATTATATAGGTTTAAAGGCAGCTTACAGACATCAAAATACTACTTTCTTAGAGTATGAACCAGAAGTAATAAACATTAATGGTCAAGCTGTTGAAGGTGAATTCGAGCATTATTTCGATTACAGCCTAGAGACTATAAACTTAGCACTTGCCGGTGGTTACAGACTAAATCAGAGATTTTCTGTAGAACTTGGAGTTCTATATGCTCTGCCAATTTCTGATTACCAAATACATAGCAAAGAGACTATCGTTAAACCAGTTGACGCTGGTGTTTTTAAGGAAGAAGGAACTCGTATTAGAAACGAACAAAGATTTACTATACCTTCTAGTAGCTCCAAATTTGGTGCTTCTATTGGCTTCAATGGCTTATTCCCAATGAATAAAAGTGAAACAATATTTCTAAAACCGTCTATATCCTATAGTTATATATTCTCCGAGAATCTAGATAATCTTACTAGCTGGAAGACTGACTTTATCGACTTATCTGTTGGGGTTAGTTTTATTCTTGGTGAGAATGATATATTTAGCGAGAAAAATAAAGTTGTAGAGCCAGAATTTACAATAGCACTATTTGAGCTAATGGGTACAGTAGAACGATCATTAAGAAAAGTACAAGTTGGATACTCAATTGCTAAAGATTTGAAAAGTAACAATTCGAGTGAAGTAGTACTCAAATCTCGAAGAAATTTGATTGCTTATATTGGTATCAAAAAATTGTTAGATAGAACCGCTAGTATTATAATTACTAATAGCGGTAAACAAGTTTATAAAATTGATAATCTAGAAGAATCTAACAGATTAGAAATCGATATAGATAACATAATAAAGAATACTGAAGATAAAGAATTAACCTTCATAGTCGAATCTGAAGATGGGTTCGATAAGCAATTAGAAATACCTGTTGAGTTCAATAAATCGGGTGAATTAAGCTATATACTTACCGATAACTCTAATGAGATACTCGATTATATTAATAATAATCAATCAAAAAAGTATGAATTATACACTGACGATAAATCAATCTACAAACTACTATCAGAAATAATAGCAACCAATCTCACAATTCTCCCTAAAGGGAACTTCCCTTATCACTTCGACCAGCTAGAAGGAATGAAGTATCTTCTAGTAGTGGAGTGATTTTTCATTATATTTCCTAATCATCTAGAGTAGAGATATTCCCTGGGTCTTCGCCTAGTGCTTTTGCTTTTAGTACTCTTCGCATTATCTTACCACTTCTAGTTTTCGGTAGTGAGTCCACAAACTCAACAGATTGTGGTTTTGCTATTGGGCCAACTTCTTTTCCAACGTGTTGGATTAGCTCTAGCTTTAATTCCTCAGTCGGGTTTACTCCATTTACCAATATCACATAAGTATGTATTGCATTGCCTTTTAGTTCGTGTGGCAACCCAATAGCAGCTGCTTCTGCAACTGAAGGGTGACTGACAAGAGCTGATTCTATTTCCGCTGTACCTAATCTATAACCACTAACTTTTATTACATCATCTACCCTACCTATTACCCAATAGTAGCCGTCTTCGTCGCGCTTAGCACTATCACCAGTCAAATAATAACCCGGATATTTCGACCAATATTGAGTTTTGTATCTTTCGTCATCACCGTATATAGTTCTCATCATAGATGGCCATGGGTTCTTTATAACTAGATTACCCTCTTCTCCATTTCCAACTGGATTTCCATCATCATCGAGTATATCCATTAGTATTCCTGGGAATGGACGAGTACCAGAACCGGGTTTAAGTGGGACAGACGGCATTGGAGTTATCATAAACATACCAGTTTCTGTTTGCCACCAAGTATCCATTATTGGGCATTCGCTATTACCTATTGTTTCGTAATACCATCGCCAAGCTTCTGGGTTTATTGGTTCGCCTACTGAGCCGAGTAATCGCAACGAAGATAAATCGTGACGTTTTGGCCAAGCGTCTCCATATCTCATCAGTCCACGTATGGCAGTCGGTGCAGTATAGAGTATGTTTATACCATATTTTTCTACTATTGACCACCAGCGGTCTGGATAAGGGAAATTTGGTGCACCTTCGTATATCATAGATGTCGCACCGTTGAGCAATGGTCCATATACTATATAGCTATGACCTGTTATCCAACCCGGATCAGCAGCACACCAATATCTATCTTCATCTTGTATATCAAACACATATTTGAGAGACGTATAAGTGCCTACCATATAACCACCGTGTGTGTGGAGTATGGCTTTAGGTTTGCCAGTTGTTCCTGACGTATAGAGCATAAACAGCGGGTCTTCCGCATCTAGTATTTCTGCTTCACATTTGGAAGAAGCTATTGGCATATCCATTAGATCGTGATACCAATGGTCTCTACCAGCTACCATATCTACTTCATTTTTGACTCTTTGCACACAAATAATAGTATTTACATAGCCAGAACGGTCAGCTGCTTCATTAGCTATTTTCTTCAGCTCTACTACTTTTCCTCTTTGATAAGAGCCGTCACAAGTAATTAATACTTTGGACTGACTGTTTTCAATTCTCTCGTGGAGTGCTTCAGTTGAGAATCCACCATAGACAACGGAGTGGACAGCTCCTATTCTTGCACAAGCAAGCATAGCTATCACTTGCTCCATCACTCTACCCATATAGATAGTTACTCTATCGCCTTTTTTCACACCAAAACTTTTTAGCACGTTTGAGAATTTGCTTACTTCTCTATGTAGGGCAAAGTAAGAAACTGACTTTGTCTCCCCTTGCTCTGATTCCCATATATAAGCAATCTTATTACGGTTCGAAGTCTTTAGGTGAACATCAAGGCAGTTGTAAGTTATATTAGTTTGAGCACCTACAAAGAATTTGTAAAAAGGTGCATTCGAATCGTCTATATATTTGTCCCATTTCTTATGCCAGTGGAGTTTTTCTGCCTCACCAGTCCAGAATTGTTCTGGGTTAGCTTGAGCAGAATCATTTAGCTTGTCCCAATCTTTTATATGAGCATTATCGATTACTTTCTGTGAAGGATTATATATTTTTTGAGTCATTTTAATTCTATGTTTTTTATTAAATCACGCCTAGTCCAATTGCGATAGATACCAATATAAGCAAAATTCCTAAAAGAAAACGCACAAATTTAACAGTGACTTGTTTAAGAAAGTATTTTCCAAGCAATGCTCCAAGAACAGCGAAGAAACTTGCAGCTAATAATAAGTCATAATTTCTTTCCAATCCGTTTACTACAATATCATATTCATAAACTAATAATCGAGAGATATCAACAAACAGAGAGATGAAAATACCCGTAGCTACAAATTTCTCTTTTGGTAAATCTAGCTTTATCAGAAATGCACTTCTTATTGCACCTTGATGCCCAGATAATCCACCAAAAAAGCCACTCAATGCTCCACCAAACGGGAGAAGTTTTTTGGGAATATTAATTTGCTGTAGAGTTGGAACTAAATCTAGAACAGCTGAAATAATCATAATAACAGCAATAGTAATCTTAATAGGAGAGGTTATTAACTCATAGTCGAATAGCTTATAAGTGAACTCTATATCCAACTTGACAATTTGGTTTAAGAGTAATGCACCAATTGCAGCAAATATTATTGAAGGAATACCAAATCTGAAAAACACTTTCCATTTGACGTGTTTTCTCATTATAATTGATTTGAAAATATTAGTCACTAGATGGACTATAGCAGTAAGTATAATAGCAAGATGCAAAGGAAAATAAATAGCAAAAGCTGGTAATAATAAAGTACCAAGACCAAAACCGGAAAGAAAATTCATAAGACTAGCAAAAATAGCCACGAACGAGATTACGATTATATCCATCAACTAAATTAAACCCATATTTAAATTATACCTAAACCTATCCCAATTGACACCAATATTAACAAAGTCCCAATTAATATTCTAATAAAATCGATTGTAATTTTCTTTAAATACATTTTTCCTAGTATTGCTCCCACAAAAGCTGCTATAATTGCAGCTACTAATAATTCCCAACTTTCACTTATTCCAGTAGCTATTCTACCGAAGCCATAGATGAATAGTCTTGATATATCAACCATTAGTGCTATTATAATACCTGTCGCTATATATACTTCCTTTGGCATTTCTGCCTTAACTAGGAATGTACTTCTAAGTGCACCTTGATGACCAGATAGTCCCCCGAAAAAGCCACTAAGTACTCCGCCTAATGGTAATGCTTTCTTGGAAATAGTTATCTCACGTAACTTAGGAACTAAATCGAACAATGCGAATACTATCATTAGTCCGGCTATTGTAATATTAATCGGAGTCGTAGTTAATTCATATCCGAAAAGAGAGTATGAGTATGAAATATCAAAATCGATAAGTAAGTTTAGAATAGTAGCACCAAGTGCAGCGAATAACATAGATGGAATACCAAAGATAAGCACTACTTTCCAATCTACGTGCTTTTTCATTAGAAATGATTTGAATACATTATTCATCAGGTGTACGATTGCAGTCATTGCTACAGCAATGTGTATAGGAAAATATAATGCGAAAGCTGGTAGCAAAAGTGTACCTAATCCGAACCCTGACATAAAAGTCATAAAGCTAGCTACAAAGGCAATAAGAATTATTAGTACTAGTTCCATAGTGGGTATTATTTCTATTTTGTTCAACTGAATCAGATATAAGATAATAATTTCTTCGTAAATCAAACACCTCAAATTTTTAAATCCAAAAATAATCACTAATTTATACGGTGAGCAAATAACAATAATGAGTTAAAAATGAAAAAAATACTATTTCTATTCCTATTTATACTTGCTATAAACTCTTGTAAAGACGATGAAGGCGATATTCTTTCGCCAAACAAGAGAGAATACACTCCTAAAATAATAACAGAAAATTATGGCACTGCAAAGCTAGTTGGCTTTGTAAAAGATAAGTCTGGAAATCCGCTTTCCGGAGTTGCCGTATTTTTTGGAGAAGAAAAGGCACTAACGGGCTCTGATGGTGGCTATCAATTGAACACACTATCCGCTGGTACTAATAAAAGAATATGGTTTCAGAAATCGGGTTATGCTTCCACTCAAAAACTAGCTGATATAACAGAAGAATTGCCGAATAGAATAGATGCTAGTCTGTTTCCGGTTGATAAAACAGAAAAAATGAATAGCGATGGCGGAAAAATCGAAGGAAAAGATTTCTCAGTTGAAATAAAGCCGGGTGGATTTATATATTCAGATGGCAGTCCTATAGAGGAAGATGTGACAGCAGAAGTAACCGCATTTTTAACAAGTGAAGATGAGTTTTTAGATGCATTCCCCGGTGAATTCAGAGGAACCAGAGAAAATGGAACCGAGACTGCAATCGAATCTTTCGGGTTTATCGATGTTGTGTTAAAAGTGAAATCTGGTGAACCAGTCCAACTAGCTGATGGAGTTACTGCAATCATAAAGATTAAAGCACCAGAGAACTCCCCAACAACAATCCCGATGTGGCATTATGATGAAGACAAAGGAAAATGGATAGAAGAAGGTATTGGCAAACTAGATAATGGATTATACACTGCAGAAGTCAGCCACTTCACTAAATGGAATTGGGACAGACCAATAGGACTAATATCTAAAATTATAGGTAGAGTTGTAGATAATTCGGGAAATCCAATTGAAGGAGCTAGTTTGATTCAAACTGGTGAAAATAGAAACTTTCGATTAACAACCAAATCAATAGAAGACGGAACATTTAAGATGTTTACTTTAGAAAATTTTGAATCAGAAATTGAAGCACAATTCGAGTTTTACGGCTCTACAGTAATTAATTTTACAACATCTTCCATTAAAGGTAAAGTTAACAATATAGGTGATATTAAAATTGATGTGAGTATAGAGAATATTATTGAACCTTATTTATCTGGT
>JBLWYD010000064.1:0-16099 GCA_048267165.1 Bacteroidota bacterium
CACAAGATAAAGTTGAAGTAGGTATCAATGAGATATGTACTGGTGATTTAAGATTACTTTATATAGGTGATCTAACGACGGAAGCACCGCAAGTATTACCAAACCCAATAACAAATAATGGTGGTACTATAGAGTACTCAGTATCATTTGATAGACCGGGAAGTATAGTACTTTATGATGCTTCAATGAAGCAAGTAGCAGTACTATATGATGGTGTAATGCAACAAGGTCGTCAATCAGTAGAGATTCCAGCAAACCAATTGGCTAACGGAACATATTTCTTCAAGATTGAGATGGGACAAGAAAAAGCTATGGGTAGTGTTGTTATCCAAAAATAATAACCTTCCGCTTATCTTAAAATACAAAGGCAGCCATTCGGCTGCCTTTTTTTTGTCTTTATTCTGGGTTTGGGTTTTACAATCAGTAGGTATCTACAAAATCATAAATCAATAATATCATTAATCTCAATTGTAATGGATTGCCCAGCTATACGCTCTAATGAAAACATTTTCAGTTCGGCTCCCATTATGCTAAGTATTACCATATATCCATTGCCAACGAATTTATGGCCTATAACATTGGCATTAATTCCTGTAGCAGACAGAATGATTGATTGTGGAGTAATACAAACTCTATCAGTATTTATTCCAAAATGATTGAAGAATAGTTGGTTTGACTCACTCTTTTCTATTATATCAGACTCACTGAAAAAGCGAGCTGAGTGGTCGTTGACTGGTCTCTTGTATAGCTCTTCTGGGTTTCCACGAGCAACTATACTTCCTTCATCTAATAGTATAACTTCGTCTGCCAAGTCAAATGAATCGTCTGCATCGTGTGTTATCATTATAGTTGGGAGCTTTTCTTTCTCAAGTATCTCTTTCAAATCTATTTTTAGTTGTTCCTTTGTATTCTTATCTAGATTACTGAATGGCTCATCAAGCAAGAGTAATCGAGGTTTGGAGGCGAGTGTTCGGATAATAGATATTCGTTGTTTCTCACCACCAGAAAGTTGGTGCGGATAGCTTTTCAGTTTATCTTCCAACCCTAACATTGTCAGGTATGACATAGCTATTTCCATTTTCTCTTTCTTTGATAGCTTATCCATTCCGAAAGCAATATTGCTATATACATCGAGGTGGGGGAAAAGCGAATGATTCTGGAATACATAACCCATATTCCGTTTTTCAGGTTTTGTGAAGCTATTGTCAGAAGTTATTACTTCTCCATTAATAGAAATACTTCCACTGTTGGGTATCTCTAATCCGGCTATCAAACGGAGCATTGTGGTCTTACCGCTACCGGATTTGCCTATGAGGGCTAATCTAGAATGAGCATCCATCTCAAAAGATATACCTCGTAAAACTTCAGTTTTACCAAATGATTTGAATATGTTATTTACTTGTAAAAAGCTCATTGTTCTTTCTTCGATTTCACAAAAAATATAATAGGCAATATAGAAATAGCTACGATAGAAAGCGAATAAATCGAGGCATCTTTTACCATTTCATTTTTAGCATATTGATACGCAATAGTCGAAAGTGTCTCGTAGTTGAAGGGTCTTAGTATCAATGTAAGAGGTAATTCTTTTAGTATTTCCACTACTGCTACTAGCATTGCCGTTAGTATAGCGGGCTGAAGAACGGGCAGCTCAACTTTCCAGAACGTGCGTAGATTCCCTAATCCGAGTAGCCGAGAAGTCTCGTAGGAGTTCATTCCTAGCTTATCTGTCGCTGATTTGATAGGGGAGTAAGCTGTAGCCATAAACCTAATATTGTATGCATAAATCAGAACTATCAATGTTCCAAACCCGAATATTCCGAATGAAGACTTCAATCCAGAAAGGAAGTAAAGCATAGATACCGCAATGATTGCACCGGGTATAGCATAGCCAACTGTGGAAAGAGATATGAGTTTGTTTACCCAGCCAAATTTACCAGTACGCTCACCGTAAATAAGAGCTAAAGATATAATTACTATTACTGAAGCAGCTGCAAAAGCCAAGAATGTAGTATTCATCATAGCTACTGTATATGCAAAGAAATCAACTGAATGATATGTTGTGAATGCATTGTATATAAGCTTTGCAATTGGGAAGATGAAACCAATCGTAACAGGAATAAAGCATATAATAATAGCTATCACCGAGCCAATAAACCCTTTTCTTTTCTTAGTTAAATTGGTGTGGTTCCCTTCTTCGTAGTACTTTGCTTGTCTTCTGAATACTCGTTCTGCATAAATAAATAAAAATGAAATACTGAATAGTATTAATGCTAACCTGAGTGCCGTACCAAGGTCATTCAATCCGAACCAAGTCCTAAAAATACCGGTTGTGAAAGTCTGAATACCAAAGAAATCCATAGCTCCGTAATCGTTCAACAATTCCATATTAACTAGGAATAGCCCAGAAACAAGGGCTGGACGTGATAGTGGAATTGCTATTCTTCTGAAGATTGTTGAACGTGATTTACCCATTAGCTCAGCAGATTCGATATGAGAGCGATTACTATTTTCAAAAGAATCTAGACAAGTGAGGTAGATATATGGGTAGAGTACTGACGATAATATTGGTATCAGATAGTAGATTTTGAATATATCGAAGTAAATCTCCTTTATTCCTATGCCGAATAGATGCTCTGCTAGTAGATAAAATTCACCCCCGAAGCTAAAAATATCCCCATAAATAAAAGCGATTATATACGTAGGAATAGATAGTGGTAGTACCATCATCCATTTCAAACTCTTGGAAAACGGGAAACGATAGTTTGCAATTAACCATGCTGGGAGTACTGCAAACAGTAGAGTACAGAAGGATATCCCGGCTGCAAGAATAACAGTATTAAGTAAGTAAGTCTGTATCAATCCATCGAATATCTCAGTCCAGCCATCACCCACTGATTCGAATATAGAAAGGAAAATACTACCTAATGGAATCAGCAATACAATCGAAAAAATGACTGAAAGTAACAACCAAAGTTTCGAAGATGATTTCCATTTTATTTGAAAACTATTACCCAATAAAGTTTTTTCTATTTATTAAAAATTAGTAATTCTGAATCTTGAGACCTACAAAAATACGTTTTAATTAAGACTTACAAAGGATATTAGTTTAGTTGAATTATGAATAAAAAATTATTATTCCGAAAAAAATGTAAAAAAGTTCCACATTCGTTTTTATTTATCAAAAAAATATTTATCTTGTAATAGTTTTTGGCACAATATTTTCTAAGGGTCTTCGGATTTATGATAAAAATAGATAATGTACTAGTTGACCATGAGGTCTTGAACGCACAGTTCGCCTGCGACATAGCGAAATGCAAAGGGGCTTGCTGTACATTCGAAGGTGACCACGGTGCACCAGTTTTGAAAGAAGAAGTAGCCGAAATAGAAAAGAATCTAGAAGCTGCGAAAAAATATCTTGATGAACGTTCGTTAAGAATTATAGCAGAAGAAGGGTATATAGACGAAAAGCCAGATGGCCTATATACAAGGTGTATAGATGACAAAGATTGTGTATTTGTTTATTTTGATGGCGATGTAGCCAAATGTGCAATAGAAAAAGCATATCATAATGGCGAATCGGATTTCAGAAAACCAGTTTCGTGTCATCTATATCCTATACGAGTAGGTGATTTCGGTGGCGATTATATATACTACGATAAGATAAAGGAATGTAAACCCGGCAGAATAAACGGGCAAAACAATGATATACACCTAGTGGATACTGTCAAAGATGCACTAGTCAGACGATTTGGTAAAGAATGGACAGAGAAATTTATTCATCAAGTTAAGTAATATTTCGGGGGAATATATTGAAACTTGGATTAAACATGAAGACGAGTCTCTCGCAGACTCTCACACCGCAGCAGATACAATATCTTAAACTGTTACAGTTGCCTCTGGTTCAGTTAGAGCAACACGTACAACAGCAGATAGAAGCCAACCCAATGTTGGACGATGCTTCATTTGATGAAGATGAGTTCGAGATTGATTTAGTCCCTATTTCAAGGGATGAAGAGAATAGCACTGTCCGCGAAGAAATGCTCGATAGACCCGAGGAAGCAAAGCAGTTTGATGAATCTAATGACCCATTCGAGTTCCAAAAATTGCTTTGGGACGGAACGAACGATACTGAGAGAAACTCCAATTACTCAGCCGATGAAGATGATGAAGACAGTGAAATGCCTTACAAAGCTTCTACATCAGAATCAGAAAGTCTAGTTTCCCAACTAAGATTATTGAAGTTTTCTAAAGAAGAATATGTACTAGGTGAACAGATAATCGGGAATGTAGATAATGACGGTTACCTCCGCCGTGATTTGAAAGAAATAGTATTTGAAACCAACCAGCTATTGGCTGAATTAAATTATCAGTTAGAACATAGCTTTAATGAAATAAAAGAAGAAGTCCCATTAGATTATAGTAATCCGGCTAAGCAATTCGCTCTTGAGGATGAAGAAAGGGATTATATGAATAAGATAAAGAACATTACACCTATCCATACTAACGGTATTAGCGCAGAGTTAATAGAAGATATTATAGGTGAAAGCGATGAGTCGGATGTATCTTCAATAATTGACTTCGAACCATTCGAAGAAGTTACTATGGTTCATGCAGAGAGAGTGTTATACGCTATTCAGCATCTAGACCCTCCGGGGATTGGCTCTCGCTCTATACAAGAGTGTTTGCTTTCTCAGTTAGATGCTATTATGGAACCAACGGAATACGAAGATTTATCTTATGAGATAATAGAAAACCACTACGACCAATTCATGAAAAAGCACTATGCTGCTATAATAAAAGAACTGGCGATAAATGAAGAAATATTGAAAAAAGTATTGGACGTGATTCGTGGTCTTAACCCCAAACCTGGTGGGCACGATTATCAGAATGAAATCAATACAGTTACTCCTGACTACATAGTAAAAACTGAAGAAGAAACTGGTGAGTTACTAATCTCACTCAATGATAATACTATCCCTGAGTTACGGTTGAACAAAGCTTACGAGAAGATGCGTAAAGAGGTGAAGTATCGTAAATTCAACCAAGAAACTCGCGATTGGATACGTAAGAAATACGATGATGCAAAATTCCTAATACAAGCAATAAAGCAACGTAAACACACTATGCTAATGGTGATGACAGCAATTGCTCACTTGCAAAAAGACTTCTTCGAGGTAGGTGAATTAGGTATAAAACCACTAATATACAAAGCTGTAGCAGAAGAAACAGGATTGGATATATCAACTGTTTGCCGAATAGTAAATGGCAAGTATGTAAGAACGGATTTTGGCACTCATGAACTGAAGTACTTCTTCAGTGAGTCGTTACCAAATGATGAAGGTGAGGAAGTATCAACTCGTATTATCAAGCAGAAATTAAAAGACGTAATAGATGACGAAGATAAACGAAAACCACATAGTGATCAGAAGCTAAGTAAATTAATGAAAGATCATGGTTTCAACGTAGCTCGTAGAACAATAGCAAAATACAGAGAACAACTTAAAATACCTGTAGCTAGATTGAGAAAGGAACTTATATGAGTTTATTAGAAACATTTGCCGAAGTAGAACATCATTTCCGACCGCTACTAGCATATTTGCCAGCTGATGCAGCGGCAAAGATAACATCTTATGGTAAAACTCAGTTTATAAAAAAATATGTAAATGATGTACCAGATGATAAGGTATTATATAGAAAAGAGCAATCTGTAAAGTTATGGGATATTAGGTTCAATGCTCCTATTTTCAACGCAGCGGGTATGTTTAAGTTAGGCATGGGCTATAACGTAGTTGCTAACCAAGGTGCAGGTGCTTTCCTAGCTGGAACTACTACTTATAGAAGCCGCGAAGGCAATATAAAACATAAGATAACTCATCCTTTCTTACCTTTTCCTCGATCGCAAGCAGCTATCAATTGGATGGGATTACCCAACCCCGGTCACGAAGTAGTAGCTGATAGATTGAGCAAAATAGAAAAAGTAAAAAATTGCCCAATTGGTATTTCCCTCTCTTACGATTCGGTGGATACTAAAGAAATAGCTCTAAAAAATATGGTGCTTGGGTTAGAAATGTACGAAAGAGCTAGTGTTGATTTCATAGAGATTAATGAGAGTTGCCCCAATGTAGAGGGTAAATCGGTTAGTAATAACTTAGAACCTGAATTAATAGACAGACTAGAATACATATCTAAGAATTTCATTTCTAAACTGAATCGTAATCTGCCGGTTATTGTTAAGCTTTCTAATGATACGAATATTAACCAAGTTGATGATTTGGTAAAAATACTTATTGATTTGAAATACTCGGGTGTAAACTTTGGTAATACTTCTACTCGTTACAAGGAATTAGAATCTAGTATCAGACGAAAAGAGCAACATCACTACTATTATTTCTATAATACTTTTGGTGGTGGATTATCTGGTGAACCGCTTAAAATGACTTCTCTAGAACTATCAAGCAAAGCTATAAAGTCAATAGCTAGTATTAACCCTCAGAATGAATTCCATGTTATCAGAACTGGTGGTATTAGCTCTATACGTGACATAGAGGATTCTACTCAGCACGGCATACAGATGAATCAGTGGTACACTGGCTACTTCAAGAGCTTCGGTCAGCACGGACACGACCTATATAAGAAGTTACTAGATTAAGAAATATTAAAATCTGACTTCGCTTCATTCGTTTCACTAGGATACTTGCATAAACCAAAACAGAAGTAAGGTGTTGTTTAATGATTGGACCAAAAGATCACATTAGAGAAAAAGAAAGATTGAGGGAATTAGAGTCCTACTCAATACTTGATTCCTTACCAGACGAAGATTATGATAATCTCACATCCATTGCAGCACAAATATGTGGCACTCCGATTTCCCTTGTAAGTTTGATTGATGATAAAAGACAATGGTTCAAATCTCATCATGGTCTAGGCGTATCTGAGACTCCTAAGGAATTTGCTTTTTGTGCTCACGCTATAAATGATAATGATAAAATATTTCTGATAAAAGATGCAAGAGAAGACGTAAGGTTTTTCGATAACCCTCTCGTTACAGATGAGCCCTATGTGATTTTTTATGCTGGTATTCCATTAGTTACAGACGATGGTCTACCGCTGGGTACTTTATGCGTGATAGACCATGAGCCAAAAGTATTAAACCAAAGTCAGATAGATGCACTAAAAGCACTTTCGGTACAAGTTATGCATTTACTTAGATTACGAAAAAGCAAAATGGATTTAGAAATATTGATTAAAAAACTAGAGTCAAAAAATCATGAACTAGAGAGTTTTGCTAATATTGCTGCACATGATTTGAAATCTCCACTTTATAGTATAACAAGTTTGGCCAGATTGTTTCAGAAAAACTACAATAATAATATAGATGATGAAGGCAAAGACATACTTCGTTTAATAGTTGATTCTTCCGATAAACTAAGCAGTTTAATAGATGGATTACTAAAATATAGTAAAAGTGAAGAAGCGCTTAAGGAAGAGAAGTCAATTATCAATATGGAAAGATTACTTACAAATACTGCTGGACTATTTTCATTTGAGAAGAATTTATCATTGAAATTGAATAGTTCAATAGAGAATATAAATGCAAATAAGACGGCATTAGATCAGATATTAATTAACCTAATAGCCAACGCTATCAAATACAATGATAAGGAATTCATTGAAATCGAAATAGGTTTAGAAGAGAATGATAAACAATATCTGTTCTATGTTTTAGATAATGGACCAGGTATAAAAAAAGAATATCAAGAGAGAATATTTAATATATTCGAGGTGTTATCTAATAATGATAGATACGGAAAATCAGGCAATGGCATAGGTCTATCAACTGTCAAAAAAGTAGTTGAGTTATTGGGTGGTAATATAAAAGTAGAATCTGAAATCGGGCAAGGAGCCAAATTTAGTTTCACTTTTGACAAACACTAACTAACTTACCTGCCAGTTGAAGCTACAGAAATAGTTGCAGTCGAAATCATCAGCATAGTCATTGCTGCTTGCATTTGGATTAACGCATCATTAGTAGCACCGGCAATTGAATTTTCAGAAGTAAGCTCTTCTATTCTTTTAGCAATTTTCTTCTTATTTGCTTTTGTGCCAAATACTTCTTTTTCCAGATTGCAATTCAATAATACACTTAGCAAAAATAGATTGTCTTCGTTTTGAACAGAGTGATTATTGTCAACTATATCTATTAGTTCAGCTTTGACTCTATTTTCCAATGTGCTATCTACCATAGGGTAGTGAGTAGTTGGGAAAAGCCACATTACTTTACCTTCTTGCTCTTTTAGTATTCCTTTGGACGTAAGGTCTATTACAATGCCATCTTTCAATTTTCTAGTCAAACGAGCTAGTTTGTAAACTACATTAACAGCTTTCTTGTTCGTAATTCCTTCTATTAACTTCATTGCATCGTTCATCAGGAAATTGTCAGTTGGACTATTGTCTAATACATTGACTTTATTATCAACTAATTCGATTTTCTTTCTCTGAGTTAACTGAAGAAGAACTCCACCAGCTAGAGCATAGTTCAAACGCATAGAGTCAGTCACCCATTTACCAGTGTCATCATCAAGCGCTATAAGTGTAATTTTCTCGAGTATAGATAGTTCCATAAGCTTATCCTATTGTTTATAAAGGCAATATATGAATTATAAATTAAATATTCAAAATTCTTTTCGCCCTATTTTTTTAATTGGAGTAGTTTCTCTATTCCGCCAAGCATGTCTTCCAGAAACTAATGTCAATATTAGTGCCAAAATTATTGATGTGTAAGCTACACTTTCATTTAGCTCATATTGTCTTACAGCAATAGCTATAAATCCCCATATACCAACTAAAGCCGCCTCGCCCAAATTTCTCTTAGCTAGTAGTACCAAATAGATTATAGTTGCTACAATTAGTACAACTATAGCCAAAAGCTCAGTAACACCTGCTTGTAATCCCAAATTTAGACTTACTAAAAGAGCAGAAATATTGACAACAGAAGCCAATATAATCCATCCGAAATAGAAAGTAATAGGCCACCAAACAAAGATCATAATACTTAATGGGGCGTCCCATATTTCTAGTCTATTTCTTATCACTAGCTTAGATAGTGATATAAGTAGCACTATCATTAAAAATACAGACATTAGTATCCAATCATTCACCCAAGCCACTATCCACATAGAGTTCGCTAAGTTAGAAACGACAAACCAAAGTGCTGAATCTTTGATTATAGAATCATTTTTTGATTTGAAAATAGAGTACCACTGATACCCTATAAACCCAATAAGCATAATATAGATAAACCCCCAAATCGCAAAAGCGTAACCTGCAGGAGTAATAAGAGTGGTATATTTGGCACTTATATCACTGACCGAATCCCCACTTATTGCACCTGTACCAGAAAGGAAGTTGAGATATATTGCTAGAATAAAGGTAAGAGTATTTAAAATGACTAGTGTTCTAGCTTTCATTTTGATTTCCTAGAATTGTAATATATTTAATTACTAAAACTAAACAATATTATTGCTAATTATAAGAAAAAGAAATATTACTCTAAATGAATTATTTATAATTATATTAGTGGCTAACAAAACAACAAAAAACCCAAAAGTATGATAAAACAAGAAATAGAGAACATTGAGCTAGGTTACCTTACTTCCGATGATTACGAAGAATTAAAAAGTGCGATGATAGAATCGTATGCTAATATGCCTCACGATTATTGGGAGGAATTCCAGATAAAAACTCTGATTGACAAATTCCCCGATGGTCAAGTGGTTATCAGAGTTAATAATCAATTAGCTGGTTGTGCATTGTCTATATTAGTACATAATAATAAAGTTGACAGTAACCATACTTATAATGAGATAACTGGCGATTGTACTTTCAGTACTCATAAGCCAAGTGGCGAAATATTATACGGCGTAGATGTATTCATAAAACCAGAGTTCCGCGGTCTTCGTCTGGCTAGACGTCTATATGATTATAGAAAAGAACTTTGTGAGAAATTAAACCTAAAAGGAATCGCCTTCGGTGGAAGAATCCCTAATTATCACCGATATGAAGATGAGATTTCACCTAAAGAATATATAGAAAAAGTACGTAGAAAAGAGATTGATGATCCCGTTTTGAATTTTCAAATTTCAAACGATTTCCATCCATCTAGAATACTGAAAGGATATTTAGAAGGTGATCAGCAATCGAGCGAATATGCTGTTCTTCTAAAGTGGGATAATATATACTATGAAAAGAAATCGAAAGAGGCAGCAAGCCAAAAGAAAATAGTACGACTTGGGTTGATACAATGGCAGATGAGGTCTTATAATAATCTTGAAGAATTAATGCATCAAGTGGAATATTTCATAGATACTGTATCTGGTTATAGATCAGATTTTGCACTTTTCCCTGAGTTTTTCAATGCACCACTTATGGCAGAAAATAATCATCTATCAGAAGCGGAGGCAATAAGAGAACTAGCAAAACATACTGAGATAATTGTTCAGAGAATATCAGAACTAGCTATATCATATAATATAAACGTGATAACTGGTAGTATGCCCGAAATAAAGGACAATCTATTGTTCAATGTCGGATACCTTTGCCGTCGTGACGGGACTATGGAGCGATACGAAAAACTCCATGTAACGCCCGATGAAGCCAGAGTATGGGGTATGCAAGGTGGGTATGAACTAAAGGCATTCGATACCGATTGCGGTAAAATCGGAATACTAATATGCTATGACGTAGAGTTCCCAGAGTTGAGCCGTCTGTTGGCTGATGAAGGTATGGATATACTATTCATTCCATTCTTAACAGATACACAGAACGGATATTCACGTGTTAGGAACTGTGCTCAAGCTAGAGCCATTGAGAATGAATGCTACGTAGCTATAGCCGGTAGCGTAGGTAATCTTCCGAAGGTTCATAATATGGATATTCAGTTTGCACAATCTATGGTATTTACTCCGTGCGATTTTGCTTTCCCTGCTAGTGGGATAAAAGCAGAGGCGACAACTAATACAGAAATGATACTAATAGCTGACGTGGATATAGATTTACTTCGTGAGCTTAATCAATTCGGAAGCGTGAAAAACTTACGTGACAGGCGTACTGATTTATTCACTTTGAAAAGAAATAAGTAACTATTTCTTGAAATAATTGTTACATAAGTAAGATTTTTTAACAACCAATATTTATAGTAAATTATGAGAACTCTAGTACTTCTATTAACAGCAGTTATTGCATTATCATATACTTCTTATTCTCAAAAGACAGGGAGTTTCGACGAAACTATAATGTTCAATGGCGAACAAAGAACATTGTCTTTCTATGTACCTACAGACTATAATGCCGATAACAAATATGAATTAGTTGTTGGGTTACATGGCTTAGGAGATACAGGCCCAGCATACAGAGACGCATTGATAACTACTTTGTCTTGGAATACACTTCTGCCCAATACAATATTTGTATTCCCTGATGGTGGCGAGGATCAATCAAGTGATTTCTATGCCCCACTCGGTGATGAACAAATAATAATCGAAGCCATTAACTTAGTATCAAGCGAATATAATATCTCTGTTGACGATATTATACTCCAAGGTTTTTCTCTTGGTGGACGTAGTGCATTGAAATTTGGATTAGAGCATACAGATATGTTCAAAGGATTAATACTCAATACACCTGCCGTACAAGGAGTCTTGGATTATTCCAACGTAGCACCATATACACAGGGCTATGCCTATGAAAACGCAAGTAAAATCCCAATCGCTATGGTACACGGAGCTGAAGATGCAACTTATCTAGATTTTGATATAGCATTGTATCATAAATTAATAGAAAACAATGGTATAATTAGATCTGGCGTTATTGCAAACATGACTCATATCGTTCCTCCTATTTCATTAATGATAGAGCTGTTTAACTTTATTGATTCACCCATTAGAGATGGTGTAGATATCGAATTAGTCGAATTAGATATACCACAACGTACATGCTCAGAGAATATCAAACCTAGATTATTAGTTAGAAATTCTGCTGGTAAAAGTACTGGTACATTTTTATTAAATGTTGATGTAAATGGTACTGATTACGAATACTTTGTGGATGCTGATTATGGTGCTTACGAAGCAGAATGGTTAGAACTAGATATTCCGTCATTAATATTGAACCCAGCTGTTAATAATATAAACATAAGTTTAAAATCAATTACTTCTGGCGATACTGATATCAGAGAATCGAGCAATATGATAGCTGATTCGATATACATGTATGATTCTCAAATGACTAAAGCATTTTCTATGGGCTTTGAAGACAATGAAGGTGGAATTGACGATTGGTATGTAGAAGAATCGGGTGATGTTTTACCTTGGGGGCTTGATAATGAAGTTGCTAAAACGGGTACTAACTCTTTGTCTAAATTCAGTACACTCTTCCTATTCGCTAGTTTTGGATTGTCTGAAGATTTGCTATCACCATACTTTGATTTAACTCAAATTGAAGAGAAATCTGTTAGCTTTGATTATGCTTTCAACTATCACAAATACACACCACCATATTTCACAGAAGATGCTATTTTCACTGATACATTGAGAATATATATTTCTAATGATTGTGGTGAAACTTACGAATTGCTATATGAGAAAGCCGGTGCAGATTTAGCAACAGCGGCAGAGCCGTTGACAAACGCATTATCTATAAATGACGCATTTTATGTGCCGACAGCTAATGAGTGGAAGACAGAAAAAATTGATTTATCAGACTATAGTTTTCAATCAAATTCAACTTTGAAATTCTCAATTGTTTCGGGACAAGGTGGAACTATATATTTGGATAATATTACAATAGGTGATGCTACAACTTCAGTAGAAGTAGGTACTGAAAAAACATTCTCAATAACACCGAATCCTGCTAAATCAATAATAAGTATAAATGATAATAATCTATCAATGGATACAAAATATACGCTTACTTCAATAAATGGCAGTATAATTGATAGCTTTGATATAAATAGTATTTCGAATGTAGATATTAATAAGTTAAATAGTGGGGTTTACTTCATTACGAAAACTATTGGTAATACGAACGAGACTCAAAAATTCATAAAAGAATAATCTATTTATTCAGACAAATAGTAAATGAAATATTATAACAAAGTATTAAGTAATTATGTGAACTTCAAAGGAAGAGCTAGAAGAAGAGAATTCTGGCATTTCTTTCTTGCAAACTTCATTGCTTACTTAATACTTTCTGTTATAGAAGTGGAGTTGGGCATTGCCTATTATCTGACTTTAGCTTTCCTAGCTTTTATATTCATTCCTTCAATAAGCGTAACAGTACGTAGATTCCACAATTTGGGCAAATCTGGTAAGTGGGCCGCTCTTTATCTACTAATATTCGTAGGAGCCGTTATGATTATGTACTATACTATTCAAGATGGTGACGAAGGAGCAAACCAATATGGCGAAAGTCCAAAAGCATAGTATTATTTTCACTATTCTTTGATGAATTTATTTCTATATACTTTTCCTGATTTAGTTGTAATTTCTAATATATAACTTCCGGTTTCTAAATCTGAGATTTCAATTCTCGCATCGGCATTATTGCTGGTATATACTTTCTTACCACTCACATTGTATATGTTATAGCTCATATAGTTATTGCTAGAACTTCCCTCTATGTACAGATAATTAGCAACAGGATTAGGGTATAAGCGAATAGAAGTATTCTGGTCATTAACTTCGACTGATGTTTGAGCTGAGTTAGTTAGCCATTTGAAGCCACTTTCTAGTATAGCCCAATCACTTTCTATATCATCTAATTCAGCAGCGAACTCAGTACCATCTCTGTCGTCACTTTCCTCGACTTCTAGGTGAGGTCCAAGTAATAAGACTCTTCCTTTCTCGTATTCAAAATTAATAATTGCAGGTGTATTATCAGCAGAATTCCAAGTTGCAATTGTGTCTATCTCAACACCTGGGTTCGGTGTTAATATAGGTCCACCATAATAAAGAACAGAAATCTTACTAGCGTCATTTTTGCTTATAGCATTATTCTGATTAAGAGTAATATCAGTCATTACATAACTCGGCCATGGTGCAACATAGTTCAACGAGCCGTAAGCTGTACCGTCGAACAGTCCTAGCTCATAAGGATATACTCCACCTTCCCATGCTACAGTTTTAGATGCGAAATATGCTCCCGCACAGATACCAATATACCCACCACCTTTTGCAACATAGCTTCGTATTGCATCTACTGCATCTAAGCTAATAGCTAGCTGATAATTATAGGCATAACCACCTGGGAAGACTATTGCTAATGCATCTTTGTTCCATATATCAGCATTCAGATCAGCAGCGTATAACCTAGTATGAGTTACATTCTGATTATCGAAAAAATGTTCTAATGCAACAATCCCATCTTCCCAAGCTCCATCATCTGAATATATCAGAACATCTTGTGATTGGAGACTGAAAGATAGGACTATAAAAGTAAATATCGTGACTAAAAATCTTTGCATCTTTTTTCTATTTCTTACTTAATATTATATGACTAATATAATGACTTTTTAATCGAAATTAAAGTTTAAACCAAAAGTGATAAACCCCTTGTCTTGTCTGAAATCAGGATTACTAGCGTTCAAACTATAGCCAACTTGTAATTGTAACTTGATTTTTTCTAAACCTGCTCTCATAGTTATAGCTGGCTCAATTAGAAAGTTAGAACTGTTAGCGTTCAAATAGTCAACCTGATTTTCGCGATCGAAGACCAAATCTCCTTCTATTCCACTATAGTTAAGCATAGAGAATCTAGATGAAAGTGCAACTGAAAACATATCGAATTTATAGCCAATGTTAGGTTGAATGCCTACTCTAATGACATCAGCTCTTATATCACCACTCAAAGTCGAGTTCTCTTCCAAACTACCTGGTAAGTGATTTTCTACACTACCCATACCCAACAAACCATAAGTCTCAAATATCATATTATTTTCTAAAGGAGCGTAGTATCCAAGTCCTATTTCTCCGAAATTCCCAGAGCCACCATTCCCGTTATCATAATCTTTAGGAATGAATAATCCACCATTCGCCATAATACCTAATCCGTCCGTTAGAGCATAAGCCCCTTGGAATTCTACTTGATTACCATTTCCTGATAAAGTTAGATTAGTTTCGCCTTTCTTTTCTAGTAGTGGTACATTCTGTGTGTTTGGACTATAATACTTGGGATTACAACCAGTTAACATTACTAACGAAATCGCAACTAACATTATGTTATACTTTTTCATAACTCTCTCCGAATAATTGAAATTATTTGTCATCTTTAGTACATATACGTTTGGAGGTTTAAAAGGGATTTTTAGAGTCGCATTTATTTTTTAATTTAAATATAAAACAGTGCCTATATGAAAGAAAAGTTAATAGCTAGATGCCCTTGGTGCGGTGAAGATCCAATATATATGGACTACCACGATAATGAATGGGGCAAGCCGCTCCACGATAGTCAGAAGCTATTCGAGTTTCTGATATTAGAATCCTTCCAAGCTGGATTGAGTTGGATAACTATACTCAAGAAAAGAGAGAATTTCCGTAACGCATTCGACAATTTCGATGCTAAGAAAGTAGCACAATATGGCGATAAAGAAATAGAAAGGCTATTAGCCGATAGCGGAATAATAAGGAACAGATTGAAAATATTGGCAGCGATTAACAATGCCCAAATTTTCCTTGAAGTTCAGAAAGAACATGGTTCATTCGATAAGTATATATGGCAGTTCGTTGACCACAAACCTATATTAAATAACTATACCATCATGTCAGAAGTGCCCGCTATAACCCCCGAAGCTACCCTAATGAGTAAGACACTCAAAAAGCGAGGGTTCAAGTTCATAGGCCCCACTACTTGCTATGCTTTTATGCAAGCAACAGGGATGGTAAATGACCACTTAGTTGATTGTGACTATTACTAACAACTGGGCTATAAGCTTTAGACATAAGACAAAAATGTGGAAAACTTGACTTGTAAATTTGCCTAAATTTGCCTAAATTTGCCTAAATTTGCCTAAATTTGCCTAAATTTGGCTAAATTTGCCTAAATTTGC
>JBLWYD010000065.1:0-15994 GCA_048267165.1 Bacteroidota bacterium
AGAGTGTATCTGTCTCTAGTTTTTATATTTTTAATTCGGAAATTAATATCTGATAAATATATTAATTTTAAGTCTAAGGTTAGTATTAAAAGATATTTAAAAGTAATAGCTTCAATTTATTTATTATTTATTATAAATAACATTTTGATAGTTTTATATTCTAACTCCTATTTTGATTCTTATTCTGAAAATCTACATTTAATCATAATTAGTTTCATTGTTAACTCCTTCTTCGAAGAATTAGCTTACAGAGGTTTTATTCAATCATATATAAATCAATTCGGAATATCGAGTAACAAACTAATTTCTAAAGGTAATTTAATTGCAACTATAATTATGACTATTACTCATCTAGGTTTTTACCAAATATCAGGTTTTGTATTCGCTTCATCTAGTTTGCTTTTAGTATTTTTATTCTCATTGACATTAGGGTACTTATATGATAATGGTATTGGCTTATGGAAGCTAATAATTATTCATACTTTAATCAATTTTGTACATCTAACAATAATGTTGCTTTCTGCTTTCTAGGTTAAAGATAGTTAGGTAAAAAGATTGTTTTAGATATAAACTTCAAAGTTAATAATAATATAATTTTTATTTTCATCACTAGTTGAAGCATTAATAATTGATTAAACTACTCAGAATCAATTAGAAACAAAACTCACTCACCAGTATAAAATCTAGTAGTGGGGTATGCGAATGCAATTGATGTTTCGGCATTGTATTTATCTAAGATTGCTTCTGATATAGCTGCCTCACTAGCTGTGCGGTTGTAAATACTACAGAAGTAACGAACACGAAGTTCTACACCATTAGCTACTATTCGAGTGAATACAGTAGGCTCGAACTCTACATTATGTATTTCGTGAGCATGAAGAGTTTTATAAGCGTCAAAAGTGGCTTGCGTATCTTGATAATTACTATTTTCTTTGGCTATTTCGAGTAATATTTCTTTAGCTTTTTTCCAATCACTTTCGAATGTAATAGTTACTTTAGTTTGGTTCCAAATTGACTTATAGCCAGAACTGTAATTGGAGTTAGCAAAGTTGAAGACTTTGGCGTTTGGTATAGATATTACCCGACCAGTGTATAGGTCGCCGTCTATCCAATTGCGTATTTCAAACATATCAAAATGGAAGGGAGTTATCTCTATCACATCGCCATAGTGGTTGTCTATTTCTATTCGGTCGCCTGTCTTTATTGGGCCTCGCCACACAATATACACCCACCCGAATAGGTTGACAATTGGTTCTTTGAGGGCGAAGGCAATACCTGCTGCAATTAGACCAATTAAGGTAATCACATTGTTGAACGCTTTGAACCAGAGGTCAAATATAATTATCAGTGAAATGGCAAAAAAGACGTAGTAGCTATACTTATTCCAAACGAATTTTGTTCTTTCATTAGTGGCTTTTTTGCGTATGAATCTCAGTATAATCTTACGAATTACCCACACGATAGCAATGAAAAGTACAGTGAAGAATAGCCTTTCAGCTATATCAATACTGGCATTTTCGATTAATGCTTTTAAATATTTGGAATTATCCCCGAACATTTTTCGTTGCTATTATCCTGAAGTATTCATATTCTTTTTTGATGCAATCTTTCTCTTTGTTAGTTGTTGGGTATTCCCAAGGTTCATCCAAACTAACTATTCTATAATCAAATTTACCAAATTCTGCGAGCGTATCCAAATGATATTGTTGGACTTCTTCAATATCCGTCTGAAGTAGTAGCTCACCGCCGTTATCTAATACGTCATAGCAGAACTCCAAGAACTCCACGTCGAAAGCTCTTCGTTTGTAGTGCTTTTTCTTAAACCAAGGGTCGGGGAAAAAGTAGAATACTTTCTTTATGCTATCTCTTTCTATAAAATCTAATCCGTTAACTACACTATACCAGAAAACTGTCATATTGCCAATCTTCTCAGAAGCAATTACCTCGTTTGCATAGCCAGCAGCTTTCTCACGGACTTCTATACCAAGTACATTCTCATCTACTAATGTAGAATAATCAATAGAAAACCATCCGAATCCACACCCAATATCTATGTACTTTGGTGGTTTACCATCGGCATAGTACTTCTTCCAATCCACGTTTTCGTAGAGTGGGGGATAGTTGAATGGTTCGTGTTTCAGTTCTTTTAGCGAAAAATAATTATTAGCCGATAGGTGATGTCTGAACCTATCGGGGAGGGGATATCTGTCCCAATCTATCATAGTAAATACCCGAATAATGCGTCTAAAATTAATATGGTAGCTGCCGACATTGTGAAGGCACGTACTGTACTTTTACCAACACCCTCAGCTCCGCCAGTAGTAGTGAAACCTACGTGTACACCAATTAGTGCTGTAACTCCACCGAAAACTAGCGATTTGAATAGCCCAATAAATACATCAGCTGCACTGAAGTAAACTCTTATGGACTCGAAGAAAGTAAATGCTGTGAAATCAAATTTCGCTGCTGTTAGTATGAATCCACCTAGTATAGCAACTACGTTCGAAAAAACGGCTAGTATAGGCATCATAACCAATGCAGAAATAACTCTAGGCATAGCTAAATAGCGATTACGGTCTATTGCCATCATCTCCAGAGCGTCTATTTGCTCAGTAACTTTCATCGTACCTAACTGTGCCGCCATAGCACCACCTACTCTACCTGCTATTACAATAGCCGTAAGTACTGGAGTTAACTCGGTGAATACTACAGTGGCAATTGACGAACCAAGGAACGGTGTAGCAATTCCAATTAGGTTGAATTTATCAAAAAGGTTTGTTGCTTGGAGTGCGGCTATAGCACCAGTAAACGAGCCAATAAGTACAACCAATGGCAATGAATCTGAGCCGACTATACTCATTTGTTCGAGTACTAAAGCTCGATCTTTTCCTATGCGTGGTACATACTTTAGTATTTTACCCATTAGCAGAGTGATTTGCCCTATCTCTCGGACGAAACCAATTATTAACCTACCTATTCTACTTATCATATTCTATCCTTCATTTGCTGCTTCTGGTGATACAAGGTAAAACCTCTCTATCTGTGCTTGGAATTCACTTCCGTCATTTCTTAACATTAGGAATGTTCCTTCCATAGTTCCCCATGCTGTATCCAAAGGGCAATAACTAGTGTATTTGAACTCATCACCGGGATTAAGTTTTGGTTGTCTGCCTATCACTCCTTCACCGATTACATTGTCGGCTTTCCCTTCCGAATTTATTATAACCCAATGTCGGGAGATGAGTTGAACAGGTATATTCCCTTCATTAACTATTCGTACCCTATAGGAAAATAGGTATTTACCATTTGCGGAAACAAGCTCACCCGGTATATATTCTGGGTCAACAGTTACTCTTATTCCTTGCGTTATACAGTCCGAATTTTTATTCATTTTTTATATAAAATAGAAAATTCTGCTATTAAATGTAACAGAATAGTAAAAATATTGTCATATTAGATATTAAATAGAATATAATTTAAAAAGAATTTATGAAAATGTTACGATTAGCCCTATTATTTTTATTTGCTGCTAGTATATCTTCCGCTCAGGATGCTAAGCAATATGCCGTAATGATAGAAACAAAAATAGACGATACTGGGTTTGCACCCCAAGTAGTATTGAGTTGGCAAAACGACACAACCGCTAATAGATACGTAATATACAAGAGATACTATGAGACTGGTGAATTCGAGAAAATGGCTGAAGTTAGTGGAGGAGCAAATACTTTCTCTGACCTAGATGTATGGTATGGCAAAATAGCCGAGTACAAAGTAGAAAAAGTTTTTAGCGATGACGGAGAGTTATTATCAACCTTTGCCTACAAGGCACTTTCGTGGGATGTAAATCTAGTTCGAGAAGAATTAAGAACTGTCCTGATATTAGTTGATAACTCATTTACTTATAGTATATCAGGAAAACTATCATTGTACAGAGAAGAATTAGAAAAACAGGGCTGGAGATCAATAGTAAGGTATGTACCAAGAGTGGAGTCATTCAACGCAAAAGCTGTAATTTCTAATAAAGAAATGATAAAAGCGATACAAAAAGAGAACTCGACTTTGGAGTCCATACTTATATTAGGTAGAGTTGCAGTCCCTTACTCAGGTAATATAGCTCCCGATGGTCACGGTGATGATAATGGTTTGCCGCATAAGGGTGCATACCCAGCCGATGTTTTCTACGGAGATTTGGATAGTAGAGATTGGACAGATAGCAAAATAACCAATGACAAATCAGCATTCCCAAGGCAACACAACTATATAAATGACGGCAAATGGGACGAGTCATTTATACCGTTCAAATCAGAATTAGCAGTTGGTAGAGTCGATTTTTATGACTTACGTTTCTTCGAAGAGAGCGAAGCCGAAATGATAAATAGATACCTCCAAAAAGACATAGACTACCGAAGTGGCAGAGTGAAAGCCGATAATGATGGGATACTTTTTGACGGATTCGACTATCGTCAAGCTGGGTATGCCGCCGATGGTTGGAATAATCTAACTGCCCTATATGGTAGAGACAACGTAGTAGAAATGAGAGTAAAAGAAGAGCTGCCGAAGAACTCCTACGAGATGGTATATGCAAACGCAAGTGGCGGTTTAGATAATATATACGACGCAATATATTCCGATGAGATTGCAAAGATTGGCTATAAAGGAATACACAATATGATATTCGGCTCATATAATGTGGATTGGGACTCTGAGAGTAATTTACTACGCTCAGTAATAGCATCGAAGCCAATGGCACTAACCGCTGTATGGGGAACTCGCCCATTCTGGACTTATTACAAATTGGGTCTAGGAGAGACTTTCGGGGAGGCACTACTTAGCACTCAAAACAATCGTTTCGAATATATATACCCATCAGTTGCTTACAATGGGGGAGTACATATTGCACTAATGGGTGACCCAACGTTTAGTCTGATAAATGAGTCAGTTTTAGATACTGCATTTAGGGTTGAAGATGGTAGTAGTATCATTGGTTTTGCTGTCAAAGTCAAAAAAGATGCTGTAATCTATGGTTACCAGTTATTGACAAGCCGTAAAGTAGTAACAACTCATTACTTTGATGAAAGTACAAGTGAAGATTTTACGATAGATGTAAAAGAGTTAGATCCGTCGGATGTTAATTCAACAAGAATAGTAAGACCAATAATTAAAATCGAAAACAAATCAGGCCGGTTCCTATTCCTTGGGAATGGTGAGGTAATACGGTGAGGGTGGAGTGAGTTTAACTAAATACATTAATTCCAACTAATATATAACCTTAATGAAATTGCTCCGTATTAAATCTATAATTCTGAATTTAATAGGTAGTAGTAATGAAAAAGAATATAATAATAATAGTAACTAGCATAGTATCATTCTTCACTATTCTCATTATCTCATATAATTTATTGAGTAGTCATATATACAATAGAAAGGATTGCGAAAGATTCAATATTGATAATCTGGAAGGTAGAGCTGGTTTAAACGTACCTGCTGTACTGGATGGCGATTGTAAATGTGACGGAAAAATCAAAGAATCCAGTTTCACTTTAGATATTGAAGAGGATAAAGTCAAAAGTTATTTAAGAAAAAATGGCTTCAAAAAAGTAACTGATTTTTACCAAAAAAAAGGTGAAAATGAAGATACCAAATGGGATGTAATCTTTACCCCAGATAATAAAAAACTATCATTTGTAGTTGAGTATTTGGATTGATTATATAGAGTTCCTCTGTGGCTAGTCAGTCTCGAAGTCTGTGAAATCCTTTAAATTAAATAATCCGTGATTCAGAATGGTAGAGATTGCCACCTCCCTTTGGTCGTCGCAATGACTCGTTTACTAGAGTGTATGGGAAGATATTGAGACTTATGCAATACGTCGCTACAAACACACCAATAACACAAAAAAAAATCCCGCTAAAAGCAGGATTTTCAATTTCTTCTGTAAGTAAAGATACTAATTATCTAGAGTAAAACTCGACAACTAGAGGAATCTCAACTTTGATTGGAATATCTTCAACATCTGGAACGTGTAATAATTTCGCAGTGAAATCTGCTTTATTTACGTCCAAATATGAAGGATTACCAGAGCCACGAACTGCTTCTTGCAATGCTTCCATTTTTTGAGCTTTAGGTTTAACCGAAAATACATCGTTAACTTTAACGAAGTAAGAAGGTCTATCCATCTTTCTACCATTCACTAATATATGACCGTGAGCAACATACTGTCTAGCAGCATACATAGTACGAGCAAATCCAGCTCTGAAAACTAATGCATCTAGTCTGTGCTCTAGTTGTTGCATCATCAAAGTACCAGTGTTACCTTCCAATCTAGTTGATTCTTTATATGCTTTAAGCATTTGTTTTTCACTAACATTGTATTGTAGTTTTAGTCTTTGTTTTTCAAGCAATTGCTTTCCGTAATCAGACATTTTCTTACGTTTTTTGCTGTTACCGTGTTGTCCCGGTGGATATGGTTTTTTGCCAGCAACTTTTGCTGCTTTGGCGTCCATGTTAATCCCAATCTTACGAGATAACCTAGCTTTTGGTCCAGTATAGTTCATTGTATTACCAAAAAATTTTGTTTTTTATTTTTTTAATTCTAATAAGACTACAAATATAATAGCTTATCTATAATTTACAAAGAAAAATAAATCTTATTTCTAAATTAATCTATTTTATCTTACTTATAACTCAGGCGAATCTCGTATTCCACGGGGTCAGAAATGCCCAATTTCTCGAATGCACGAAGACGCAAACCGCAAGAGTCGCACTTGCCACACGCCTTTTCGTTGTTCTTGTAGCAACTCCAAGTTTTATCAAATGGCACGCCCAATTCCAATCCTTTGGCTATTATCTCATCTTTCCCCATATCTATGATTGGGGTGATTATTTTTATGTTCGTCTCTGGTTTAGTTCCCTTATCTATTATTTTCTCGAAAGCATCGAAAAAATCACGACGAGTATCTGGGTAACCGCTACTATCTTCGTAAACAGCACCTATGTAAAGTGCAGTCGCCCCTATTACCTCTGCCCAACTAGTCGCCATAGCTAATATATTAGCATTGCGGAAAGGAACATAACTAGACGGTATTTCCGTCGAATCGAGGTTAGCGTCCGTTATCTCTATTCGCTCATCTGTCAAGCTAGAGCCGCCTATTTGCGATAGGAAACGCACATCCGTCACCATACTGCTAACCGCACCGAAGTGCTGGCAAAGCTCATCGAATTGCTTTAGCTCGCGCTTTTCGGTTCTCTGACCATAGTTGAGGTGGAGACAAGCTATATCATAACCGCTTTCTTTGGCTATGGCTGCTGTTACTGCCGAATCCATCCCACCGCTGAGTAATACTACTGCTAGTTTTGACATTCTAAGTGTTTGTTGTTCTAAAAAACGCAAATTAAGGAAAAGTGGGGAGAAATCTAATTGCTTGGTGACTATCTAAAAGCATTAACGGAGCTATAAGTTATAAAAATATTATTCTTTGATAAACTTTTCTTTCAGACTTTTTCCATCTTTTGTAGTTAGTTCAATAAAGTAAGTTCCAGTAGTTAGTGACTTGAGATTAAGGAGTTTGGGATTACATATAAACAAGCCTACTTTGTCTGTATTCCATGTATTCTTAATTTGTGGCAATGAGGGCATAGTCTATTGTACATTTGGTAATATTCCAGTATTATTATTAACTTGCATAGTAGAGTGAGTAGCCAACGGTTAGGTTTTTCATCCTTTTTTATAATTAATAAATAGACTTATTCAATAGCCCTTATTAAAACATTGAATATTATTTATATTACTTTGTTCTTTTGATGATGATACTTATTGATATTTTTAACTTAAACTTATTCTAATGGAGATATAATGGACAAACTCAAAGCGTTTCTAATTTCTTTAGGTGTTATATTAGCAGGTATTCTATTATTTATAGCTTTTTTTTCATCATCTATTATTGATGTACTTGAAATTTTCTCTAGTTACAATTCTAATGAGCGGATTGAAAAGAGTATAATAATAACTGATTCTCTTAAAGTTAAAGAAAAGTTTATTGCAGGAAGAGTAGAAATAAATAATTCGACAATCTCTATAAACAATGATACTGTTTCTTATTCTTCTTATTCAGCATTAAATTATGAAGGTTTACACCTTAATAGTGACTTGAAAGATGATCTAATCTCTTTATCGGCTCACGGCATCATGTTTTCTAAAAAAATCAAAAATGACATTAAACCGTATAAACTTATTAAATGGGAAGACATATTAGCTAAAGATTCAATTAAAATTACGAAATAAAAAGCAATGAAAACATTAATTATTATTACAATTTTATCTCTTTTAGGGATGAGTTTCTATTTAAACAATAAAATTGAACATTTAGAAGCGCAATTAGCAACAATCGATACAATTCACGCTAAAGTTATTATAGCTGATACTATCTTTACAAAATCGCTTGGATCGAACTATCTAAGACTCCAAGAAGAGGTTGGATATAGTTCTACTGTAATGGGTGTATTTTCTGTACATTATTTCCCTGATACTGATGTACGTAAAACAGAACAATGGGAAAATAAACTTTGGATTGAAATTTTAAAGTAGATTTTAACTCTGCTTTACTGGAAAATAACTTTACAATTTTTAACTAAATTATAATTAATTACAATATGAAAAAATATATAATGCCTTTTGCTTTAGCTCTACTTTTTTTATTCGTGTTTTATCTTAAAAATGAAATAGATATTTTAAAAACTCAATTAAAAATAATAGAATTTGAAGACAATGTCTTTAATAAAAAGGAAACAAAAAATGAAAATCATTCTTTTAAATCTAAAGATTTAGAATTTTTTGATAAAAATGACAATTTAACAGCCTTACTAAATGAAAGTTCAATGTCATTTAGAGACACAAATAAGATAGTTGAAACTAGATTAATGCATACAGGTGTTTTATTTATCAATGATTCAATAGTCCCATATCATGTTTCACTTACTGGTAAAGGGATTCTATTTATAAAAAAAGACCTTGATAACTTAGAATTAATTGACCTAGTTCGTTGGGAAAATTTAATTAATTTTTCCGATAAAAATATAAAGAAATAAATATGAAAACCTTAACAACATTATTGTTAATAATTATTTTGTCTCTTTTAGGGATGAGTTTTTATTTGAATGATAAAATTGAAAGATTAGAAGTTAAATTAGCTTTTATAGATACTTTAAATGTAAATGTAATTAAAGCCGAAAGTATTACACTTACAAATGGTGGTTCGGACACAGTTTATTTAGATACATATAAGGCTGTCTACAAATCTATCTATGTTACAACAGATTACAAAAAAACATACGAAGTTAAAAATGTTAAAACTTGGAAAGAAATAACAAAACCTTAAATATATTACTATCCTAACACTACTCTTTTTTTTACACCGCAGTAAAATAGTCGTGGGCAGTATCTTGGTGTATTTGTAGTAATCCTGCTCTCATCATTCGTATCATCAGACGTTCTGCTCGGCGGCGCGATATATTCACCAGCTTAGCGAAGTCATTCACCGTAGCTCTTTCATTTTTATCTAGATACTCGAACAGTGCCTTTTCGTTGCGGCCTATTACTATCTTAACTCCGTCATCTTCTGAGTAGTTTTCATCTTTATTTAGGAATCGGAGAGCACGAGCCATTTCGCTACTAGCCATCACCGATTTTTCACCTACTCTTATATAAGCTCTCTTTATAGTCTGACCTTGTTCGTTTTTAGTAAGTAGGTTTATAGGTTTGTTGGTGCTTTCTTCTATCTCGGCGACTACTAGCTCTAGCCCCATTATATTGATATGTGATATTAGAGGTGTTATTGGTGGTTCCAAATCGAAATCGCAGGCAGTTCGTATTATCTCGGCTTCGGTTTTCTCGCTCATTACTCCGCATATAGTAGCATCATCATCTACCCCAACTATTAGCACTCCACCTTTTGTATTGGCGAAGGCGCATAGCTCCTTGGCTATTTTGTGGGTTTCTGTTAGCTTCCTTTTGAACTCTACTGTCGAGGTCTCACCACCCTCTATCAGCCGCGCGAGTTTCTTTTTATTCATCGTAGGATTTTGTTGTTTCTTAAACTAGTACTGTCGGAGTTCGATTATTTTTTACTTTTCTTACTCTCTGTAGGGTTGTATTCCGTCTCGTCCGCATTTAGCATAGGGTAGAAAGTATCTATCTCTCCACGCTTTATTTTGTTCAATTTCTTTTTGCCAAGCACCTTGTTTATCTGCGATATTCTATCGAAAAATAGAATCCCTTTCAGGTGATCATACTCGTGCTGGATTACTCTAGCTAATATATCATCAGCTTCCAGTGTGTGTAGCTTCATATCTATATCAGTATATTGCACTTGCACTGCAGTGGGTCTATCCACATCCTCGTAATACTTAGGAATACTCAAGCACCCCTCTTGGAAAGTAGTTATCTCATCATCGAAAGATAAGATAGTTGGGTTTATCATAACTATAGGTGTGTAGTCTGCCTTGTCATCACTTCCCGTGTTTATATCCACCGTGTATATAGAGCGTCTGTCACCAACTTGGTTAGCTGCTAGACCAATACCGTCGGCATTGTACATAGTAGCTAACATATTGTCAGTAAAATCTTTCAGTTCTTGGTCGAATTTCTCTACCGTTTGGGCTTTTTCCCTTAGTATTGGGTGAAAACAATTATATATTCTTAAAATTGACATATAAATACTTAAAATACATTCGTAAATTGTAAAATAATAAAGTTCAATATAAAAAAGTAAGACGATTAAAATGAAGATATTAGTTATTGGTTCTGGAAAAAGTGGTTTATCCGCAGCATTATTGGCAGTTAGAAAAGGGCACAGCGTGTTTTTAACAGAGCTAAACTCTAGCGCCGAAACCCCAGAACTAACCGAAAAGTTAACTGCAAACGGTATCGGCTACGAATTTGGCAAAAACAGCCTAGATGGGTTAAGTCAATATGATTTATGTATTACCTCGCCGGGTGTACCGCCAAACGCTCCTATTATAATAGAATTAGAAAAGCTGAATATAAAGATAATCTCCGAAATAGAGTATGCCTACTTAAATCTATCAGCAAAAGTGCAGATAATAGGTATAACTGGAACGAACGGAAAAACTACTACGGCTACACTAATGGCGCATATTATAGCTCATTCGGGTAGAAGTGTAAAACTAGTTGGCAATGTAGGGCTGCCGATGGCCGAAGTTGCGGACTCAGTAACAGAAGATGATATACTAGTCGTGGAGCTGTCGAGTTACCAGCTAGATAGGATAGATACTTTCCGTCCTGATGTAGCCGTTATTATGAATATAACGGAAGATCATTTGTCGTATCATGGCAGTTATGAACAATATACGAAAGCGAAGTGGAAAATTACTTCCAACCAAATTGCTGATAATTTATTAGTTTTGAATTGTGACGATGGGATTTTAAACTCAATTCTTGAAAAAAAGCCGCAAGTTTCTGGTGGGGAAATATTGGAAACTAAGGCAAATATTGGGTTTATTTCATTAGATAGCAGCAAAATAAATACTATGGGGGTTTCCCAAGAAAACGGGAACATAGTATATCGTACACAGCAGCAAAAAGAGGAAATAATGCCGACTAGTTATGTGCCACTATATGGTGAGCATAATCTATATAATACATTCGCGACTGTAATAGCAGCGAAGTACCTACAAATAAGAAACGAAGACATCAGAGATGCAGTTGCTTCATTCAAAGGTGTGGAACACCGATTGGAAGTTGTGCGCGATTTGCATGGTGTGCGTTTTATCAACGATTCTAAAGCAACTAATGTAAACTCTTCTTGGTATGCATTGAATTCTTTCGAAGACAATATAGTATGGATAGCAGGTGGTCTGCTGTCTGGTAATGACTATAGTGTGCTAAGTGAATTAGTGGAAAATAAAGTCAAGTATTTGATTTGCGTTGGGGAAGAAAAGAACAGATTGTTCGACAAATTCTCTGGCAAAGTGAAATGCTTTTTGGCTAATAATCTGATAGAAGCGACACAGGAAGCAGCGGTAGCAGCCAAATCTGGCGATACGGTTTTGCTTTCACCAGCTTGCAAAAGCTTCGATGAATTCGTGAATTTCGAACATCGTGGCGATGTATTCAAACAAGTAGTAAATAGCTTTGTATAGTGGAAACAACAACGCAGAAAAATAGAATAGATTGGTATTTATTCATCTCAATTATAGCACTGATGTTATTCAGTTTGGCTGTTGTTTTTACTGCGTCTTCTACTATTTCTGAACTAAAAACTGGCTCTACTGACACCCTTTTTCTTAGCCATTTGGGCAAGATAGTTATAGGGATAGTTGCTATGATTATAGTTTCAGGAATAGATTATAACAAATATAAACGTTTCACCAAGCCCGCACTATTCGTAGGAATATTACTCTTAGTCTTCGTGTTGGTCGGTGGCGAATCAGCCAAGGGTGCATCTAGGTGGATTAGTATAGGTGGTATAAGTATCCAACCCTCTGAATTTGCTAAGTTTGCTATGATATTCCACTTTGCCGCAATGCTCGAAAAGAAGCAAGAGGTAATAAAAGACTTCGAAAGTGGGTTCGTGCCATTCATAGTATGGACACTCGTGATCTGTATTCTCATAGCTTTACAACCGAACTTCTCTACTATGATTGTGATATTCATGATATCATTTGCTATGATGTTCATAGGAAATGTTAACCTTCTGTATCTAATATACACTGGTATTATCGGGATAGTACTAGCAGGAGTTTATGCCGTATCTGCACCGTATAGAATGGCTCGTATCCAAGCATACTTGGGTGGAGACGAAGCTGGGGGAGAGGCAGTATCTTATCAATTGAAACAAGCATTAATAGCCATCGGAAATGGTGGTGTATCGGGTGTTGGAGTTGGGCAATCACGACAAAGTCACATGTTCTTACCCGAATCTTATGGTGATTTTATATTCTCTATAATAGGGGAAGAATTCGGGTTTATTGGCCTATTCTTCGTCATCTTTATTTTCGGATTTATCTTCTACCGTGGTATGTTAATAGCAAGAAAAGCACCTAACGCTTTCGGTTATTTCTTATCAGTAGGAATTGTGGTTACGTTCTCTATATACGTATTCGTGAATGCGGGTGTAAACACAGGATTACTACCCACTACTGGCTTACCACTCCCGTTCATATCATTCGGTGGTACAGCTATTATCATCTACTCTATAGCAATCGGTGTATTGCTCAATATCTCCAAACAAGCCGGCGTATATAAGCACGAAAAGTCGTTTATGGATTAATCTGCGTCACTCAGAGTGATGCGAAGCATCCGATTAGTCCAGGCATATTAAGTTGGAATCCGACAGCTTAACATAAGCAAAAAAAAGCCCACATCTTTAATGAAGGCTCTTGTGTTGTGACATATTACTTAAACTTCGTTAAACACAAAAAACTACTCATCATAGTTATCTATCTGTGCACGTTGTAATTTGTCAGAATAGTCTATGTAAACTGTCTTCCACTCAGTGAAGATATCGAATACAGTCCAACCGCCTTCACGGTGTCCGTTTCCTGTACCTTTTACTCCACCAAATGGCATGTGTGCTTCTGCCCCAATTGTAGGTGCATTTACGTAAGTAATACCTGCTTCAAGTTCACGCACGGCTACCCAGCTATTTCTAACATTGTTCGTGTAGATAGATGACGATAATCCGTAGTTAACAGAGTTAGATAGTTCGATTGCTTCATCTAAAGTGTCGAATTTTGATACCGATAGTACTGGTCCAAATATCTCTTCTTGGAATATACGCATATTCTTTGTCACGCCAGTGAATAGAGTCGGTTGTATATAATTCCCATCGGATAGGTTGAAATTATCATCGGAATGATTATAGGAATTGTCGGCTCTTTCGCCACCAAATTCTAGCTTTGCGCCTTCATTTTTTCCGATTTCTATATATCCCAATATCTTGTCAATTGCTTTTTGATTTATGACAGGACCTACATCTGTTTTAGGGTTTAGCCCATCTCCTAGTTTCAGTTTCTGTACTTTTTCTTTGAACATATCTATGAATTTATCATGTATAGAGGAGTGTAGTAGTACTCTCGATGTAGCCGTACATCTTTGCCCAGTAGTTCCGTAAGCACCCCACAATGCACCCTCAAGCGCTAGTTCTAGGTTTGCGTCGTCCATTACTATCTGAGCGTTCTTACCACCCATTTCAAGGGATACTTTCTTGTTAAGTCTGCCGCAGCTTGCGGCTATTTTCTTACCAGTTTCGGTAGAGCCAGTGAACCCTATCAGGTTTATATCTGGGTGTTGCACTATTGCGTCACCAATTTCAGCAGCTCCATGTAGTACGTTGAAGACTCCCTTAGGTAATCCAGCTTGCTCCATTATTTCTGCAAATATATTAGCAGAAAGTGGGCTGTCCTCACTTGGCTTAAATATAACAACATTTCCAGCAGCTAGTGCAGGTATTATCTTCCAAGACGGCACAGCTATTGGGAAGTTCCAAGCTGTGATTATCCCACATATACCTACGGGTACGCGGAAAGATAGGTTCATTTTGTCGGGCATCTCGCTTGGTGCATTATGTCCAAATAGACGGCGAGTTTCCGTAGCAGCATAATAGCAAGTGTCAATGGCTTCTTGTATATCACCTTTTGTTTCGAATACAGGTTTCCCCATTTCGCGAGTCATTATCTGAGCAAGTTCATTTTTTCTTTTAGCGAAAATATCCCCAGCTATTCGGAGTATATCACCACGCTTAGGTGCAGGCATCCGCTTCCATTTATCAAAAGCAAATTGCGAAGCAGTTACTGCTTCTTCCAAGTCAGCAGCATTCGATTCGGGGAATTCACCGATTATGTCGTTCTTATTAGCTGGTGAGATATTGTTGAATGTTCTTTGGCTTCTTGATTGTCGCCATACGCTATTTATATAATTATTATATTGTTCCATTATCATTCTGTTTTTATTAAATAAAAAAGGACGGCTATTGCCGTCCTGTAATATAAGAAATTTTATCTAAATGATAAATTTATGCAGGTCCTTGCATAGTATAATTTACTAATACTCTTTCAGAACCTTCAACAGGTAAATCTGCGAGAGGTACAGTAAATGAGTTAACATTGCTTTTAACAACACCAATGTTTGGTGCTACCCAAAAGGCACCTTTAACATCAAAATCTATATCTTGGAGTAGAACTGTTGCTTTTACATTAGCGTTAAGTGAGTATTTATCAACAGAGGTTACTTTACCATTTATAGTCATAGATTCAGTTCCGCTCTTTGTCATTGATATAACTACATCTGCTTCAGTAGCTGGGAGTTCTGCAATTTTAAATGTACGCTTACCTGAATATAGATTCCAGCTAGATGTTGCTTTAGCATCAGCTATAAGGAACCAATCGCCTGTACCGTCAAAAAGTGTTTCCAATGAGAAGCCACTTGATTCGATATTACCAAACAAACTTTGGAATACACTTAGGTGAGCATAAAGCTTGTTAGTTTCACCAGCATAAAACTCTGAACCATCATCCATATAGCTACCTTCTACGTTAGTGAAGACGCTATACTCTGTTGCTGCTTTACCATCTTTAGTTGCTTCTTGTTTATGACTTAAAGAATCCTGATGTCTTGTTTCAGGTATTTCAACATTTGAAGTGTCTAAGTCATATTCATTATAAGTATATGATGTAATACTAGTATTCATATATGTTACATCTTCTTTCGTATCTGGAGTAACTGCTGTATCATCACTACAGCTAAATAGCATCAATGATAAGCCAAGTAATGCCGTCAGAGTTAATAGTTGTTTTTTCATTTTTACGTTCCTTATTTATTTATAAAATATTATATATTAAAACTTTTAATCGATTTTGGTTACAATTTAATAAACAAATCTAACTTTGTAAGTCAAAGTAGTCTTTTTTTCTTTTGCTACATCCACTTTGAATGTAATTTTATTAGCATTTTCTTTTTCGTAATCTACATTTTTTTCTAGT
>JBLWYD010000066.1:0-15966 GCA_048267165.1 Bacteroidota bacterium
TGTATGAATTTCAAGTCTTTATGGTTATTCCCGTTAACTATTCTAACTATATAAACTCCCGATTCTATAGATGTTACATTAATAGGTAAATTTATAGAATTAGTAAAATTCAGATTGTCGTAAAGTCTTGAAATTGATTTTCCATTTATATCATATAAGTCTATGTTAGTAGGTGTTGTTACTGACGTCTTGTTTGTTATTCTAAGTTCTTTACTGTTACCATTTGTTACTATTTCAGCATGATAATCTGAATCGAAGTTGTTTTTTACAGATGAAATACCCGTGTTACCAATGAGAACTAATTCATAATTGGGATTATTTACAGCATCTGTTTTTAGTACTACAACAGTTGTTTTCGGTTGCTCGTCTTTAGGTTCAAACTGGAAAATAATTTCTAGTTTTTCGCCATCTGGTATATATATCGCTTTAGTCAAAGCAGTAGGACTTACTAGGGTTATACCTTTTATACTTGATAATCCCATTACAATTTCCTTTAGTGTTAGTCCTTTTGCATTATTAGGACTAATGAAAACTGATTTTTGAGTCGTTTCTCCGACAGCAAAATCACCAAAATTCAAAGTGTCAGTTGAGATTTTAATTTCAGGTAAGTCGCCAACTGAAAATTGATACTTGATGAAATTACCAAAATCTGGGTTAAAGTTAATTGTATTATTTCCAGAACTCATAGTAATGTAGCCAGTACCTAGTTGTTCTCTCATCCACCATAGGTCTAACCCAAAACCCTCTGTATTCTCAAATAATAGTTCGTAGCAGCCATTTTCCAAATCAAATTCATAGTTGTATGTTTTCAAGCTTTCAAATTCACCTAACTTAACTTCTTTTATTATGTTACCACTCACATCAGTAAGTTTCATTCTATACTGAGCCTCAGCTTGCTTATTAGTTCTTAAGGTGATTTTTACATCTTTAGAAAGTGCATCAACACCAATCATTTTCGAATTTGCATAATTGTTTCTAGTATTCTCGTCCTCTTTTCCATTCGGATCTGATAAACTCACTTCAAAATTATACTCAGTTCCACCATTCAAATTATTAATATCTAGTGGTGGTAGAGTAACTCTAGCTTCTTCAAGAAACTTTAAATTCCCTGCCCAGTTATAAGTGCCATTTGCTTTCCCAACTACACCATATTCAATCTTAAGAGATTTTAAATCCTCTGAGCCATTGTTTTTAATAAGTATAACTGGACCAGAGCAAGAAGGATTCAACCTACCCATTTCTTGGTCTATCGTTGGTGATATTATTCTCTCAACTGATGCATCACTTGCGAAATTTGGATCACTATAACCTATCATATAACCAGTGAAAATATAATTTCCGTAAGGTACGAATTGCGATGGGTTTTCTATCTCATAAGCGATTGGTAGTGATACCCCTGGGGTTACCATTTCTCCCAACTCATGATTGTAAGTGTTAACTGTTGCACCGGGGCACCAATCAGATCTATCTATTTGCCAAGTACCTCCCTGTGGGAATACTGGGTTGTCACCGCACTCTTTCCATCCTTCCCATTCAAAAAGACCCTTATCACCAAGGTACAATCTATGTGTTCTTTTACAAAATTCTGAGCAGTTATCCGTATTAGCAGGTCCTGCAAAACCATGACCACTCGATCTAGTTATTGCTTTGAACATAGTTGCATCTTTGTTTGGCGTTATTTCAATGTCCGAAATATTATCATTTTTTACAATGCTCTCATAAGTTCCTCCAGAACTCCAAAGAGTCTGAACGCTTTTAACTGTTCGAGCCGGAGTCCCCTTTATAAACAGGAATTTCAAATCTATTAGTTCTTGCTGATTACCAGCACGAAGATTTACATTGCCATGTAGCAATGGCTCGAAGTCAGATACATCTTCTACCCAAGTGAAACCATCAGGACCTAAATCCAAGTTAATACCGTAAGGCGTTATAAATCTGTGTATTTCATAATCTACTACTGGCGAATAATACTTAATATCATCTTTAATTAATGAATCCGTTGGTTGAGCCATAACAGAATCAACAGCAACTTCATATTCGTTATAAGTATAGAACTTTTTGTTAGCCGGATATACAGTCATAGTTGCAGTAGGTACTTTTATCTTATCTGAAAAAGCTTTTAGCTCAGCAGCTGGGATTACTTTATTAGGACTGTCATAGTCATATATGTAAACCTCATCTTTAGGTACGGGGTATTCTCTTACTACTTCAACCGATTTCTTTTCTAATGTAGTATTACCACTGAACTCACCCTTCACAAATGTAACTGATGGTCTTGCTAAACTTTCTCTATTATCAGCTGTTAATAAATTATTAGATTGGATTTCTCTAATCTCAGGGAAACCATTCATTTTACCATTAAAACCATTATCTGTAATATCCTGAACTACGTTATCTACAATGTTATTCATATCATAACAAAATTGAAGACCCTCCCAGTAAGTACTGCTTTTATTAGTAATGAAATCCGTATTCATTGATGAATTAATTTCAGCTAAAGTTAGGACTCTATTCCAAACGGCAAAATTATCCATCGAACCATCATATCTCCCAGAACCATTGGCATCGGAAGCTATTTTAAAAGTTTCGATTTTGTCAAACCCTTTGTTCAATGCTGTACCCGAATGCCATTCTTCACCATTCAAATAGATTTTCATATCGCCAGTTGTTGTGTTCTTAGTAAATGCCCAATGGTTCCATTGCCCTTTGAATTGAGGGTTAGTAGCTTGCTTTGATATTCTATCATAGCTACCGCCAGTATTCCCAGCATCCCAATAAACTTGACCATTACTCCAAGGTAGATGACTGTTCACTACTCTTTGCCCCTTTGCATTTATTCCTTCGAATGCATAAGAGTTTTGTGGCATTTTTATTCTATCGCCATATTGCCAAAATGAAATTGTAATCTGATCATTTATATTTTCAAAAGCTTCCTTAGGAACATCAATGAAACTGCCTTGTGAAAATTTAACATAATTCTGAGAACCAAGGTCATATCCAGCTCCGTACATATCTTTGTTCTGAGCCGCTGCTAAATCTAATTTTCCTTCTTTGATTTCACCGGAAACAACTATTTTTAAGCCTTTTCCCGATTCTAATGCGAATGGACTAAATAATACAAATTCTTTCGTCTCTCCCGATTTTGCAATAACATCATTATGATAATATTGAATAGCGTTATAATAATGCAACCCGATTGCATTGTTATTGTTATTTTCAATTCTTATTCTAAAGTTTTCAATTTTTACGTCTGATAAGAACTTTAGATTTAAAGCATGAATCTCACCTTGATTATCTATTAAATCAGATATTTCATCATTAGTGAAGTGAAAATCAATCAAAAAAGCACCACTGTGTGGTGGATCAATTGTCAATTTGCCATCTTCATCTTTATTGAAAGGAACTTCTATTTTACTAGTTAAACTACTTCCGAAGTTTGTATTGTAAACTACTTCATTTTCTTTGTAGTTATATGGCTCGGTAGTGTAGTAGTATTTATTTGGAGAAGTTCCTCTAACTCGGAAATTCGGAGCAGCAAACGAAGTAGAGTCGAACATTCCTGATGAATCAGTAACTACAGTGTAAGTAAGATAATCCCACTCACCGCAGTTAAAACCATCTTGCGTTGTTCTTGGGTCGCATTTGAGGTTATAATGCATTAGTATTTTTTCGTAGCTTCCGGCTGGTGGGAATTGCCAAGTACCAGATCTAGTAGTTATCGAATCATACGATAGGGTTTGGACTATTATAGTGTCTCCTTTCGTTTCCCATTGTGCGTCTAATCCAATTGCGGCTAATAGTGTGATTACGAGTGCGATGAATATATTTTTCATATAATTCCCAATTTTTTTTTAATTTCTTTTATATATATCTGCTTAATCTACAAAAAATATATATTTATACCTCAAATAGGTGAGAAATGAATTTGAATTCGAACTCGATATTTACTAGCTTTTTCGATGCTCTCAGGACAAAGAGTAATAACGAAACTATACTGCAATACTATAAGGACAGTACTCTTACCATTATGTCCAAAGGTGAGTTTCTAAAGAAAGTCGTTTGTTTTAATAAAGCAATTATTGACTTAGGAATAAACCAGAAAGATAGAGTCGGTATTATATCCGAAAATAGAATTGAGTGGCTTATTGCGGATATGGCGACCCACTGTATGGGTGTTATTAATGTACCGACATTCCCAAATTTCACTGCCGATCAACAAAAGTATATATTTAATGATTGCGATGCTAAGATAATAATAGTTTCTAATAAGCTTCAGCTTAATAATATTCTTTCTATTCGTAACGAGTTAGAGCACCTAAAATATATCATTACTATGGATGATGGGTTGGAGGATATTCCTAATAATATACTCTCAATGAGCCGACTAATAGAATCAGTAGAAAACAACTATAATTACGAAAATCTAAAAAGTGAATTGATAACCGCTTCTCACACAGTAGATATTGACGATATACTCACCCTTATTTATACATCTGGGACTACGGGTAACCCGAAAGGGGTGATGTTGACTAATAAGAATGTATTGACTAATGTATATTCTATATGGGATACTGGTATCAAAAATGCGACCGATGAATTTCTGTCATTTCTACCAATGTGCCATGCTTATGAGCGGACAGTTATTTACACCTTCCTAATAACTGGTGGTGTAGTGACTATAGCACAATCAATAGAGTCACTTTCGAGTAATCTGAATGAAGTGAAACCAAGAATAATTACTGCTGTACCCAAGCTGTTAGAAACTGTAAAAAGTAGAATAATCAATGCGCTAAAAAATGAAAAAGAATCTAAAAGAGATTTGGTCTTCCGAGCATTGGATTTATCATATAAATATGTGGACATTGAGAAAATACCTCTCAAAGATAAGCTAAAGCTGAAAGTATATGATAAACTTATATTCTCAAAAATGCGAGATAGATTGGGAGGACGTTTGAAGCATATAGTTTCAGGTGGCTCTGCTCTCAACCCTGAAGTACATAAGTTCTTCCACTCGATTGGACTGAAGATAATGCAGGGATATGGACTTACAGAATGTTCGCCTGTCGTAACTGCGAATACACCTGATAATCTGGAAATAGGTACTGTAGGACCTCCTGTGAGTAATGTAGAAGTTAAGATAGATACAACAGGTGAAATACTAGTGAGAGGTGACTCTGTGATGAAGGGCTATTGGCACGATGATGTAGCAACTATGCGATGTATAGATGATAATAGATGGTTTCACACAGGTGATATTGGTGAGTTTACATCTACAGGAAGTCTGAAAATAACTGGGCGAATAAAAAGCATAATAGTAACTAGTGGAGGTAAAAATATTTCACCAGCACCTATTGAAGATATGATAAGAATGAGTGAGTTTGTTGATCAAATTGCTATATTTGGAGAGAACAAAGATTACCTAACAGCACTTATTTCACCAAATTTCGAGTTGTTGAAGGACTTTGCATTAGATAAAAATATCAGGTTTGAATCGAATTACGATTTGGTTCAAAACAATGAGATAAATAGTATTGTTATGAAGGAAGTCAATGAGCACCAAGTAACTCTGGCGAAATATGAGAGAGTAAGGAAGATTTGCATAGTCCCAAATTCTTTCTCAGTAGAATCTGGCGAACTCACTCCTAAGATGAGTATGAAAACAAATGTGATTTTCGAAAAGTATAAATCCGAAATAGAAGGAATGTATAAATAGTATGATAAGAATAACTGACGAAGACGGTAAAATAGAATACCAAAAAGACGCTGCTAACTACATTGGGAGTGTTGAGAAAGTATTCCTGCCAGAGAGTGTTGAAGAGATTAGCCCTCTGGTTAAGGAATTATATACTAAAGATACTCCATTTACTATTTCAGCAGCAAGGACTGGACTTACTGGTGGGGGAGTGCCTCACTCCGGAGAATTGATTTCGACCGAACGGTTAGACAAAATAATAACTATCGATTTGATTAATAAGACAGCTCTTCTAGAGCCGGGTGTTCGACTTCAAACGTTCCATGATGAGCTTAAACAACATAACCTTATGTATCCCTCGAATCCAACAGAGACTTGGAGTACAATAGGCGGTAATGTTGCTAATAATGCTTCTGGTGCTAAGACTTTCAAGTATGGTGCTACACGTAATTTCGTCAATTATCTTGAAATCGTATTACCCGATGGTGATGAACTTCACTTGAATAGAGGGGCGTGCTTTGCCAATGGGAACGAAGCTGAATTAACTACTGTTAGTGGGAATAAGATTAAGTTCAATATCCCCAATATTAGAATTCCAAAATCCACTAAAAATGCTGCCGGTTATTACCTAAGACCGGATATGGATTTGATAGACTTATTCATTGGTAGCGAGGGGACTCTAGGAGTTGTTAAACTAATAGGGTTAGATTTACTCCACCAATCGGAAGAAGTGCTATCAGCAATTGTCTTTTTTGATGATTATAATAATCTATTGAACTTCGCTGAATACCTGAGAAATGATAATCCTCGCCAATTAAAGCCAAGATTAATAGAGTACTTCGACCAAAATTCACTTAAGTTGTTATCTGAACATCACAGCGATTTGCCTTCTGATGCACTAGGAGCAGTATGGGTAGAATTCGAAACGAATACTGTTATGCTTGAAGACGACACACTATCATTATATGAACTAACACTAGAGCATACAGACTTGGTTGATATGACTTGGGTTGCAATGACAGATAAAGAACGTGAGAAAATTACTAAGTTTCGACATGATTTACCACTAGCGGTTAATGAATTGCTTACTAAATATGGACAGCAGAAAATATACACTGATACAGCAGTACCAGCTTCTTCATTCAGATTATATTATAATGAGATGTACTTACGATTGAATACTATGGGTATAGATTATGTTGTATTTGGTCATCTGGGAGATTGCCATTTGCACGCAAACCTATTTGTGAAAAGCGAAGAAGATAAAGTTAAAGCGGAGGAGTTCTACCACTATATGATGAAATTGGCAGTAGAATTAGATGGAACTATATCTGCTGAGCACGGAATCGGTAAAATCAAAAGACCATATATGAAGTATATGTTTAGCGATGAAGAAATAGAAGGAATGCAAAATGTAAAAAAAGCGTTCGACCCAAAGAGTCTATTGGCTTTAGACACTCTCTTTTTTAATGGGTAGTTTGAGAGTAAAAGTTGTTCCCTCGTTAGCAATAGAGTCTATTTTTACATTAATATTGAATCTCTGACAAACGAGTTTGACGATGGCAAGACCTAGACCCATTCCTTGTTGTTCCATCTGCTTACGGCCGAATTGTTTGAACCCACCTATCTCGTCTAACTTAGTAAGGTCAAATCCAATACCCCTATCCTTAACAATCATAATATAGAACTCACCTTCTATATGTGTGCTTACATTTATCTTTGTGCCGTCTTTAGAAAATTTGAAAGCATTAGATGCTAATTCATCTGCTATTTTCAGGAAGTACTCTGGGTAAACATCTATAACAGCTGGTACACAATCTATAATTACGTCATCCATTCTTTCAAATTCAGAGGCCATTCTTAAGAATGAATTTTCAATCATATCTTCAGGATCAATTGTATAATTAGTGAAGACCTTATCTTTGAAATCAAGCTCTTCTTTGTTCAGCAATAGGTTTGTATATACAAGATAGTTAGAAATTAGTTTGCTTAACCTGTTACCGGAATTCACAATATTGTAAATCATATCCTTTATCTCATTTTTTTCCATCATATCCATTTTTTTATGAAGGAATTGAGACGTAGCTAATATAACATTAAGCGGAGTTCTAAATTCATGTGGTAGAGATGAAGCTAATTGTAACCTGAGTTCATCTAGTTTCGTTTCTGTCATTACCTTACTTCTATCATATACTTCTAATCGAGTGTTGATAGCATTAAGTAAATCTCTTGCTTTGAACGGTTTGAAAATATAATCATCAGCTCCTAGTTCCATACCACGACGCATATCGTCATTGCTGGCCTTAGCCGTTAGGAATATGAATGGAATACTAGCTAAGCTTTCTTGGGATTTCAATCTTTCTAGGACTTCGTAACCGTCCATTACTGGCATATTAATATCGCATAGAATTAGGTCAGGCCTGATTTGAGTTAGGCACTCAAGTCCAGCTTCACCATTTTTAGCAAGAATAGGTACATAGCCCTCTATCTCGAGCATGTCGGATATGGTCTCTCTTACAAATTCTTCGTCTTCTATGACTAATATGTTTTTCATATTTATCTATATATTGGGTCATCACGTTTTTCCAATTTTAAATCTTGTAACTGTGATGCCTTTATTCCAAATCTCAGGTAAAACCCTTGGTTTATTCCTGTCGGATACCACCTAACTGATAAATCCCAGCAGTGCATATCCTTTGTTATATTAACACTTGTATTTTCTAATTTTTGGTCTATCAAATCATAAAGACCATTTGCGTCAAACTTCCAAGTCTCTGTCAGTTGGAATCTAATTCCCAAATTTAGGTTTACACTTCTGTCTATTCTTTCCTCGAAAGGTTGCGAATATCTGAAGTTCAATCCTAAAGTAACAGACCAAGGAACACTAATCGGCTGATAACCGGCATTGCACTCGCCAAATAAATCTCTGTCTTCTTGATTAAGATTCATTCTACGTGAAAATCTATCTCCCAAAGAGCTCTCAGTTTCAGCTGAGTCAACTGGCTCACTATCTTGACCAAAACTATCAGCAACTTTTATCCCATCGGAATCGAAACTTGTGCTTAATGATAGATTAAGATTTGTTAATCTAACGAATCCTTTATTATTTTCAAATAAAAATTTGTTAATTTTCTCTACACCAACTTTCTGATTATCTTTATTCACTATATCCGCTTCATCGTATAAAGTGAAATTGGCATTACCAGAAAAACTAACAAAACTTACAGCTGGGGTTCTAAATGAAGTATTTATATCACTCCAATTAAGCGAATCCGCAGCTACATTATAATTCGTATTCAAATTGAACTGCAATAATTCCAAATTGGTATCAACTGAATCGCCTGAAACCTTTGCTTCAAATCTATTCACCAAATTTATGCCAATATTCTGTTGCAAATTTGAAGATGCGTGGCTTCCACCATCTGCATCGAATTTACTATAAGTGATTTCTCTCTCTAACTTTGTATCATAATACGTGCCATAAAAATCAAAGCTCTCGTCAGAGAAGTCGGGGTTGATTCTATAACTTATGGTCGGTTCGAAAGTGTGTCGTAATGCTTTTAGTCCAGACTCGCCTATGTTAAGCATACCATATAGTCTGGTTTGTGCACTCACACCATAGTTGTAGTAATACTCTGAGAAAAACCCTTGTTCGAATTCTTGCCTTATTTCTTCTTCATCACTATCATAAGACCTAGTCATTTTTCGGAAGTAATTATTGACTCCGAAATTAAAGCTTGGTGTAATGTTGAAATTATAAATTCTCGGTAAACTGAATGTAATAGAGGGTGAATGACTCAAATATTTTCTTTCTTCACTTCTGAAAGTTGTGTCTGGGATTTCTTCACCCAAATCTATGTTCTGTCTAGTTTGCTGCGTGTAGTTTAACCTAGATGAATTTCTGAATGTCACATCTTTATCGAAAAGTTTGAATAAAGTTAAATTTGGAATACTATATGTAACAGGTATGTTCTGAGTTTGTTCATCTGTTATTATATTTTGTTCTCTATTATATCCAGCAGATAAGTTAGACCCATTATCAAAAGACATACTATATGATGCGTTAGAAGTAATAGTCTGAGTTATCCTCTGGTTGATACTTGCTTGAGTATTCCTATTGAAATCTGAAGAAGAGAAATTCAAATTAGCACTTATATTCTGGTATGGAGTTAAGTTCTGTCTGTGGTCTAATGTGAATTTCCAAGCAGAAACATAATCATCATCGGTGTTGAATCTTGTTTTACCATACTCAAAGCTCGCATTACCTGAGAATTGATCTTTCACATTCCACCTGCCAGCAGTCCCTAGTAAATACCCACCTTTTGAGTAAAAATCAGTTGTGAATTGCATATCCCAATACTCTGATGCGGCCCAATAGAACCCCAAATCATCGAATACTACCCCTCTTCCTGCTGAGAATAGAAATGAAGGAACCATCAATCCCGATTGTCTCCCACCCTTATTTGGGAAGAAAATACCGAATGGGTAAATGAAAATAGGTATATCTTCTACGTAGAATATTAGTGGATCAATAAGTACTTTTTCCTTATTCACTATTTTCATTTCTGGCGAGCCGAAGTAATAGTGGGGGTGAGGTGCATCGCAAGTAGTGTAGAACCCATTCTCTATAAATATATCGGTCTCGTTTATTCGCTTTATCTTTTCACCAAAGTAAAAACCTTCTGTTATTTCAGTTTCACCTGAGCTTATAACTCCTTTCTTCGTTTTAAAGTTGAAAGTCAGTTGCTTGGCGAAATACTCATTTTCTTGTTGATTATACTTGGGGAAACCGTAATATGTCCCATTACTATCTTGTATTGCAGAAGCATCGAGATTGGATTTTTCTAAGTCGAATATTATGAGCTCTGCTTCTAGTTTGTCGGTGCCATAGTCAACCTTAGCCCCACCACGTAGTCGGAGCATACTCTTATTCGGCATAAATATAGCACTATCTTTTGCTGAGTATATGACTCTTTTTTCTAGGTCTGATTCTACATCTAGATATATCTCGTCAGCTGTGCTATCAGTTACAGTTGAGTCGATTGTGACGTTCGTGCTATCAGCGTCTTGCGCAAGTGCATTAGTTGCAGATAAGCAACAAAATATCAGTACTATAAATAGCACAAATACATTGTTCTTCTGTAATGCAACTATTGGCAATGGTTTATAGCTTTATTTTCGTGACATTAGTAGGTATTGAGAAATTGAAACCTTTTTCAAATTTATCAATCGATTTTATTTCATCAAATCTGAATTTCACACTGCCTTCAGTCTCTTGTATTAGTGCAGTTACTTTATGCGGCATATTACGCTTACCTACTTTCTTTGGCTCTTCGAAAAACACGTTCAGAAGTAGGTTATTGTCAGATGATTTTTGCTGATACTGAGTTATATAATTATCCTTAATATTATACTTTATATACTCTATAAACTCATCTTTGAAGTATCTATAGTACAGTATTTCTTTTTCGTTAGTGCCTTCTTTGTTGATTTTGTAATCTAAATCGAAATTCGGCTCATTTCTAAGTAGGGCAATCATATCAGTATAAGAAAAGCCAAATCGCATTGCTTTTACCATGTTCTCTTTTGTTGGCTCACCGTAGAATGCCTTGTTTTCTAGTGCATTGTACGCCATAAAAGTACTAGGATTAGCATATACTTTGGCTGCAGGTATTCCCATAAATGCCTTGAGTATCATAAGTACAGAGTCACTTGCTGCTGAGTAAATATCAGTATTCAAACTCAGACTTTGCCCGTTCATATCAATATCTACTTTACCAGAGAACTCGAGATTCTTAGGCGTAATGCTACGTAGTTTCGTGAATTCCGTGTTTAGTTCGCTTTTCTTTTCGCTAACCGAAGAGCAACTATATAATAGTGATGCTATAAGAATAAATAATATCTTTTTCATTTTTCGTAACTTTGTTTAGTTTGTTATTCAAATTTACAAATAATACGAGCATAATACCGTAATACTGTAAAAATTCAATTTAAGGATTCGTAAATGTTATTTATTACCAAAAGTGTAGAGTTCAGTGCTTCCCATAGATTGTTCAACCCCGAGTGGGATTTTGCAAAAAATCAGGAAGTATATGACAAATGTAATAACCCCAATGGTCACGGACACAACTATGTATTGGAAGTTACTGTAAAAGGTAAACCTAACCCTAATACAGGATACGTTATAGACCTCAAAAAGTTGAAAGAAATACTTGTTAATAATGTACTTATCCATCTAGATCATAAGCATTTGAACGTAGATGTGGATTTCTTAAGAGGCGTTATACCTACTGTAGAGAATATATCAGTTCTAATATGGGATATAGTAAAGCCACATATAAAGGATGGCGAACTATACAAGCTGAAACTATACGAGACTCCTAGCTCGTGGGTGGAGTACTACGGTGAGCCAATAGAGATAAAGAGGTTCGACAATGAGTAATAGAATATTCGACGAAATACCTAGTTTTGATGCCAATGCAAACCAAGAGCTTTCCAAAGAAGAGTTACTAGAAATGCGAACTAGACTAGAACAAAAGTTCAGAGAAATACAGCAGATATTAAAAATTGACCAAAAGGACCCTAACTCAACTGATACACCAGAGAGAATGGCGAAAATGTATGTGAACGAATTGCTACACGGTAGGTTCAACAAACCGCCAAAGCTAACAGTATTCCCAAATCGCTCGAAGGTAAATGACCTGGTAATATCGAAAGGTATAAAAGTGATGTCGCTTTGTTCGCATCACTGGCAACCGATTTCGGGCTATGCCGCTATCGGTTATATCCCCAATGATAAAGTCATTGGTCTATCTAAACTTACTCGCGTAACAGAGTATTTCTCAAAAAGAGCGCAAATACAAGAAGAACTAGGCGAACAAATTGTCGATTTCCTACAAGACCTACTAGAGCCAAAAGCATTAGGTGTAGTAATAAGAGCTAAGCACTATTGTATGATTGCCCGAGGTGTTTCTGCTGACGAAAGCCACTCAGAAATGGTGACATCAGTTATGCGTGGCAGGTTGCTTTCTGACCTAAATCTTAGACAAGAGTTTTTGAGGTTGATAGATTAGGAAAAAATAATTGAAAGAGAATCCGAAATGATCCTACATATTAAAAATATGGTTTGTCCTAGATGTATTCTTGCTATAGAAAACATCTTGAATGAATTAGGAATAGAATATCTAAATGTTAAATTAGGTCAGGTCTATTTAAAGAAAGAATTAGAAAGTTCTATTAAAAATAAACTTGAGGAAAATTTAAAATTACTTGGGTTCGAATTGCTTGAAAATAAATTATCTAAGGTCGTATCAGAAATCAAATCCATTATTATCGAACAGATACATCATTCTAACAAGCCATTGGAAATAAATTTTTCTACTCTCATCTCCCAAAAACTCAATCATGATTATTCTTATCTAAGTAGATTATTCTCCTCTATAGAAGGTATCACAATAGAGAAGTTTATTACATCACAAAAAATAGAAAAAGTTAAAGAATTAATATTCTATCAAGAATTATCCTTGTCAGATATAGCTTACCAACTCAACTTCAGCAATGTATCTTATCTCTCCTCTTTATTCAAGAAAGAAACAGGAATGACTGTTACTGAATTTAGAGTAACACACGACCCTCATTTAAAGCTAATAGATAAAATTTAGTCAAAATATTATATAATTTTTACATAATTCTGTAATATAATTGATTGGTCATCAAACTAATTTTGTACCATAAATAACCACAGAGTTTAAAAATTATGAATAAATTAAAAATAAATGAACCAATAAGTGGTTCAAAAACTGAAAAGAGGATATTCCCAGTTAAGGGAATGACTTGTGCTTCATGTGCTTCAAGTGTAGAGTCAATGTTATCTTATGTTGAAGGTGTTGTTAGTGCAAATGTAAATTTTTCTACTAATAGTGTACTTGTAGAATATAAGGAAAATATAGAATTAGAAACGCTTGAGGAAGCTGTAAAAAGCATAGGCTATGAACTAATAATAGATCAATCAAACCCAAATGGCACCAATGACAATATAGTAAATGAATATTACAAAGAGATAAAGATTAGAACAATTTGGTCTGTCGTATTAACTTTACCAATTGTTATAATTGGTATGTTTTATATGGATTGGGAATTAGGGAAATGGATTTCTTTATTTTTATCAATACCCATACTATTCTATTTCGGAAGAAGCTACTATACAAATGCATGGAAACAACTTTCGTATAAAAAAGCAAATATGGATACTTTAGTTGCTTTGAGTACTGGTACAGCTTTTTTATATAGTTTATTTAATACTATTTATCCTGAATTCTGGATTTCTTACGATATACATCCTCACATATATTATGAAGCAGCAACTGTTATCATTACCTTTATAACATTAGGGAAATTATTAGAAGAGAAAGCTAAATCAAACACAACAACAGCAATTCGAAAATTAGTTGGATTGCAGCCTAAAACTTTAACAATCATTGTTAACGAAGTTGAAAAAGAGGTTTTAATTTCAGAAGTTCAAGTCGGTCAACGAATTTTAGTAAAGCCAGGAGAAAGAATACCCGTTGATGGAATTGTTGCATCTGGTAATTCATTCGTAGATGAAAGCATGATAACAGGTGAACCAATTTCAGTTGAGAAAAAAGAATCAGATCAAGTCTACGCTGGAACTTTAAATCAAAAAGGTAGTTTCCAATTTATTTCCGAAAAAGTTGGTGAGGATACTTTTCTAGCTAACATAATAAAAATGGTACAACAGGCACAAGGGAGCAAAGCGCCAGTTCAAAAATTAGTTGATAAAATTGCTTCAATCTTCGTACCTATTGTAATATTAATTTCAATTATTACATTTTCTGTTTGGATTATTTTCGGAGGGATGGATTATATATCACATGCTTTGTTATCATCTATTGCCGTACTTGTTATTGCATGTCCATGTGCATTAGGCTTAGCTACTCCAACAGCTATAATGGTAGGTATAGGTGTAGGTGCTGAGAGTAATATACTAATAAAAGATGCCGAAAGTTTAGAAATAGCACAAAATGTAAATGCTGTAGTTTTAGATAAAACTGGAACTATAACTCAAGGAAAACCTACTGTATCGGACATAAAATGGTTTATAGATAAAGATTCATTATTTGAAAAAGGGATACTACTAGCGTTAGAATCATTCTCAGAGCACCCATTAGCATTATCTATAGTGAAAAAATTAAAAGAAGAAGGTACAGTTCCTACTAATTTGAATAATTTCAATAGTATAACCGGTAAAGGAATAAAAGGTAATTATAATAAGGAAATGAATTATTATGTTGGAAACATAAGTCTATTAGAAGATATTGGAATCAAAATCGATGAAAAATTACAATTATTAACTAGTAAATGGGAAGCTGAAGCGAAAACGGTTACATATTTTGCCAATGAAAAAACTATAATTGCTGTTATTGCAATTACAGATCAGATCAAAGATACTTCAATTAGAGCAATCAGAAAATTAAAAGAATCTGGTGTAGATGTCTATATGATTACGGGTGATAGTCAAATGACTGCAAAATCAGTAGCATCACAACTTGACTTGACATACTATAAAGGTGGTATGCTTCCTAATGAAAAAGCAGAGTTTGTTGAAGAGCTTCAGGCAAAAGGTAAAATTGTTGCAATGGTGGGTGATGGGATTAATGATTCACATGCGTTAGCCCAAGCAGACGTAAGTATAGCTATGGGGCATGGGTCAGATATAGCTATGGAGGTTGCAAAAATAACTTTACTAACTTCAGATTTAGAAGCAATCCCAAAAGCTCTAAATCTATCTAAGAAAACAGTAAAAGGAATCAAACAGAATTTATTCTGGGCTTTCATTTACAATCTTGTAGGTGTACCTATAGCTGCGGGTTTGCTATTCCCAATAAATGGTTTTCTATTAGACCCTATGATAGCAGGTGCAGCTATGGCACTTAGCTCAGTTTCAGTTGTTGTTAATAGTTTAAGATTAAGAAGTATAAATATTTAATAAATAATATAAAATGGAGAAAAAAATGAAAGAGATAAAATTCAACACAAATATAAAATGTATGGGATGTGTATCTAATGTTAAACCTCTTATTGAAAAAGAATCTAAGATAATTAGTTGGGAGGTGGATTTAGAATCCCCTGATAAAATATTAACAATAAATTCTGATGGAATGACCTCAGAACAAATATCGGAATTGGTGAATGCAGCGGGCTATTTCGCAAATGAAATTAAAGAAGATTAAAATAAAAGGTATAATTATGTTAAA
>JBLWYD010000067.1:0-15481 GCA_048267165.1 Bacteroidota bacterium
TGTTTGATTTGGTGATAAAAGTATATATTTGACAATAACTAAAACATAAAACTAATTATGAAATACATACTAATCATTCTAATAGCAAGCTTATCACTTACGGCGAAAGACTTTACGGTAACCTCAAATGTTGGTGCAACTATGATGCAACAGCAGGTAAAAGATGAAGTTGGTGGGATGAGTTATCCTGTGTTATATAACTTCACCGAATTGAATTTGAATTTGGAAGTAAGATATAATATAAATGACTACTTATCTGCCGGCGCTTATGTCAGATATGACTTCGGAAACAGACAAGAGTCTGTAATCGTAATTGGGCGAGATGGGTTTGAGGTATTTGAATCTGTAAATGCTGATTATAATGAAACTTGGGTTGGCCCAATTGTAAAAGGGCATTACAAAGATGTATTTCTTGGTTTAGGATATGGGCTTTTAGCCACAAGAAACGATGATTTTGTTAGAATACCTAGTTCAGCTGAGAATATTGAAAAACTCACTACTTCTTCTATTGCTTGTTTAGTTCAACTTGGTGGCCAATTTGAGCTAAGTGAGAGTTTAGATTTGAATATTATGGTAGAATATAGAGTAAGGTATTACGATAAGTTTGAAGGTACTAATTTAATAGATGATTATGTAATTGGTACTCAGAACTTCACACCTATGGCAGGTATTTCTTACAATTTTGATTTGTAGTTTAATGAAAAAAACTTTAATTATTTTAGTATTTATTTCTTATATACCACTTATATCGAAGGACTATTCGGTTTCGTCAAACATTGGTGCAACATTTAGAACTGCGGATTTTAAAAATGAACATAATGATTCTAATATCCCAATTTTATATAAATCCACTGAACAAAGTTACATTGTAGACATTTCATACAATATGAATGAATATTTTTCAATAGGTGCTTACATAAGACATGATACTGGTAATAGGCAATACTCTTTTTATTTGTCTCAAAATGAAGAGGATATATTGAAGGTATTTAATACAAAATATTCTGAGAATTGGTTTGGCCCATTTATAAAAGGTAATTATAAAAATGTATTTTTAGTTATTGGTTATGGACTTCCTTTAACTCGTAATTTTGAATTAGGTATTCAGGATGAAAAAGAAATTTTCGTAGAATCAACTTCATCACTAAATGCTATATTGATTCAAACGGGTGGAAAAATTGAATTAATCGAAAACTTATATTTAACACTTTTGGTTGAGCTAAGAACAAGAAGATATGATAAAATAAGTAATTTTGAGAATAATGGAACTCAATATCTAAAAACTGAAAATATAACACCTATGGTAGGTATTTCTTATAACTTTGATATGTAACTAAATTGAATTCTTCAGCCTCTCTATCTTCCCTCTTAGATGCTCTATTTCCTGCTTATTCACGGTAAGGGTTACTGCTTTTTCGAGTGATTTTATTGCCATTTCTTTATCGCCTGCTCTGTTGTAAAGATGTGATAAAGTGGAGTGAAAAAGATAATAATTCTCTAGCTCGACCAACCCGCTCATTAGCTTTATCGCTTCATCTATGGAGCTGTAATATGAGACAGCTATGAACTTGTTTAGGAGAATATATGGCGATTGCTCTATCTTATACAAGCTATCATAAAGCGAGACTATCATCGCCCAATTTGTCTGCTCAAAAGTAGGAGCAACGCAGTGAGTCGCTGACACAGATGCTTCTAGGAAGTATTTGTTTGTAGTTCTAATAGTGACGCCCTGCATTTGGATAAAAGCCGATTCCATCATCCCTTTGTCCCACTTACTCCTATCCTGATTTTCTAGTGTTATAAGTTTATAATCGGAGTCGAATCGCGCTTTGTTTCTCGACAAATGGCATTTGATTAATGCAAGTAAGCTAGTAGTATAATCATTCTTGAATCGTTCGCTATCAGTAAGTAACTCAGCTAATCGCATCGCCTCAAAGCATAAATCTTCGCGTAGTATTCTATCGCCAGTTGTAGCGTTATACCCCTCGTTGAAAATCAAATAAATAACTCGGTTCACCGAATGTATGCGTTCTACTACTTGCTCACCGATGGGGACTGATAGCTCTCTGTTTTGCTCGGCAAGTTTCTTTTTGGCTCTGAATATTCGCTTGTTTGTGGTCTCTTCGTTTGTCAGCAATGCACGAGAAATCTCTTTGGAACTAAAGCCAGCTAGTATTTTCAGGACGAGGGCTATCTGATACTCAATAGCCATAGACGGGTGACAACACGCAAAAATCATCCTTAGCTGTGAATCCTCAATTTCATCATCTAAAAACATTCTATCAATAGTCGGTATAAGACTCATATCAGAGTAGAGGAAGTTCGATACTTCTGATTCGTATTTTACCTTGCTCTTATTCTTACGGATTTCATCTATAGCTTTGTTCTTAGCAACTGAATAGAGCCACGCTTCGGGGTTTACTGGGATGCCTTTTATAGCCCATAATTGCATAGCTTTTAGTAGTGTGTCTTGGACAATATCTTCGGCTTCATCAACCTTGTCATAGCCAATTATACGTGCAATAACAGAAATCATCTTCCCTGACTCGTGCCTGAAAAGATGATCTACTTGATTATCTATATTAGATTTTATGGTCAATTTACGACCCTACTTTGTTGTCTTGCCGTCGTAAAGCTCAGTGAATACTTTATCTATTGGTTCCCAAAACTCAATTTTATTGCCTTCGGGGTCTATTATATGTGCGAATTTACCATAGTCAAAAGTCTCTATCTCACCGACAATTTGTACCCCATCAGCTCGAAGATTCTCGATTAGTTTTTCTATATTTTGGACACGATAATTAATCATGTATTCTTTTTGGGAAGGAGTAAAGTATTCGGTATTTTTCTCGAATGGACTCCACTGCAAATATCCCTTTTGTTCGGGATTATCAGAGTCTCTGAATTCGAATAGTGAGCCATATTCATTAGTAACTAAACCCAGCTTTTCAGAATACCATTTCCTCATATTTTCTGGACTATCACTTTTGAAAAATATGCCACCTATACCTATTACTCTCGGTTCTTTTTCTGGTTTATTGCTCATTATCTTACCTTGCCGCCACGTCTGTCTTTTACATTGAAATCTGTCATTTGCATAGTGGTTATTAGTTCACCGGGTGCACCGTATTGCTCTGTTTTTATCAACCCTACACCTTCGGCAAAATAGTATCTAGTTCGTACCGTTTTGTTGCCATCTATACGGTGATCGCGGTACATTTTTAGTTCACGTTTGTTAAGCTCACGGATTTCTTCTAGTACCCAAACCTGATACTCACCTTTGGGAACCGTTATAGTTTGTTGCCCTCGCCATATAAAGCCCTCTTTATTCTCGACTACATCACCTTCTTTAGGGTTATTAGGCACTACCCATCCAGTTTGTAGCTCTTTATAATACCAATCATTAACAGTAAGTAAATGTGTTCCATTTTCACACTTCACGAAGTAAAAATTCATACTTTCTTGACCATCGCGACAAGCTCTAAATGCTTCAAATGGGATTCGCTCACCATCTTGGACATAGTATATAGTATCCAAACCGCAGAGTTCCAATTTGTAGTTATCCTTTATCTCTTCGCCATCTATTTTTTTCACCACATCATAAGTCCAGCTATTACCTGCTTCTATAGGGAAATACATAGATGTCAAACCCTTGTCTTGGAAATCGGTGCAAGGTGCTTGGAATCCAGTTGTCTTGCATCCGTACATTGTAATTGCGATAAGTACTATTAATAATTTTTTCATTGTTTTGAATCTTCTATTATTGCTATACATTTTAGTTCGATAGCGATAGGAGTAGGCAAGCTATGTATACCCAATGTCGTTCTCGCTGGCTGATTATCTTTGAAATACTCAGCGTAAATCCTATTATATTTAGGAAAGTCATCTTTCATATTAGTAAGAAACACTGTAACATCAATTAAGTTACACCAATCGCTACCACAGGCCTCTAAAATTAGCTTTACATTATTAAAAACAGAGTGGCATTGAGTCTCTATATCGTAGCTTTCTATATTACCAGCGGCATCCAAAGTTACACCTGGGATTTCCTTTTTGCCCCTTTCTCTTGGCCCTACACCTGATAGGAACAGGAGATTACCGACTTGTCTAGCGTGAGGGTATAGCCCTACTGGTTCTGGTGCTTTATCCGAATTTAATCTAATATCATTACTCATATTTTCACTACAAAAGTATTATTGTCAATTTTTAATTTTTGTAATATAATAAACACTAGCTACATTACTAAATGAAAGTGAATAATATGGATTTTATTGTACAAATCTAGTAGGATTACCTTACCTGACTATCTCTATTATCTCAGTTTTAGTAATTGTTGGCGTTGTTAGTTTTATGTAATAGCGACCGGATTGGAAGTCCGAGATATTAACTGTGTATTCGTTTTTACCCATAGCAGCTTCTCCAGAAAATAAGTCAACTATTCTTCTACCTAAAACATCATATATTTCAAGAGTAATGTCCGTGCTTTCCTCTAGTATGACAGTCACTATAACCGAACTATTTTACTCATTAGTATAAGCATAGTAATCGAAGTCAGGGATTATAGTTTCTTCGGGAGCTTTAATTGAAAACACTGTGTCTGAGGTGTCGGATAGGAGGGGTTGGGGAAAACCTGCTAGTTTGATAATCCAGTAATCATTATTTCCTTTAGGATTTATAATATCTCCATCTTGTGAATTACTATAGCCTGCTATAATAATTCCACCATCAGTGGAATGTGAGATTGAAGTCGCATAATCTTTGCCACTTCCACCATAAGACTTTTCCCACTCAAGCTCACCATTCCCCTGCAGTTTCAAAATCCAATAGAATAGGAGCCCTTTAGGTTCAGTTATGTCTCCGTCTTTAGATTCACTAGTTCCAACAATCATAAATCCACCATCAGAGGATTGAGCAATTGAAGTTGAATAATCATTGCGACTCCCACCGAAAGACCTTTCCCACTCAAGTTCACCATTTTCCCTCAATTTTAATACCCAAATGTCACGGTCACCTAAAGGTTTTGAAATATCTCCATCTATCGATTCGCTATGACCTACAACGATATAGCCACCATCAAAAGTTTGTATTACGGAATATGCATAATCATAACTACTTCCACCATAAGACTTTTCCCATTCAAGTTCACCATTTTCCCTCAATTTTAATACCCAGTAATGTATATTTCCTTTTGAGTTTGTAATATCTCCATCTGAAGATCTACTGAAACCTGCAACGATATAGCAACCATCAAAAGTTTGTTTTACAGAGTACGCTACATCAGATTCACTTCCACCATAAGACTTTCCCCATTCAAGTTCACCATTTTCCCTCAATTTTAATATACAGTAATCATTCTTTCCCTTATTCTCTGAAATATCTCCATCTGAGGATCTACTAGAGCCTGCTATGATATAGCCACCATCAAATGTTTGTTCTACGGAATATGCATAATCATAATTACTTCCACCATAAGACTTCTCCCACTCAAGTTCACCATTTTTCCTCAATTTCACAATCCAAATAAAAATGAGTCCTTTTGGGTTAGAAATATCCCCATTTATGGATTGGCTAATACCTGCAACTAAATAACCACCATCATAGGTTTGTTTAACTGACTGAACTAAATCCCCACTACTTCCTCCATAAGACTTTTCCCACTCAAGTTCACCATTTTTCCTCAATTTCACAATCCAATAGAATTGGAGACCTTTAGAGTTTGAAATATCACCATCGATAGAAAAAGCAGAACCTGCAACAATATAACCACCATCATAGGTTTTTGCTATTGAGTTAGCTATTTCGTTATCACTACCTCCAAAATTTTTACTCCATTCAATTTCACCTTCGTTGCTATAGGAGCTGTTTTTATCATTGTAAGGATCAATTGAAACCAAACAACTGTCAGATTCTATGAATGGAGTCTTCCACAGATAACTTAAGCCTTTAACGGAGTCAACTACTGTACTCCAAGACGCTCCATTATCAGAACTAAACTCTAGCTTTACTTTCGTCGTGTCTGATATTCCTTCCCAACTTATCGTCGTTTCAGCCCCTGCTTCAAATACTTCACCACCATTAGGATGCGTGAGTTTCAACTCGTCGGAAATCAGTCCATGACTTGCAAAAATTATTAGTACAAATATTATGTGAATAGGTCTCATAGTTCACTACAAAGGTATTATTGTCAATTTTTAATTTTTTGTAATATAATAAAGAAATATAACATTACTAAATGAAAGTGATATATATGGGGGGAATTGGGATATTCTAAGAATTGAAGAGTTGTTATAATAGGATGAAGAGCTAACAATTGTACTACCGTTAATAAATTCAAATTCTAATCAAACCTTGTCGATGTATTTTCTAAAAGTATATTTAACACACACTTAAAAAGCAGTAGTCTGATTTAATATTTTCAAATATTATTTCATAATACGAAAATTAATGTTATTTTAGATGAATTGAATATTTATTAATTCGCTTAAGTCTCATAATATGAAAAAAATAATAATAATTTTTATTACTTGTCTTTTTATGCTGCAAACGAATTACAGCCAAACGACAACTCCTGAATGGCAATCGTTACCCCCATTTCCGGAAGCACTCCATGGCCACAGCTCGATACTTCTACCTGATGGAAATATATTAATCTGTGGAGGAATTAACTCATTAGGGAATGCCGTAAACTCAGCTTATATTTTCAATTATAAAACAGGTGACTACAGAAAAGTAGCATCAATGTCATCATCCAGATCATATCATTCACTAATAGTAATACCTGATAATAACGGTGCAAGTATTTTTGTGATTGGCGGATATACAGGAAGCACGGGAAACTATAGCTCAGTAAGGTCAGTAGAAAGGGTAAACTATCAAAATGGACAGGTTAATATCAACTGGATTAGTTTGGATGATATGGATTTCGGCAGAGGCGATTGCGGGGCTACCTGGGATAAGTCTAATAGGATAATAATTAATGGTGGAATTGTACAAACTGGTGGCCAGATAAGAAGTGGCTCTAAAGCTTCGTCATCTGAATACATTGAAATTTCTACAAACCGTTTGTTTTCATTACCTAATATGGAAAAAGCAAGAGCCGGTCACTTTCTTGGTAGCATCTTTGATGCAAATGGTGATTATCTGGTAATAACAGCAGGTGGAGAAGAAGGAACTGTCACCACAACTGAACTTTTTGAAAATAATAGCTGGAGTTCATTTGCCTTTGCTCCACGGAAATACAGGTATTTGGGAGCTAGTTTTGTTGATATAGGTGGTATAGCAAGAGTTATAGGTGGTTATGACGAAAACGGTGATGCCCAAAACACTTGCGAATGGTATGATGTTAAATCCGGCTGGAAATACACAGCTAGTATGTTTAGACCAAGGGCTGAATCTGATGTCACATTTATAGGTGGGATTACTGATTCGTCTCGTTCATATTTGACTGTTGGTGGGAATAATTCTTCTGGTGCTATTAAGGAAACAGAGTATTATACTCTTCCAACTACCTCTTCCCCCACAGGGATTTGGGCACAACTTGGAGACCTTGTTGAATCGGGCTCTAATCGTGAAGTTGCTATAGATGGTAATAATTTAGCTCTGGTATTCGGAGGAAAGAATAATTCTGATGGTGCTATGAATGGAGTTGAAGTTTATCAACCTTTGTCTGCTAATGATGCTACTTTCAGCCCCGAAGAAGTCGGCCGAATATCTGACAGTGTTCTAATTACAATCACTAATAGCTGGCTTTTGCCTGTGAAAGTAGATGGCTTTAGACTAAGTAATCCGGGAGAATTTTTCTTTACTGGTGACACATCAGATTTTGAATTGCAACCAGGGCAATCTCGTCGAATAAATGCGTGGTTTAGACCTTCTGCGGAAGGGAATCGAAGTGGTCTTTTACTATTCAATATTGGCCACTTAACAGATACAGTAAAACTAGCTGGAACAGGTATTAAATCTAATTTTGGAATTATTACTAATTCACAAGAATTCGGAGAAATTTTTGTTGGAACTGATACCACAATCTGTTTTGAATCAATAAGAAACAATGGAACCGACACAACTTACATTGACTCAATTTCAATCTCACCTCGTGGTAACTATATAGTAGTCAGTCCAAAAGGAAGAGTAAATATACCGCCGGACAGCACACTTGAAATCTGTATAAGATTTAATCCTTCTGAAAGAGGCCGATTACTAAGTAGTGCTATAGTACATATAGCTGATGGAGCTTATGCTAGTGGGCTTACAGGGACAGGGCTGTTGAAATATTTAAGTGGGTATGGTCCGAACGGTTGCGACACAATAGTATATAACGAAGGAAATACATATCCAACATCGATAATACTAGAAAACCCCGGAGACAGAAATATTACTGTCACAGGATATCAATTCATAGGTGGTAATAATAACCTTTACAATATTACAAATAGCTTTCCTTTCAATATAGCTGCTGGTGGGAATGAAGAGGTTTTTGTCAATTTCACTCCTGTTGCCGAAGGTACTTTCAAAATAGATGTTCAATTTGAGCACGATGGAGATCAGGATTCTACAGTAATTATACCATTATGTTATGTATTAAGATCAAAAAGTATAAAGTTCTCAGTTTCTGAATTGGATTTCGGAACTATATGCTCTGGGGACTCATTAACGAGAGTCATTCTTATCGAAAATCCAAGCAGTTTTGAAACAATGACAATAGATAGGATTAAAAAAGACGATCCTTCATCACCTATAATAATACCAAATTCAATAGATACAACATTGAATCCTAGGGAATCTATGACTCTGACTATTTCAATTATTGGGAATAATTCAGGTAGTATAAACGAAATAATCGAAATTGGAGGATCATTTGGCAGTACAGATATTCCAGTTAAAGCCGAAATATTACCTAACATAGTTATCAAGCCAAATGTTATATGGCATTACTATGACCCAGGTGAAAGGTTTATTGTCCCTTATGATATCAGCGGAATTGACGCAAGTAACCCATTAACAAATATTGAAGTGACCACTAGCTATAATTCTTCTATGCTTTACCCTCTTAGAATAGTTGAATTAAACGGTGGAGTAGCGCTGGACCAAGCAAATACAGATATTACGATAAGAAATGTGAATACTGCTGAAATGACTATTGCTTGGCAAAATGGTTTAATTGCAGATGGGGCAGCATTTGGTATTGAGTATGAAGTACTTAGAGGTAACTCACACTTTACTCCTATCAGAATTGAAGATAAAGTATCACAAAATGTATGCCTAACAGGGAATAATGCCGAATTTTATGTGGAAGGTCTTTGCGGAGGGCGAAACAGTCAAATACTAACTGAAAATGCGACTATATTTGATTCATATCCACTACCGGCAGGGAATGAAATGAATATTTTCATTTATGACAATGAGGATAAAGAATTTGAGATTGAAATATATGACCAAATTGGAAAAAGAGTTTATCAAAATAATTTTTATGTAAGCAGTAAAACTGCAGCTGAGTTTAAAATAAACACAGTAGATCTAACTAATGGTACATATGTACTCAGATTAAAAGATGGTTCACGGGTGTTATATAACAAAGTAATATTTATCACAAAATAAGCAGATATAAATTGAAAAAGACTTTACTAATCTTTGCGGCTATTGTGTTAATAGCTGGAAATTCGTTGTTATCCCAAGAGGAAACATCCGAAAGAAATATCCGAATAGGAATGTTTGGTGCGGGGGCAATGAATATGCACTCGGGTCAGTTCAGTAGCTATGACGGTATGCTTGTTTGTGGCACTTTCGAAGATGGAATCGGAATTGGATGGATGGCTGGCAACAGCATTGAACTACCATTCGGTACAAAATTTTCATTATTTGGAAGGGCTTTCTTCCATAAAGCAGATGGAGATTTTGAGGCACCCCCCAAAGATCCGCCGAGAATTTCTCTGGATGACGGCACGTTAGTTTACTTGTCAACTGAGCATCAGTTAGATGTCGCTCTAGATTATATACAGATAGAAGCATTAGGAGCTTACTACGTATCTGATAATGTCTATCTTGCGCTGGGACCGGGATTAGCTATTCCTACACATGCATCATATTCACAAGTTGAAGAAATACAGAAGCCATTTGGAATAACATTCAGAAATGGTGAAAGCACAAGGCAGATAGCTTCAGCAAATTTTGATGATAATCCGAACACAGAGACAAATCTAAGAATAACTGCCCACGCATTAGTCGGTGCAGATTTTTTAATAGCTGAAAATTTATATTTAAGTCCGGAAGCAGGTTACATATTCCCTTTTACAAATGTTCTAAGTAATAATGATTGGTCGGTAAGCACATTACACGCAGGACTGGTTCTGAAATATGAATTAGGAACACCTGAAAAAGTTATAATCAAGGAGCCTGCACCTGCTCCTGCCCCTGCACCAGCACCAGTTACAGAACCTAAGTTTACTCCTAGTCCAATTGCCTCGATTAAGGCCAAGGGTCTATTGGAAAACGATACTATGCTAGAGTTCGCACAAGTAACTGTGTCTGAAGAAACAAATAACAATTATGTTCCACTCCTTCCTTATATATTCTTTGATGCTGGAGATTCTGAACTACAAAACAGATATAATACCCTGAGTAACTCTGAAATAAATAACTTTGATGAGTCAACTCTGCAGGATTCTGTATTAGCTGTATATCATAACCTGCTGAATATTGTCGGTAGTAGAATGCAGAAAAATACTAATGCAAATCTGACTGTAACAGGCTGCGTAGAACCGGCAGACGACGGAGACAATCTGAGTAAACTTGCTTCCTCAAGAGCACAAAGAGTAAAAGATTATCTGGTAAACATCTGGGGAATTCCGGCTGCGAGAATAATCACGCAATCACGCGATTTACCTGAGGAAATCTCGAACAGGAAAATTGCCGAAGGAAGACAAGAAAACAGAAGAGTTGAACTAAGTTCAAACATTTCAGAGATATTGGAGCCGGTAAGACTTATTACGCATGATAGTGAAGTAAGCCCTGAGTCAATTGTATTGCAACCCAATGTCAAGTATGATGAAAATCTAAAGAGCTGGGAAATTGTAGCAAATTATATAGACAACTCTCAATTATGGAGTAAAAGTGGAGATGGGACACCTCCAAGTTCAATGCAGTGGGACTTAGACAGAAATAAGTTAATAGAACTAGCGAGAAAAGATGTACAAGGAAATCATATCTCAGTAAAACTAAAAGTCGTTGAAAATGAAGGAAACAATGACGAAGCAAACACTGCAATACCTATCTTTTATGAGAAAAAATCAAAATACTATGACGGCGAAATAGTAAAGGATTCTATCGTAGAAAGATACAATTTGATTTTCTTTGACTATGATAAGCCATTGATAAATGAAGAAAATGAGAATATATTCAAAACTATTTTAAGCAGAATAAACACAAATTCATCTGTGAGTATTACCGGATTTACTGATAAATTGGGGACTGATGAGTACAACAATCAGCTTTCAATTGACAGAGCAAAATCAGTTGAATCAGCTATCAAAGAAAGAGTAGTTCCTGAAAAAATATTCAGCAAAGGGGTTGGAGAAACTCTGATATATGATAATGACCTTCCGGAAGGCAGGTTTTATAACAGAACAGTTATAGTAGAGATAACAACACCATTAAAACACAGATAATAATATGAAAAGAATTTTTCAAATATTCATACTTGCATTAATTATTATACCATCAATGCTACCAGCACAGCAAGAGTTAAAATTGGAGGACATGCTACCTCCTTACTTGCTTGATGCAGTTGTTTTGAAGAACGGACATTTTTATATTAATACATCTTATCTGGATCCCGCTGATGATCCAAAATCTTTAGTATACAATGAAGACGACAATGGAATTACGCCTCCAAACTTTACTTCACACGTTCATTTGATGATAGACAGTATTATATTCCAATTGCCATTTGAGGAAGACCCTAATACAGAAATGCCACCCCCTCAAAACTCTCTGACTGTTTCTCGATTATTCAGAGACACATTGAACGGAAAGCCAAGGATAAACTCGGAATTAATAGCCAATATGCCCGATGGTGAAAAAGTTAGATTTACATTTTCAATGGAGCCGAGTAAAAGACCAAGCGGTGGATTTATAAAAATGTCAGTTGCTGCTGACACGTCTTCCAAAGCCCATAAAGTCGGTGTACTATTACTGATAGATACTAAAATTGGTGACAATGATAGGGCACCAATCGTGACATCTTTTGGATACTATAATACAGAACAACAGTTCACCGATGCAGTGCTGCCCAGAATACCTGAGTTCTGGCTAGCTCTGGAAGGTAGTCCGGTACAACCGGGGTTGACTGCAAGGGGCAATTTGAAAGAACAAGGGCTTCTTGCACCTGACTTTTTTATGTTTGGGAACTGGTCAGATTACACAGCACAGAATACCCTAAAAGGGCTTGGTAAATTCTTATGGAAAGATCGCAATGCTGATAATACTCTTACTTATACAGATAGTGCCGTATTATTAATTTGGGATGAAGAAACTGTAGGAGCTGGGCAAAAGAAAGTCCTCGCTTCAACAGAAATTGGTATAGTTGATTCCCTTGAAGTAGTCGATGCAGGATCAACAACGGGAGGTGGGCAGTCAGGAGGTGCAGGTGACGGTATATTCTATGCAAGACCAGACGGATGCGTGCCGTTTGATACTTTGCATCAGACTGATTGTAATGACCCGAATTACCACCCTTACTACCCAGACACACTAGATGTTTTATTCATAATTACAAATACAAAAGACAACACTTTCAATAATGTAAGAATAGAAGTTGACGCTCTACCAACAGGACTATATACAATTGCTAATTCAAACAGTATTACACCTGATATGCTGGTGGAAAATACTTCTGCAGTTGGTGTTGTATCGTTTCGCGCAGATCCGAGATTATACACAGCCGACTTGAAAGTACCAATACGGCTAATGGGTAATGCTAATGATACGCTTGCAATAGATGAGTTATGCATTACAGTACCGGGAATACTCAGCAGAGACTCCATACCTGATATAGACTTCGGTTTAGTTTGCCCGTCAACGGCGGATACAACGGCAGCACGTATATTTATAAAAGATGTCAGATGCCGTGATGTAGTCGATATTTATTTGGAGGGGAATGTACCTGATATAAACTATTTCAGTATTGCACAAGCTCTACCCGGAACATTGCAGCCTAATGTTGCGGAGCCTCTTGACATACATTTCCAACCCGGAGCTTTAGGAAATTATCAGGTAAATCTGATTGTGGAAATAAGAGATTTTGACGGTTTCCCTGGTGGTGACACTTTAATTGTAAGAGATACATCGGTTATATACGGCACGGGTAAAAGCGAAGAATTTCACTTTGCTGACAAAAAAGATACACTTGATCTGGGAGCTGTATGCATCGGAGATACAGCTACATTCGAATGGGCTATACTCAACCGAGGCGGTTGTGATGTTACCATTCGTGACTATAATTTCTACAGAAATTTCTTGAATCAGTATTCACTTGAAAATGCTACTGATTTCCCTCTGTTAATACCAAAACAAGATGATGGCTCCATAGGTAGGGCTTTGATTCAGTTCATTCCTAATACTCAGGGATGGGATACCACTCTGCTGGTCTTAGAAAGTCCGTCTGCCCCCGGGTTTGATACTCTTGTTATAATTGGCAGAGGTGATTTGCCGACATTCGAGATACAACAAACCGAAGTAGCTTTTGACACTATATGTCCAGGAACAAAATACCCTTTCGCTCTTAAATTGGATAACCCAACAGCTTGTGTAGTGGATATAGATTCTGTATTCATTACATCAACTAATAATGCCTTTACAGTAAATCCAGTAAAGTTCACCATACCATCTAATGGAAGTGCTAATGCTAATATTGTTGCCGAATTTACAAATGAAGGAACCTACAGTGGAACTGTTACTATCAGAACAGCTTCAGGATTTGAGATGACGAGAGATATAAATGCTGTTGTAGCAACACGCTCGTTAGTAACTGAGTTGACAAAAGATTTTGGCGATGTAAGAATAGGAAATTCAACTACTTTACAAGCCGTTGTTACCTCAACTGGGTCAGCAGGTGTAGAGATAGATGATATAAGAATCAGAGGCGTACACCCGAACGATTATACAGTTATTCTGCCGGCTGGTGTTAATTATCCTATATATCTTTCTCCGGGAGAGAACCAGACTTTTGACGTCCAATTTGACCCACAAGATGTAGAAAACAGATCCGCATTTCTGGACTATATTATGGTCGATAACGCTATATGCGAAGAGCCAGAGAATACTGATATCACAGGACGCGGATTCAGACCCGTTATAAATATGAGAGAAAACTCTATCTACCTAGGTGATGTTTGTATTGGCGAGTCAATAGACACCTTAGCTGTTATTCGGAACTTTGGAAATGGTGATTTGGATGTATTGTCGGCAGCAGAAACAGGTGCAGGAAATATAGATGTAAATGCCGGATTACCAATTACAATAGAGGTGGACAGAAGTAAAGATGTTACAATTAACTTCACTCCGCAACAAATTGGAGATTTTGAAAAGAAAATTTATTTTGAAAGTAACGGGGACTGGCTAGCAGGTTCTGATACACTTCTGATAAGAGGTAGAGGCGTTGTTTGTGCTGATATTTCTGTGGAGAATGTAACTGGTATAGTTGGAACAAATGTAGATATTCCCGTTAGGATAACTCCGAAAGAAGGGACAGGGCTGACCACACAGGATATTGCTCAATTGATGAATGATGCCAACAAGACTGGTATTGAATTTAATATCTCTCACAACTTTAGAATTGCAAGGTTTAATAACAAACTTGTTACTGAAGGCTATATAGCAGGAAATGAAACTCTGACAGTATTCCCAGATCATATAAATGTTACTTCAAATGGTATTCTTAATCAAGAAGGACTACTAGCTGTACTGAATGCGGAAGTACTGCTTGGAGACGATTTCGATACACCACTTGAATTACAAATAGACAATTTTGCGGATGGATATTCGCGAGTGAACACAAGAAACGGGGTGCTGATAGCTGAGTGCTGCGCATTTGACAAGAGATTAGTCGACGTCTCCAATGTGGTGTTAGACATCAGACCAAATCCGGTGAATAATACGGGCTACTTTGAGTTATACTTGAAAGAGAAAAGAGATGTAAATATCACGGTATTTGACATTCTTGGCAATGAGGTAAAAAACATAAGCACGAATCTAACTGAAGGACAGCACTTAATAGAATTTGATGCAGATGAATTTGGTTCTGGTAATTATTCTGTGGTTTTGCAATCGGGAGAGATTATATATTACACTCGCTTAGTGATTGTGAAGTAGATAGCATACAACAGTGAGATTCAAAAAAAAAATAATAATGATTCAAGAAATAAGAAAAAGGATATGAAGTCGAAATGATAACGAAATTATTAATATTATCACTAATTCTGTTTTT
>JBLWYD010000068.1:0-15434 GCA_048267165.1 Bacteroidota bacterium
CCTCTTGGTTGTTCAGATATTTAACCTGATTAATAATTTACAAATCTAATTATTATAAGAATGCTAATCTAATAGCCTGTCGAAATAACAAAGTACGATTTTAGAATGTTCGGTGAATTATTTGTCAAAAGATATAGTTATTCGTAATTTTAATAAGTGCAATTAATAGCTAATAAAAAATGAACATAGAAAATATAAAAATAGAACTTATACAATGGTTAACCACCTTGGAAGATGAGAATGCTCTGAAGGATTTAATTTCAATCAGAGATAAGAGCAATAAGGATTGGTGGGAAAGCATATCAAGTGAAGAGAAAAATTCTATTCAAAATGGGTTGAAAGATATAAAAGAAGGAAAAGTAGTCTCACACACTGAAGCTAGAAAAGTATATGAAGAGTACTTATAGCATAAAGTGGTCGGATGTCCTCCGCTGGCAGAGGTGGCTAACGCCGAAGGTGTTAGACGGAGGTGGACAAACGAAGACGAACTTTTTCATTCATCCTCCTCAGACTCTTACTTCGGCTATCGCTCAGCACCGGCGCAAGCTCGAGCCAGCTCCTCCAAAGGAGCACAATTCAGGCTAAAGCCAACGGCAATACGATTCTAACTTATTTGCTAATAGCTTTCACAATTCTATCTTCATCAATAACAACATCTCTCATCAATAATTTATAAGGGAAGACCTTATGCTTTTTTGCACTCTTAAATGCATCTAATATTTTCAATAATGTCGAAGCTTTAATTAATGACAAATTTAATTCAAACTCATCATTTGTATCATTTATAAACTCATCACTAAAGTCAGGTGCAACTAATAATGATTTTACTATTCGATATCCATTTTTATTAGCTGCTTCTGCATATGCTTTCATCTGTCTCGAAACACTACTAAATTTATTATACCCAGATTCTTTTACGGATTTGCATTCAACTAATATTAATTCTCTATTGCCTAAATTCAGAAATATATCAACCTTATCTTTTCTATTGTCAATTTCCTTTTTAACTAAATCATCAACATTAAATCCGAGTTGTGTAAATATAGTTCTAGTTAACTCTTCAAATTTTAATCCAATTTCAGCTTCTGATATTTTTAAGCCATTAGCTTTTAAGGTATTCAAATCTCTAAGTCCAATACTTTCGTAATTTTCTAAGAACAGGTTGTCATAATCTTTATATTCTTTGAGTATGTTTTCATACTCATTTCCTCTTGTTGAAATTTCCCTTTTCTCACAAAATTTAGCAATATCTGTTGATTCTAGTATATCTAAAACGTCTCTTGGTTTTATATTATAATCAAGCAATAAGCTACTATCTATTACACTTTCGTCTTGCAATTCAAATATTCTTTTAAGAGTACCATTCAATTTAGGAATCGAATCAGCTAAATCAATTATTAATCTCTCATATCCATCTATTGAAATACCAACTTTTTCATCTTTTTCAACTTGATTGAAATAGTCAATTATCGATTCAATCTTCTCTTCTACTGTCACACCTTTTAGAGTTCCAGTTTGAAGTAAACTCTTATTCCAAAAATCATTTAAAAACTTCTTTTTGTCAGTAAGATTCATAGCACCTTTATGAATTCCATCACTCATTAGATGCCTAAACGAAATACCCTCATTTATAATATCTCTGATTTTTTCTTCATAAGTAAGTTTAGAATCAAGATTATAATTTCGGCAAATTACATTTACCTTTGGCTCACTTAATAGTTTCAATATCCTTCTTAAATATTTGTCAGCTATTTGTTTCCCACGTATTTTTCTTAGAATACGTACTACTTCATCAGCTACGTAAATGGTGTTATTCTTTTTGGAGAAGAAAATAACGCCAATATTTTTTAGATTATTAATTACTGTCTCTACATCAGCAGGCTGGGGAGTTACAATTGTATAATTTATTAATTTAATTTCTTCTTGAGATAAATCCAATTTATCAGAAAGTGTTAAAAGAATTGAAAGTTCATCATCAGTAATCTTTGAATCTCGATTATTAGCCACGTCATTATAATATGCTGTATAGACACAAGATTTATAAATATTATAGTCTCTCTTCTTTTGTTCTGATAGATTAGACTTTTCACTTTCCAAGTCATTTTTCAAGTCAAGAGACTTTTTCTTAATATTCTTTAATTCATTAGTATATAATTGCGAAAACCAATCTTGTCTCATGACACAATTACCATCTCTAATAATTATATCAATCAGAAAGTCAAGTTGAGATGATATATTAACAAACTCGGATTTAATTGTTTTTACAAATTCTTCTTCTAAGAAATCAAACAATTCTGATATTAATACACTATCCGCATTCTTAAGACCTGATTCATCAATTGCAGACAATATCTTATCAAGTTTCTTATTGTTTGTAGTTAGATTTCCTCTAATATTATCAAGTATCTTGATAAAAGATATTTTTTCTAAAGAGTTTAATTTATCTAATACTTCTGCTAATTTCATATTACGCCTGTTGTTTAAAACCAATAAACCAAAAATAAACAATATATTGCAATTAGTAAAATGTTAAATCCCCTGATCACCTAACATTTTACCGAGTTAATCGTTTCATTTCTAAACTACGCTAATATAAGAAATAAAGTTTTATATAATGAAAAAAACACTACTACTAATCATAATTACGATGTTCGCTTTCTCTTCCCTTAGGGCAGAAAAGATACTAATACCAATGGATTTGGCTCAGACCAACCACCTAAAGGCTTACGGCATTGCCTTCTGGGTTATCAAAGATAACAAAACGGTGGATTGGCTGCTCAATTATCGCGATGGTGCATTCATGGCCGATTACTCGGAGAAACTCGCTCTTGAGTGCCGAGTTCGCGGGGTTACTTTCGAGCAAATATCCGACGGTAATGCTGCTCAGATTTACGCACAAGTGCAAGCTGACAATGTGAACGAAGATGTAGTTAAGCTAGAGAAAGCTCCTACTATAGCAGTATATGTGCCCAAAGGCACGCAGCCGTGGGATGATGCCGTTCGTATGGCGTTGGAATATGCCGAAGTGGATTATGATATGGTGTGGGACGAAGATGTAATAAATGGCAAGCTGAAAGAATATGACTGGCTCCACCTCCACCACGAGGATTTCACTGGTCAGTTCGGTAAGTTTTGGGCTAACTATCGCAATGTTCCCTGGTATATACAGCAAGTTGCACTTAACGAGAATATGGCTAAAAAACTCGGCTTTGCTAAGGTATCGCAGATGAAGCTAGCGGTTGCGAAAACGATAAAAGAATATGTAGCCAATGGTGGTTTTCTATTTGCTATGTGCTCAGCGACTGACTCTTATGATATAGCTCTAGCAGCTGAGGGGGTGGATATAGCAGCGACTATGTTCGATGGTGACCCAGCTGATATGGGTGCGCAAGACAAATTAGATTTCGATAAGACTTTCGCTTTCGAGAATTTCCGTTTGACTATGGATCCATCAGAATATGAATTTTCAGATATAGACGTAGGGGCTACTAGTTTGAATAATCCAGAGTCGGATTATTTTACTTTGTTCGAGTTTTCTGCCAAATATGATCCAGTTCCAACAATGCTTACTCAGTGCCACACGGGTATTGTGCAAGGATTTTTAGGTCAAACAACTGCTTTCGCCAAAGAAAAAATAAAAAAATCTGTTACTATATTAGCTGAGCGAGAAGGCACAAACGAAGTTCGCTATATTCATAGCAATTATGGTCGCGGTACTTACACTTGGTACGGAGGTCACGACCCAGAGGACTACAGACACGGTATAGGAGACCCTCCGACGGATTTGGATTTGCATAAAAACTCACCTGGGTACAGATTAATATTGAATAATATACTCTTCCCAGCAGCGAAAAAGAAAAAGCAAAAAACATAATTTTTTCTTAGAACTAAAGTTTGAGTACTTTTGTATATTCTCTAATGGTAATTAATCCGTAATTTTGCTTTTATGAAGCTAATAATATCAATTTTTATATTAATCTTTACTCAAGCTGCTTTTTCTACAAGTATAAGAGTAAACGATGCAACTGCCGAAAAAGGGCAAATAATACAAGTTCCAGCAAATGCAGATATAACTGAATCATTCGTTTATCAAGATACAGACAATGTATTTAAGTTAGATTTCAACTTCAATGCGTTGATGCTCGACTTCAAAGAAGTAGTCCTCAAAGGGGAATCTATAATTGTAGATAGCCAGATAAAAGGCATAGCTACTTTGAACACAGATGATTTCAGAAACTCTGCTTTATCTATTGAGTTCACTCAGGAAATAGACAATGCTAATGGCATACTATTCTATCTGGAATTTGAAGTACTAGCTGGGCCAGATACTTTAGCTAATATTACTCCTACTTCTTTTACTTTACGAGATGAGGCAATCACTTCAGAATTTGATGAAGGAAATGTCCGAATCCCCGAACCTGTAATAGAGACAGACAAATCATATATAGGTAATTTCTATCCTAACCCTTTCCACAGATTAGCGAAAGCTGAGATTAGGTTTACCCAACCAACTAGAATAAAACTATCTACTTATAATCTAAATGGCTCAGACCAACTCTATGAGTTTTGTAATTCTGATTGTATACAAAAGCATTTCCGATTGACTGACAAAGCTGGTGTAGAGTACATGGGCGATGAATTGCTTATGGATGGCGAATATACCCTAGAATTGAAAAATGAGTTTAGCACATTGGCCGCTGGTGCATATTTGCTAATCATAGAGACAGATTACAAAGTATTATCACAAAGATTTGTGGTGATAAAATGATGAGATTATTAACAGGTTTGATTCTACTACTAAGCATAACTTTTAGTGCTTATTCGCAAAACGAAAGAAATAAGATACTCGCTGAGAAAAGCCCCGAAGGTAGAGAGTTTTGGCTATGCTTTATGCGTAATCATAATGACGCAGACCGGAATAACCCGAACGCAACTCAGCTCGATTTGAAGCTGTTCTTAACTTCAGATAAAGACGCAAATGTAACAATAGAAATAAAAAGCATTCGATTCAAAGAACAAGTTTTCGTGAAAGGTGGTACCGTAAAAGCGATACAGATTTCTCCTTTGGCTCAAATCACTAGCTCGGAAATAATAGAAAGCGGACGAGCATTGCACGTAACAGCCGATGTACCAATTTCGGTATATGGGCTAAATAGAAGAAAGCTAACGACTGATACATTTATGGGATTACCTCTGAATGTATTAGGTACATCTTATAGAGTAATGTGCTATGACGTTTCTATAAAGTTAATGGCGGAAATGGCAATAGTTGCTACCGAAGATAGCACAAGAGTGACAATAACTCCAACTGTAGATACAGATGGCGGTCACAAAAGAGGACGCCCTTTTTCAATTGTACTCAACAAAGGTGATGTATATCAAGTAGCAGCAGCTAATACAGTTCCTTGCGTAAATAATTGTGATTTGACAGGTAGTTTGATAGAATCAGACAAAAAAATAGCTGTATTCAGCGGTCACCAATGTGCTTACGTACCGACTGATGTTATTGCTTGTAATCACTTAGTGGAGCAAGTTCCACCATTGCACTCTTGGGGTAAACACTTCTACATAGGTGCATTCAAAAAGCGTAGTTTTTACAACTATCGTGTTCTTGCTAATGTAGATGGAACAAGAGTTTTCGAAGATTCTAAATTAATAGGAACAATAAACGCAGGTCAACACTTGGAGAGAGAGACGGATAAATCAGTTCAAGTAACTGCTTCTAATCCAGTGTTAGTAGCGCAATTCTCACAAGGGTTTGACAATGGCGATAGAATCGGTGATCCGATGATGTGTCTTATTAGTCCAACTCAGCAATTCTTGAAAAAGTATAGATTCGCAACTCCTGTAGATGGATTTTGGGAGCACTTTGTAAACGTCGTTGCACCTACTAATTCACTTAACTCTATTCGTCTGAATGGAATTAAAGTAGATGTAAATAGATTCCGTAAACTGGGAGATACCAGATATTCATTTGCTCAGATTAGTGTTAACTATGGTACTCACGTATTAGAATGTAGTGAGCCATTTGGTATGACTTCTTATGGGTTCGGGTACGGTGATGATAGGTATGATGCTTACGGTTCATTGGGTGGTCAATCATTCTCTGAATTTGTAGAAGTTCCTGATAAAGAAAAGCCATTCATCGACTATACAACTGACAAAGAAGGATTCAAGCTATTAATAAGAGATGATAGAAATAATGACCGTGGGGTAGCCAAAGTAAATCTATTCCAAAATACTGGCTTCGATTATACTATTGCCAAATTTGAACCTGGTACTCCATTAGTAATAGTAAAATTCGGTAATGAGAACTACAACAAAGATTTATCTGTTAAAATAGAAGCTACCGATTTAGCTGGTAATACGTCAGAATATACGCTTTGCTACACTTTCAACCAGATAGCAAATCGCTACCAATATACACTACAAGAAGGGTTGCAAGCGAGTTGTGGTGAGACGGACCCTTGGGAATACGGTATATCTTTAGGTTATAACTACATAAACCACTTTGCTGATTTCAGTAGAACTGGTAACTTGATTAGCAAAGGAACATTCTCGGATATAGTATCTAGCTCGATTGAGTTCGGAATGCTTGCTACATATAGAATAGACCCGAAAGTTAACCTAATGGGACGGATTAACTTTATGCAGTACTCTGGGTTGATGCAATCGCCAGATTCGACTACAAGCTCAGTTAGAAACCCATTGACTGGAGATCCTGCTCCTTATAGAGAGTCAGTTAATTTTGAGCTAGATGGTATATTCACTAACGTAGTATTAGGAGTGGAGTATCTATTCACTAATAATATATATGTAATGGGTGGATTGCAATTTGATATACCTCTAAGCACTGGCATAACCGCAGAAAAAGAAATATTAATACCACAAGATTATAACTTCACTAACGGAACTAATAAAACTGAAATTGGTCTGAGCTCACTTGGTTCGATTAATAAAGTTGGTATCTCAGCTAACTTAGGGCTTGGCTTCCGTATCAATGCTTACAAGAACATAAACGCATTCCTAGAAGCTGGGTATGCACAACGATTGACTAATATGGTTGATGATGCTAATTGGACAGTTTCAGTAGTTGGGGTTAGAACTGGAATTAGATTCCCTCTATAATGGATATTCTCAGAAGAATATACGGTGTACTGTATAAAGAATTCTTGACGGAATTTAAGAATTTCTCCTCGGCGGCATCAGTATTTCTTTTTGTACTTACATCAGTTATTATTGTCAGTTATTCTGTTTCGTCCAACACACTTTCTGACGAGATATTCGCTGGTATAACTTGGATACTTATCTTCTTTACATCTATGATTGGGCAAAGCCGAGTCTTTGTCTCGGAAGAAGAGCGAGGCACATGGATGTTTCTTAAAATCAACTCTGATTCCACAAGTATATACTTCGGTAAATTAATCTATAATATCATATTCGGAATTGCTGCAAACCTTTCTACGGTTGCATTGCTACTTATATTCAACTCTACTTTTGTTATTTCAGAGATGGGAATGTATTGGCTTAGTGTTTTGACTGGGAGTATCGGCATATCGGCGGCATCTACTATTATCTCAGCTCTGATTGCCAAAGCTTCGTCAAAGGGGGCACTATTTCCTGTGCTTGCATTTCCCCTTATATTACCGATTATACTATTGTCTATTGATGCGACTATACTCAGTATAGTGGGTGCATCACCCGAGAGAATCCAATCTGATTTGGGAGTAACTCTCGCTTATGCTGGTGCTGTTATTACAGCATCTTATCTTCTATTCGATTTCATCTTCAAAGACTAAATTTGAGATTAAGCGTTAGCTACTTCTTTCTTAGTTTCTACTTTGACTTTTCTTTTCACAGGGATAGAGAATGCGAAAGTTGAACCTTCACCTTTTTTACTCTTAACCCATACGTAACCGTCGTGTGCTTCTATCATTTTCTTCACTATCCACAAGCCAAGGCCAGTTGCTGATTCGCCAGCCGTAGGTTTACTGCTCAGAGTAGCACCTTTTTGGAATGTACCTTTTATATCTTCTTCAGACAGACCAAGACCAGTATCGCTTACACTGTAAACAATATGGTTCTTATCTTTATCATAAGAAGTTTCGACTAATATAGAGCCATTTCTCTCTGTATATTTGATAGCATTGGAAATTAGATTATCCATTACTTCATCTATACGGAGTACATCGAGTGTAATTTCTGGTAAGTTATTGTCGAACATACATTCGTAGGTCAGACTCTTATTTTTAGCGTTGTAAGAGTTACGTGTGAAAACATCTTGTGCGATATCATTGATATCTACGTCATCATAATGCAATCGCATCTCTGAGCCTTCTAGTGCCATTATCTTGCTTATTTCTGATGAAAGCATTAGTATTCTGCTTGAACTAGAAGCTATATCTTTCATTATATCATCGAAGTCAGATGCAGTACTATCGTAGTTAGTCAATAGGTCAACTAACCCTTTGATTACTGAAGCTGGGTTTTTAATGTCATGCACAATTACAGCAAAAAGCTCTTCTTTCTGTTTCTGTAGTTCTTCTAATTCTTTTTTAGACTTATCAGTTAGATTAAGTGTCTCTTGCAATTCTTTATTCTGCATTACCAAACTTCTACTTTGGTCTTGCATTTTATCTATTTGCATTCTCAACGCAGCAAGTTCTGATTTAAGATTAGCATTTTCTAATGCTAGATCATTTTGATTCGAGTTAGCCACTTTTACCTCTCTTTGTGTAGTAGCAAGTGATGTTTTCTTCTTCTTCGGCCTATTAAGGAAGAAAATCACCACAAATATTAAAATAACTATTATAAGTACAATAAGAGCAATGTCGGAGATAATAGAAACAATACTATTATCTTCCTCTAACTCTTTCAATTTCTTTTTTAATTCTGCTATCTGTACTTCCAAATTATTAGATTTGACTAGTACGGAGTTCAGATTATTATCAACTTTGAAATTTATTCTATCTTCTTTAGCGTTCCATTCGCCATTGCTACCAAAAGCACTAATTATAAACTTGTAGTCCGCCTGCGGCAAATTAGCATATCTTACTTCCATTCCGTTTATTACGTTAACGGAAGTATCGCTTCCCATAATAAGCATAACTCTATATAATACTGGGTCATTCTTTAACGTAGGATTAACTGCGTATTTGAATAGAATAGAGTCTGTATTAGAAATAACAATATCGTCACCATAATAAGTATCGGCACTTTCCCCATTTACTTGAATCTCTTCTATATTAACTATATAGTCTTTCGCAACAAGTAAATTGTTAGAACTTAGTAACCCTATTAAAGCGAGCGATATGAAAAGTAATATCCTATTCATATTTGAACGCATTATTCGAATCAACGGTTGCACGATTTCTTTTCTTAAACTGATTGTCATTTAGTTTCTTTTCCAATATCCTTTTTACATCGAAGAAGGATTTAAAATTATAATGTGGCAGACTGTTTTCATTGCAGTAAGTAGCCAAATATTTTTTTGCGAAAATAACATCGCAATGTGCGGCACCGCAAAAATCCGAATAACCATCGCCAATGTATATTTTCAATGTCTTCTCATCACTCTGATTGAGAACGAAATTGCGTTTACAATTAGCCGAAAAACAATTACACGATTCGGAAGCATTAGTAAACTCTGGCTCTAAGTGAGTTCCTTTGTCTAGCAATTTGTTGCTACAAACAGGTAGCTTTATGCCATTGATATTTAATATTTCATTAATATAAACATCGTATCCATCACTGACTATGAAGATTTTTAGTTTATTCTTTTCACAAAACTCGACAAAACTTTTGAAGTAAGGGTCAATCTCGAATTTTCGTGACTGCTCTCTAATCATCTCTGTACTAGTGCCTTCAGGTAGTTTACTACAAAGCTTATGCCAATATTCATAAATAGTTAATTTTTCTTCTATGAAAAGTCTATTCAAAGTCTCAAAATCTTCAACCCCTTTAAATAGCTCATTACCAACATCTTGGAGTGTTACAGTACCATCAAAATCACAGAATACTTTAATATCATCAAATTTTATTGACATTTTTTCTTATATTTTCATTTTAATTTCTGGTAAAATATGAAAGAGTTGGGAAAAAGAATAGTAACTGCCGCAATTGGGATACCTTTAGCTATATTTTTATTTCTGCAAGGTGGGATTTTCTTCGCCGTTGGAATACTAATTATCATAGGTTATGGGCTACACGAATTTTACTCTATGGCAGAAAACAAGGGCCACCACCCTATGAAATGGGAATCTATAGCCGTTAGCTTGGTAGTGGGTATCGTCTTCTTCCTTACCCTAACCAATGTACTTGAATATAAATTAGTCTATACTTTTCTCGCACCTACTTTGATAGGTACTTTTCTGATTACTTTAGCACTTTATAAGAAAGGAATATCTGCAATAACAGATATATCTATAAGTATAGGTGGTATTATATATGTCGCTTTTCCGCTTATGTGTCTAATAGCTATACGTGAGTTTAATTATTTGAGTTCTTCTGAGATAGACTGGGGTTACTTTATACTTACACTATTCATCGCTATTTGGCTATGCGATAGTGCGGCTTATTTCATCGGAAGAGTTATAGGAAAGCATAAGCTATTCCCTCGCCACAGCCCAAAGAAATCATGGGAAGGTGCAATAGCAGGCTTTGTATTCGGAGCAGCTGGCTTTGTAGGCCTTACGGCTTGGCTTAACCCAAGTTTTGGTTTAGCAAATAGTATTGTTGTAGGTGCTATAATCACAACTTTCTGTCAGCTGGGTGATTTGATTGAATCACACTTCAAACGTGATGCGGAAGTAAAAGATAGTTCGAACTTTTTCCCGGGGCACGGTGGTTTTTTAGATAGGTTTGACGGAGTTATTTACATCTCCCCTATTGTACTATTTATATTAGTTTTGATTATCTGATAGAATAATAGAAGTATTTAATAGTCAATAAGTAAGAGCTTAATAAAGTTCATAATAATAATTACTAATTCAACAAAAGAAAGAAAAATGGGAAAAATATTAATTTTTCTAATAGTTATACTTGGCATTATAGTAGTCTTTTTCAAAGGAGCTACTAAGCTAATACTAGCACTAACGGGATTCAAGAAAGTAAATAATCCGCGGAATAAAGAAAGTAATAATAACAGTAGTAGAACTCCTGAGAATAGCGATGTGCTTTATGAAAAAGGCGAGACTAAAGTATTCAAAGGAAAGGCAGGCAACAAACAAACAGAACAATAAATATGAGCTCACAAATAATTTCAGCGATAGACGTAGGTACTAACTCGTTCCACATGGTAACAGCAACTGTAGATGATAACGGTCTGCTTAATATAATATCGAGAGATAAAGAAATAGTCCGACTTGGCTCCAGTAGCGGCGATATGAGCTATCTGCAAAGAGACGCAATCAAAAGAGCTGTTACAACTCTACGAGCATTCAACAAGCTAGCTTTAAATGAAAATTCGCAAGTAAGAGCAGTAGCAACTTCAGCCGTCCGTGAAGCAAAGAACAAGGACGAGTTCATAGACCTAATCAAAAGAGAAACTGGTGTCGAGCTAGAAGTAGTTTCGGGGGTGGAAGAAGCACGTCTTATCTCATTGGGGGTAATCCACGCACTACCTATATTGGAAGAAAAAGCTCTGATAATAGATATAGGTGGCGGTAGTACTGAGACAATTATAACTGAGAACGGTGAGATGCCTCACTTACAAAGCAATAAGCTAGGTGCAATAAGATTAACAAAAAAATATTTCGATGGAGTTCCATCAAACGAAACAAGTATAGCTAAATGTAAGAAATTCATAAAAGGTGAATGGGCGCAGACTTTAGATAAAATAGAAGGAGTTGGCTTTACCAAAACTGTTGGTACTTCAGGAACAATGACGACTCTGATTTCTATGGCATACCTCAGAAAACACGAAGAATTACCAACTGTGCTAAACGGAATAACAGTAAAGGCAAAGCATGTACTAAAAGTAATTCGTGATATAAAGAATGCCTCTTCTCCAGAAAACATAGCCCTGCTAAATGGTATGGACACTACAAGAGCGGATATTATAACGGCAGGTGCACTGATAGTTGAAGTCGCAATAGAGGAATTGGGAATCAAGAATTTCGTTATCTCTAATTACTCTCTTCGTGAAGGAGTTGTATTCGACACAGTTGAAAAAATGCAGAACTTGAAGCAATTCCACCAACTTACAAAACTACGATACAAAACTGTAACAGGCTTAGCTACGAAGTATGGCGCCGATATGAAACACGGTGAGCATATAAGAAAACTTTGCAATAAGATGTTCGATGAGTTAGAACCGATACACAACAAAGGTTACTACGAAAGAGAATTACTAGAATCGGCATCATATTTACACGATGTTGGGTTCCACATATCACACGACAAACATCACAAGCACAGTTTCTATCTAATAAAAAACAGTATAATGACTGGTTTTACCAACGATGAAGCTGAGCTAATAGCCAACATAGCTAGATACCACAGAAAGAGCCATCCGAATCGCTCACACAATAGCTATAATATGCTAAGTCCAAAAAAACAAGAAATTGTTTGGATACTAGCAGGAATACTACGAATTGCCGAAGGATTAGACCGACGACAAATCCAAAATGTAGAGGATGTAGAATTGACATTTGACGAAAATAAATTAAAAATAAAAATAATAGAGAATGGCTCTGAAACCCCTGATATTGAGCTATGGGGAGCGGATAGACGAAAAGCAATGCTAGAGGAAGTTCTAAATCTTGAAATTATTTTCGAATAAAGTGTGACAAAATGTACACATAACTGTTATTATAATCACAGCTAGACAAAAGAATTTCTTTTTTTAATAATTTGAAATTTTGTAACTTTAGCTTCAATAAAACAAGAAAATAAATTATCTATTAATAATAAAGAGGTTTTACAATGAAATTTGTATATACTAAATTTGCTTTAATGTTATTCTTAATCCTTACAATGGCAATACCTAAGCCGGTTTTGGCTGGAGTAGATGAAGAAGAAATAACAATTAAGCTACCCATAATGATGGGGCAAAACAACCTAGGTAAAGACTTTTGGTTCTCTATACCTCCTGTATATGAGCGAGAAAGTGGTGGGAATATTAACTTTGTTAAAGTCCTTATCGCTTGTCCAGAAGCTACACCTGTAACTTTAGAAATACCTGCTGTTGGTGCTTTACCTCCTAAGACAACAATTCCTAATGGTGTAATTGAGTTTGTTCTCAATCCGGCTTTGGCTTCACCTATCTCTCATGATGGGTCTCAATCAAAACCACCTCCAGGGAAAATTTATAAAGGGGCAGCTATACACGTTACAGCTGGTGCACCGATTGTTGTATATGTTATTATAAAATTCAAATATACTACAGACGGCTTTTTGGCATTACCTTCTAACGCTTATGGTACGAAGTATGTTAATATGGTTTACAAAGAACCGAATATCACTCAAGGTCTAATGGCTCCATTTACTTGTGTTGTCGGTGTTTATGACAATACTAAAATAAACCTAGTTGCCGGTGGTGGTGATGAAGGTAATGATGGTATTCCTTTAGATGGTGGTAGAGTTGTAAGAACTGGTGAAGGTGCTAGTGAAACTTTACAAAAAGGTGACGTTTGGTTACTTTCAGTTGATGGTCATAGACAAGATTTATCAGGTACTTTATTCACTGCGAATAAACCATTTGCTCTAGTCTCCGGAGTGCACTGTGCCAATTTCCCTGTTGGGAACGCATGGTGTGATTATTCTGTCGAGATGGAATTACCAACCTATACCTGGGGTAAGGTCTGCTATGTCACCCCAATGAAGAAACGGAAATTCAATGGTATAATTAGGATATATGCTTCCGAAGATAAAACAGATGTTTACCAAGATGGTTCTTATATAGGAACTATCAAGAAAGGTGGTGGCGGTGGAATGGGTGTAGCTTATCTCGAGAAGAGAGTACATGCCCAATTCGATGATTTTGGTCAACCAAAAGATCCACAAATTGCAACTATACATGCTACTAAACCTATTCAAGTTATGTATTATAACACGGGTACTCAAGAAGACGCTAGTGCAAATGCTAATAGTGATCCTTTTATGATGCTTATGTCTCCAATTGAGCAATTCCAAACAGAAATGTATTTCGCTTCACCTAACGCATTGGGTGGACAAGTTGACTTCACTGAGAACTATGTAAATTTAGTTTACGAAGTTGACGGTGATATTTTCCCTCAGGATTTGCAGTTTGCGACTATGTCAACTACTGGTCGTGATCCAGAATGGAAACCGATCTCACAAATATTTAGTGTTTCAGTAGAAAAGTTTTCAGTTCCTCATAAAGGAAAGTTTTATGGAACATCTATCCTTACACTTCCGAGTGAAGGGGTTTATGGTATAAAATCAGATTCAACTAAATTCGTAGCTTATTCTTATGGATACGCTCCTTACGAATCTTATGGATTCCCTACTGCTGCTGCTTTACGTGATTTGACAATTCCTGATACTAACGCTCCTGTACCTACTTATGTCCAATCTTGTAATGGAGACATAGAAAAAGATATGGGTAACGTTACGGATATGCCAGATAATGAAGCATACCGTTCTAATATGGCAGATCTTTATATGATAAATGATCTTAGCGAAAACTATATTTTCGATTGGAGATCTAGATCGGGTGAGTTTATACCTGGTCAACAAAGATCACTTTCATGGTGGTTAACAGTTGTAGATAAGAAAAAATATGCAAAAGCTACTTTATTCTTTATTGACAGAGCTGGTAATGATACTTCTATCGTGATAGAGTATTTCCCACCTGAATACGAAGTAAGAGCTGATTTGCACTATGGTACTCTTGCTGAGACAGGTACACCTGAATTTAAGCAAATGACTATAAAGAACACTTCTACTAAATCGCCTCTATTTGTTACAAGAGTCGAACTACAGAACAACAATCAAGGATTCAGCATTGACTCTTACGAGCCTGCTGGATGGGCACCACCTATGGCAATTGCTGTTGGTGCAGAAGTTAAAGTCAATATTAAGTTTGACCCAGTTGCAGCCCTTGCTGGTGGCAAAAGACCTATTTACAAGGACTCACTTGGTGTGGGTTATGGAGATGCTAAATTTGACGAATGTGATTTCGCTTTCGAAACCCTTATGGATGCTTTCTTAGGTGCACCTGTAATTGCTGTTGATGATTGGAACTTTGGTTCGTTTAATATTGCAACTGCTAATACAGTGACTAAATTAATTCAGATAAGAAATGAAGGTGATAATTCGCTTAATATAACTGGGATTTCTCAGGACTTAACACTTCCAGAATTCTCACATGACTTTATGACGAGATTCCCAGGTGTTTCTATCTCTAATCCATTATCTATAGCTCCTAATAAAACTGAGAGCTTCGAGGTTTCTTTCAAACCAACTGCAGT
>JBLWYD010000069.1:0-15011 GCA_048267165.1 Bacteroidota bacterium
GAGGATTGAAAGATGGAGCAGATGCAAGTATGATTGATGTATCTAGAAGATTGAAAGATGGAAGTTTTGAAACTGTTAGTGAAAATTTTGATTTAAGTGCAAGTAAAAATCTAGGTACTGATCATTTAGATGATTTTGTGTTAAAACCGTTTGATATTGTTTCTGTAAGATACTTAAAAGGGTATACAGAACAAAAAAGAGTTACTATTACTGGGGAAGTTAATTTTGAAGGAGAGTATTCTATTGGGCAAAAAAATCAAAGAATTTCTGATTTAATAGAACAAGCTGGAGGTTTAACAAAATATGCTTATGAAGAAGGTGCCTTTTTAACTAGAAAGAACAACGAAGAGGAAGATGAAAAGCAATCAGACTTTATAGCTGACTTTGCCCAAAGAGATTCATTATCTGGTAATGTTGAAGAGCGTTTAAAGAAGAAGAAAGATTTTAAGATTGGAATAGAGTTACAAAAAATCTTAGCATCAGGAGGGAAAAAATCAAAGTATGATATAATTTTAGAAGAAGGAGATGAGTTGTTTATCCCTTCTGAAAGACAAACTGTAAAGGTTGAAGGAGAGGTATTGTCACCATCATTAGTGAGATATGAAAAAGGTAAATCATTTAAACATTACATAGAAAACTCAGGAGGATTTTCTGCAAATGCAAAAAAGAGTAGGACATATATAGTGTATGCAAATGGAGATATTAGAACAACAAAAAAGTTTCTGTTTTTTAAATCATACCCAGATGTTAAACCTGGGGCTGTTATACTAGTGCCCCAAAAACCAGAGGTAACAAATAAAGTTACAACGCAACAAGTGATAGCCATAACTACTGGTTTAGCAACTTTGGGGGTGCTGGTTAAAACGTTAACAGACAAATAATTGTAAAAAACCATGGAAAGTAAAACTAAATATACTTCTAATGATGAAATAGATTTATTAGAAATATTTAAAACTGTTTGGAACGGTAGGAAAACAATTATAAAATTTCTTCTAGTTTTTGGTTTAATAGGTTTATTTATAGCTATTTTTTCTGCTAAAGAATATACGGCGACAACAATTGTAGTACCACAGACCTCGAATAATAAAGTAGGGGGGAATTTAGGAGGATTGGCGGCAATGGCAGGAATTAATTTAGGAGGTGGTAGTTCGGAAGGGATTTCACCTAGCCTATACCCTAAAGTGGTTCAAAGCATTCCTTTTCAGAAAGCACTTTTAGAAGTGTCTTTGAAATTTTCTAGTTTAGAAAAAGAAGTTACTTATAAAGAATATTACACAGAGTATCAAAAATTTAATTTATTATCTGCTATTAAGGAATATACTGTTGGGTTACCAACGAAGGTAGTAGGTCTATTTAAAAAAGAAAAAAGTACATTGTTACAAGAGAACGAGGCGCAAGACTCTATGTATGTAATGTCAATAGAGGATAAAAAATTATTTGATTTGTTACAAAGTCAATTTGTGTTAGATGTTAATGATAAAGAAGGGTTTGTTAAAATATCATTTTCAATGCCTGAAGCATTACCAGCTGCACAAATGACAAAAAAAACTCAAGAACTTTTACAAAAGGCTATAACAGAATTCAAAATACAAAAAGCTCAAGAACAGTATAAATTTATAGAAGAGCGTTATAATGAAGTAAAAAAAGATTTTATAAGTAAACAATCTATACTGGCTAATTTTAGAGATAAAAATCAAGGGTTAACACTATCTCGTTCTCAATCACGTTTAGAGCGATTACAATCGGATTATAACTTAGCATATGGAATGTATTCAGAATTGGCTAAACAGTTAGAAACCCAAAAAATTAAGATTAAGGAGAATACGCCTGTGTTTACTGTAATAGAGCCTGTAAGTGTTCCTATTGAAAAATCGAAACCTAGAAGAGGCATGATTTTAGGTATATGGTTTTTTTTAGGCATGATTTTTGGGGTAGTTTGGGTCTTTGCAAAAAAAATAATTAGTAATTTAAGAATGAAAAATGACTAGTGATAAAATGAGGTTTATCAAGATAAATTTAAAATAAATATTAATAAGAATAGGAAATAAAGAAATGTTAGATTTAAATAATAAATCTGTATTAATTACAGGAGGAACAGGTTCATTTGGTAAGATGTTCACCAGATTGATTTTAAAGAATCATCCTAAGGTGAAAAAATTAGTCATATTTTCGAGAGATGAACAAAAACATTTTCAAATGGCTCAAGAATTCCCAGAAAATGAATATCCTCAGGTAAGATATTTCATTGGAGATGTTAGAGATAAATCTCGTTTAATAAGAGCCTTCGAGGGGATAGATGTTGTAATTCATGCAGCAGCTATGAAGCACGTTCATTTAGCGGAGTATAATCCTATGGAATGTGTAAAAACGAATATAAATGGTGCAGAGAATGTGATTGATGCAGCCTTAGAGTGTGGTGTTAAAAACGTTGTAGCACTTTCAACAGACAAAGCGGCTGCTCCAATTAATTTATATGGAGCTACTAAGTTAGCTTCAGATAAATTGTTTGTAGCAGCAAACAATATAAAAGGAAAAAGAGATATTAAATTTTCTGTTGTAAGATATGGAAATGTTATGGGGTCTAATGGTTCAGTAATGCCTTTCTTCCTAAAGAAGAAAAATAATGGAGATGCTTTTTTACCGATAACAGATCCAAACATGACTCGTTTTAACATTTCATTAGAAGATGGTTGTGAAATGGTATTTTATGCTATTGAAAATGCATGGGGAGGCGAAGTTTTTGTTCCTAAAATACCTTCGTATAGAATTCCTGATGTAGCAAGTGCAATTGCGCCTGAATTAGAACAGAAAGTAATAGGAATAAGACCAGGGGAAAAGCTGCATGAGGAAATGATAACTGCTTCTGATTCTTATAATACAATCGATTTAGGAAAGTATTATGCAATTTTGCCGCAAAAATCTCCTTATTCTCAATATTCAAAAGAAGAGTATAAAAAGGTGTTTAATGGAGTGGATGTTCCTGAAGGTTTTGCTTACGATTCGGGGAGTAATACTGAATGGGAGACAGTTGAATCTTTGAGAGAGTTAGTTAAAAAACATGTAGATCCTAATTTTTCTATCTAATGAAATCAATACCTTACGGAAGACAAGATATCAACCAAGATGATGTTGAGGCAGTTATCAGTACTTTACAATCTGACTTTTTAACTCAAGGGCCAAAAGTTAAAGAGTTTGAAGATAAGTTTGCTCAATACGTAGGAGTTAAATATGCTTTAGCAGTAAACAATGCTACTTCTGGCTTGCATTTATCAGTTTTAGCAATGGAGTTAAAAGAAGGTGAACGAGTCATTACAACTCCTATTACTTTTGCTGCTTCAGCTAATTGTGTTCGTTTTGCTGGTGGTGAAGTTTGGTTTGCTGACATAGACCCAAATACTTATTTACTATCTTTAGAAAGTACTCGAAAACTTATTGAAAGTAAACCTAAAGGGTTCTTTAAAGGAATTATTCCTGTAGATTTTGCAGGGTTACCTGTTAACTTAGAAGAGTTTAGAAAACTAGCAAACGAACACGATTTATGGATTATAGAAGATGCTTGTCATGCTCCTGGAGGATACTTTACAGATTCTAAAAACAACAAGCAGTACTGTGGTAATGGTAATTACGCTGATATAGGTGTTTTTTCTTTTCATCCTGTTAAGCATATCGCTTGTGGTGAAGGAGGAATGTTAACTACAAACTCTGAAGAAGTCTACAACAAATTAGCCCTTTTAAGAACTCATGGTATTACAAAAGAGAATATGAGTGAGAATCATGGAGGATGGTTTTATGAAATGCAAGAACTTGGTTTTAATTACAGATTAACTGACTTTCAATCAGCGTTGGGTATTACACAGTTAGCCAAAAATGACCTTGGAGTAATTCGTCGAAATGAAATTTCTCAAACATACAAAAATGCTTTTCAAGGAAAAATAAAATTCCAAAGTTTACCTGAAGGTAGTTATAACGCTCATCATTTATTTGTAATTGAAGTTGATGACAGAAAAGGGTTATATGATTTTTTAAAATCTCACAATATTTTTGCGCAAATCCATTACATTCCAGTCCATACCTTACCCTACTATAAAAACATTGGATATTCAGAAGCTGAATTAACTAATGCAGAGAATTATTATTCTAAATGCATAAGTTTACCTATGTTTCCTAGTTTAACTAACGAAGAATTACAGTACATAATTGATAAAGTCCTAGAATTTATTAATGACTAAAATAGCAATCATACCAGCAAGAGGAGGTAGTAAAAGAATTCCTAGAAAAAATATTAAACTTTTTTTAAATGTACCTATTATAGCATATTCTATAAAGGCAGCAATTGATAGTAAATTGTTTGATAAAATAATGGTTTCCACAGATGATAGGGAAATTGCTGAAATTGCTATAAAATATGGTGCTGAAGTTCCATTTCTGAGAAGTAAAGAGAATGCTGATGATTTTGCAACAACTGTAGATGTTTTACTTGAAGTTTTTGAAAAGTATAAAGGTTTAGGAGAAGAATTTCAAAAAGCATGTTGTATATATCCTACAGCTCCTTTTGTTACAAGTCATAGTCTTACTAAGGCTTTTGAAAAATTAGAGAAAAATAATTTTGATTGTGTTTTTCCTGTTCTAAAATATAGTTTTCCTATTCAAAGAGCTCTAAAAGTAGATGAAACCGTTGGTAGAATGGAAATGTTTTTTCCAAAATTTCAAAAATCCAGATCTCAAGATTTAGAAACTTCTTATCATGACTCAGGGCAATTCTATTTTTTTAATGTTGAAGCAGTAACTAAAAAAGGGAAATTGTGGACAGATAATACAGGAGTAATAGAAATTTCTGAGTTAGAAGGACAAGACATTGATAACCCTGTAGATTGGAAAATAGCTGAATTGAAATATAAAATGTTAAATGAAAAAGAAGATTTTATTTAGAGCGGATGGAAATTCTTCTATTGGTCTAGGGCATTTATATAGACTATTTAGTTTAGTCGAAATTTATAAAAAGAAATACGACTTTGTTTTTTTAACAAAGGAAAATTCTGAAATTAGTGTTATACCTGATAACTACTTAATTAAATTAATACCCGCTGAAATATCTTACGATAAAGAACCAGAATGGATTAAAAGTAATTTTAATTCAGAAAGTTATATAATGATTGCAGATGGATATCAGTTCAAATCAGATTACCAAAAGAGTATTAAAGAACAAGGGATTAAATTGATATACATAGACGACTTGGTTCAATGGCATATGTATGCGGATGTTGTGATTAATCATTCGTTAGGATATAAATCAAACGATTATTCATCTGAAGATTATACTATTTTCGGATTAGGTTCTAATTATGCATTATTAAGACCAAGCTTTATTGAAGAATCTAAAAAAAACAGAATAATTAGAAAAGTTGATTCAGTTTTTATATGTTTTGGTGGTGCTGATCCTTTTGATTTAACTATTGAGGTAGTTGAAGCACTTAAAAAAAATATCGAGATAAAAGACATTCATATAGTAATTGGAGGTGCTTTTAAAGATAAAAATAAATTAGAAGCTATTATTAAAGATAACCCTCGTTTTAAAATACATCAGAATTTATCTGAGAAAAAAATGATTGAGGTCATGAGATCTACTAATTTAGCTATTGCTCCCTCCAGTACAATACTTTATGAACTTTGTAGCGTAAAAATGCCAATTCTATCTGGATTTTATGTAGATAATCAAGAAAGAATATATAAAGGCTTTCTCGATAAAGGAGCTATATTTGGATTAGGAGACATTTCAAGTTTTAATAGAAAAGATTTTGAATTTGCATTATCAAAATTTTTTAAAACAAACAATATTGAAAGTTATTGTAAAGCTCAACTAGGTTTGTTCGATGGAAAAATTGAAGAACGATTTTTAAATATAATAGAAGAATAATATGCTTAGGTTAGGAATTCTATGTAGTGGAGGTTTAGGTTTATCTCTATTAAAGCATGCGTCGGAAAACTATAATGTTCAATTTGTTTTGACTGACAAGAAGTCTATTGAAATTTGTGATTTAGCAAGAGAAAAAAATATACCTTTTTTAGCAGGAAACCCAAGAAAAGGAAGAGGGTATGAATTTGTTAAAAATTATCAAGTTGATGTAATGGCTTCCATAAATTATTTGTTTTTGATAGAAGAAGATATCATAAATCATTCAAAAAATGTTACATTTAATATACATGGTTCATTATTACCTAAATATAGAGGAAGAACACCACATGTTTGGTCAATAATAAATGGAGAAAAAGAGACAGGAATAACAGCTCATTTAATTGATCCTAATTGTGATACAGGAGATATAATTTTTCAAGAGGTTGTTAATATTGAAAAAGAAGATACAGGTGCAGATATTTTGAATAAATATAACAAGCTTTATATTCCATTATTTGATAAAGTAATAAAATCTATTATAAATAAATCGTTAGTTACTTTTCCACAAGATGAATCAAAAGCTTCATATTTTGGTAAAAGAACACCTAATGATGGAGAAATTAACTGGAAATGGATGAAGGAAGATATTAGAAATTGGGTAAGAGCACAGGCTTATCCTTACCCGGGCGCATTTACCTTCTTATATTCTGAAAAAGTAATTATTGATAAGGTCTCTACTAAATCTATAAATGTGCCAGGAGAAATAGGAACAATAGTTAGTTTAGAACCTAAAGTAACAATTAAAGTTATTGATGGTATAGTCGTTTTAGAACAAATTAGAACTAAGAATCATAAATTTGAAATAGGTAAGAAATTTGAGAATGAAAATAGGCAATAAAGAAATAGGAGGAAACAATCCATGTTTTATTATAGCAGAATTATCCGCGAATCACAATGGTGATTTACAGGTAGCTAAAGAAACAATAAGAGCAGCTAAGAAAACAGGAGCTGATGCTATTAAACTACAAACCTATACACCTGATACATTAACTATTGATTGTGATAATGAGTGTTTTAAAATAGATGGAGGAACACTTTGGGATGGGAAAACTCTTTACGAGCTATACGGAGAAGCTTACACACCATGGGAGTGGCACGAAGAGTTATTTAGAGTAGCTGAAGAAGAAGGATTAATTTGTTTTTCTTCACCTTTTGATAAAACAGCTGTAGATTTTTTAGAAGAGTTAGATGTTCCTGCTTATAAAATAGCTTCTTTCGAAATTCAAGATATTCCATTAATTGAATATGTGGCTTCAAAGGGGAAGCCAATAATTATATCTACTGGAATAGCTGAGTTAAAAGATATAGAATTAGCTGTTGAAACTTGTAGGAAAGTAGGAAATAATGATATCGTGCTGTTAAAATGTACATCATCATATCCAGCTCCGCTAGAGTTAGCTAATTTAAATACGATTCCAAACCTCAAATCGCTTTTTAATGTAGAGGTAGGTTTTAGTGATCATACATATGGTTATTTAGCACCTACTATAGCAACAACGCTTGGGGCAAAAGTAATTGAAAAGCATTTTATTTTAGATAAAAGTGTAGGAGGACCAGATGCTGATTTCTCTTTAGATGTAGAGGAGTTTACTGAAATGGTAAATAAAGTTCGTGATACAGAAAAACTTTTAGGAACAATATCGTATGATATTCCAGAAAAGGTGAAAAAGAATAGAAAGTTTGCAAGATCTCTTTTTATTGTTGAAGATATGAAAAAAGGAGATGTGATAAATGAAAATAATATGAGATCAATAAGACCTGGTTATGGGTTACATCCTAAATATTATTATGAAATATTAGGAAAAAAAATTAATAAAGATTTGAAAAAAGGAGAGCCTCTTAGATTAGAATATTTTGATTAAAGTTTTAAAAAATAAAGTACTATTATATACTTTAAGTAGGTATTTAACCTATGGAATACAATTTGTTAATTCATTATTAATAGCCAAATATTTAGGAGTTTATTATTTAGGGGTATGGGGCTTTATCACTTTAACTTTACAGTATTTATTAAGGTTAAATTTAGGTGTATCTAACGCTACTAATGCTATTGCATCTATACATAGGTCTGATAATAAATATGTGTCTCAAGTAGTAGGTGTTTCTGTAGTATTGTTGTTAGTTTTATCTTTCGTTATATTACTGATGTTTGCTAGTGTTCGGTTTTTTGCTTTTGAGATTGGAGAAAAATACTCTTTTGTAAATTATTTACCTTATGTAGTTATAGTTGCTATTTTAAATCATTTTAACCTACTTTTTTCAAATATATTTAGAGTTTATGGAAAGTTATTTGCAATAATGGTTAACCAATCACTCTTACCAATAGGAATATTATTGGTTATTTTTTTTTTTAAAGGAGAAGATTTACTTTGGGCTTTGATTATGGTAAGTGTTATTGCTGCATTTATTAGCTTTTTATTTTTCTTACTAACAAGTCCAGTATCTTTTAAACCTGTATTTAATTGGGAGTTAGCAAAAAAGATACAGATTAAAGCTACTTATTTGTTTTTATATAATGCATGTTTTTATTTAATACTAATTAGTACAAGAACATTTATAAGTTCATATTATTCAGTTGAAAATTTTGGGCTTTTTACGTTTTCATTTACTTTAGCAAGTACTGTATTATTGCTCTTTCAATCATTTTCCTTTCTAATTTTTCCTAAACTGTTGAATAGGTTTTCTAGTAAGTCTAATGAAGAAATAACTTATTTATTAAATGTACTTAGGAAAGGGTATATAACTATTACTCATTTTTTTAGCTATATCGTTATTTTGTTGTTCCCTTTCCTAATAAAACTATTTCCTCAATATATATCAACAGTCAACACTTTTGTTATTATAGTTTTAACCAATGCGTTATACACTAATTCTTTTGGTTATCCAGAGTTGATAATAGCAAAAGAAAAAGAAAAAATGATTAGTTTAATTGCAATATTTGCTTTAATATTAAATGTTTTTTTATGTTGTTTTTTTGTGTTTTTTCTTAGGGTTTCATATGAGTATGTAATGTTAGCAACTATGTTTACTTACTTAATTTATATTATCAGCTTAGCCCAGTACGGTAGAGGTTTGTTGCTAAAAGGCAAACCTTTAATTAACACATTAAAAGATGTTTTTTCTTTTAAGTGGTTGATACCTTACGTGTTATGTGTTTTGTTGATGTTTTTGAAGAAAGATAAAGACTGGCTATATATAACTCCTATTTTTATATTTGTCATATTAAATTACAAAGAGTTCATAAATGTGTTTAATCTCGCAAAAAGTATAGTTCGAAAACCTGATATTATAGATATATAGCGATGAGAGTCAATAGTATAATTTTAGCATTTTATATGCTTTTAGCAAGTGTGTATTATTTGTTTAATGATGCTGCTAGGGTTGTTATTTTTGGTTTTTTATTATTGCTAATCTTCTATATTGGAGTTAGAGTTAAAGAAAAAAAAATTTTTTTAAAAACGCATAAAAATTTTTTTTTAGTAATGAGTTGTATTTTTGGATACACTCTAATTATTCAGTTAATTAATAATACTTTAACGCCTTTTACGATATATTATTTAACGTCCCCAGTATTATCGTATTTTATATTTTCTAATCGTTTTAATACAAGATATATTGTTATTCCTTTTTATATTTTTTGTTCTTACCTACTATTGTACTTTCTTCTCCATAAAAACTTAATTGGTGTATTAAATGGTACGGTTAGTGAGAATTATGTTTCTGTTATTCTAATAATGAATATTGTTACTTTGTACATTATTAAATATAGACAAAAAGAAGTAATACCAGTTTTGCCAGCTTTATTAGCAGTTATGTTTTCAATATTAGCTATTGGTAGGGCTGGAATTTTAACAACATTATTGATTTTTTTGTTGGTTTTATGGCTAAGATTTAAATCTCAAACTCGTTTGGTCAAAATAGCTATTATTGTAGCTATTCTAACTCCAATTACCGTATTTACGATTACAAATTGGTATACGATAACCATAATATTTGAGAACATTGAAGTTTTTAGTAAGTTTTCAAAAGGAGGTGTATCTTCGCCATCGAGAGGTATTATACAAAGAGCTTATTTGTCCAATATAAATATAACAACCTTTTTTACAGGATATAATTATGAAGATAACTATTGGTTTAAACATTATGGTTTAAATCCACACAATTCATACATAAGGTTACATTACTTTTCTGGCTTAGCGTTTTTTATTATTATTCCTGTTATAGTATTAAGTTTGATTAAACTAATTAGAAAAAATATATTTTTCAGTGGTCTTTTTCTGTCAATACTTTTAAGAAGTTACACGGATAGTGTTTTGTTTTTGACTTTATTCGATTATGTTCCAGCTTTATTTATTATGACTGCCTTATTAGCTAGTGAAACAACGAAAGATAATAGTTTTAATAAACTGAATGACTAAGAGTATATAAATGAGAAAAAAAAATGAAATTTTAGAAGAAATAAATTTAAAAGAAAAAGAACTTGACTTATATGATTTTAAAGTTCTAGATGTTTCTATTTGGCGTTTAGTTCGTTTTTCTATTAGGGTTAAAAAGATTAAAGAGTATTGTGTTTATTCTAATAGAACTACTAAGGTTAAGGTTAGTTTGTATGAATTATTAACATCATATTTAAAATCTTTGTTTCAGTATTTTGGGCTTATTTTTAAAAATTTAAATACACCGTATCTAGTTTTAGCGTTTCCTAGATTAATAAAACAAAAAAACAGTTATTTCGACAAGTTTACAGATCCATTAATAGCGCAATCTAATCTTAAAAATAACACATTAGTTTTACAAAGAAATTTAAGTGGTAAACAATTTAAGCCTAGAGAAAATGTAGGGGTAGTGCATGGTACTTCAGATTTTATAGAATATACTTCTAAAATAATTGGATTGTTCTTGTCTCCAATTTTTTACTTACTTTTTTTTACTAAAATTAATAAACTTATCAAAAGAGCTTCTGTATATTTCTCTATATCACGTAAGTATATTTTAATTATTTCGTACAAAACAGCAGAGTTTTGTACTGGTTACTTTTTGGTTAATTTATTATTAAAGAATTTAAAAATAAAAAAAATATTTTTAGTTAATAGAGCCATTTTTATGCCTTTTATTGCTGTTGCCAAAAAAATGAATATTCAAGTTTATGAGTTGCAGCATGGTATTACTCATTCAGAAACAGAATTATATACAGGGGAATATCAAAAAGAAATAGACCCAGACATATTTTTAAATTTTGGTTCCAAGTGGATTGGGAATCAGTTTTCAGTGCCATTAGAAAAACAAATAAATATTGGTTGGGCATATAATAGTTGGTTACTTACCAAAGTAAATGTAAAAATAAAAAACAACTCAGTATTAGTTGTTTCTTCACCTGCTATATCAAATCAAATTATAAAAACAACTCTACAATTAGCAAATAAATACAAAGATTATTTTTTTAACATTCGCTTACATCCTCAGGAGGCTTTAAGTAAAAGGCAAAAAGAAATATTAATTAATATACCAAACATATCTGTAGTAGATAATCAAAATGTAGACTCACTAATATCTGTTTTAGAACATCAATTTGTTATAGGAGAAAATTCATCTGTGATATACGAAGCTTTAAACTTTGATAAAAGAGTTGGTAAGATAATGTTTAATGGTTTAGACTCTAAAAATAAATTAGATGATGATATAAATGGGATTGAATATATTTATTCAATAGAAGACTTTGCTTTGTTTTTGTCAAATAGATCAAACAAGATCAAGGATTCTTCAGGAATATATGATACCTTTGATGTCGAAAAATTTAACAAACTTTTGAAATAAAAAAAATGAAAACAAGAGTATTAGTAACTTGTGTAGGTTCGGGAGTAGGGCAGTCGGTAGTAGATTCCTTAAATTTAAGTAGGAATTTTTATATTGTAGGATGTGATGGGAATCCAAATGTGTATGCTCATAGTTTCTGCGACAAATTTTATAAGGTAAAAGGAATATATGAAGATAATTATATTGAAAATATAATAGAAAATGCTCTAACTGAAAAAATACAAATTATTATACCAGGTCATGATTATGAGTTGTTTTTGTTTTCAAGTAATATAGATAAGTTTAAGAGTGTAGGTTTGGAAGTTTTAGTTTCAGGAGTAGATGTAATTAAAGCAAGTAGAAACAAAAAAGATTGGTACAATTATTTTAAGCCTATGGGATGTTCTATAGTGCCTACTTTTGAATTAAAAGAGTTTTTGAAAAATCCTGATTCATCAATTTTACCTGCAATTATAAAACCAGCAGGTGGGTCAGCTTCTCAAGGTATTTTCATTATAAATAATTTAGATGAAATCCCTGAAGATATTGAGGATGACTTAATTATTCAGCCATATCTTTTTCCAGAAAAATCGGACGATAATTATCAAAAAATAAAAAATATGGTTGACAAAGGTAAATTTCTACAAATGTCAGAGATTTCCATCCAACTAATTTTTGATAAAAATGCTAAATTTAAAGACATTTTTATTTCTAAAAATGTTTTAAAGAATGGTGTGCCAGTTCATATTGATCCTATAAAGCCTAAAGAGTTTAAACATTTAGATGAAATAATAAAGTTTGTCCCTGTTTTGGAAGAAAAGGGAGTAAAGGGGCCTGTAAATATACAAGGAAGAGTTACAGACAAAGGAATTTATTTCTTTGAGATGAATATGAGGTTCACGGGTATTACGGGAAATAGAGCGTTATTTGGTTTTAATGAGGTTGTATATTTAGTGAATAATTTTTTAGGGAAAGATGCTAAATTAAATGGATATTCATTAAATAGGGTTGGTGTTAGACAAGTAGCTTGTGCAACAATCCCAAAAACTACTGGAATAAATACAATTACAATTTTGGGCGGAGGAAGTAATATAGGTAAGTATTTTATCAAGAAGAATATAGCTTCAACTCAAAAAATTAACTTGATAGTAAGAGAATCTTCTATAAACAAATATGAAAAAATGTTTGACGGTTATGATAATGTTCAAATTATAAGTGCGGTCGACGAGTATTTAGATAATTACCTAACGGAGTCAGATGCATTAATAAACTTTGTGAGCGCTTTAGCTAATACGACAGAAGAAAAAATGTATGAGGCAATAAGATTTATCCAAATATTAATTCCAAGAATAGCTAAAGCGAAGATTTCGAGAATTGTTAATATTTCATCTCAATCCGTATATAACCAAAAACTAGATGAAGAAAAAACAGAAGAAAATGAAGTTATTGTAGATAGATCTTATGCCTTTCAAAAAGTGATGATGGAAGAATTATTTGCATCAATTAATCAATACAATCCGTTGTCAAAGGTAGTTTCATTACGATTAACAAGGGTTTTAAACCCTAAAGATAAAGAGCAATGTGGTTTTTTTGGAAAAATAATATCAGATTTAAAGAAGGGGAATACTGTTAAAATTCAAACACCTTTAAATAAAACAAACTTAATTCACATTCACGATGTATCAAGAGCTATTGGTTTTGTATTAAATCAAATGAGTAATTTTGAAGAGCCAGAGATAATTAATGTAGGTGGAACAAATATTTCGATGCAAGACTTCTGTAGAGAAGTAGAAAAGACCTTGTCGATAAAAGGTCAAGTAATTTATAGTAAACAGGAGTCAGACAAAATAGTATCAATAGTTAATAGTTCAAAGTTTGAGCAATTAGGATGGAAAAGTGAAAAAAGTATAGATGATATTATTAAAGAAATATAGTTAATAAAATGTATAAACTTTTTTTCAAACGAATATTAGATGTGTTGATAGCATCCTTTGCTTTTTTCTGCTTTGTGCCTTTTTTTATAGTAATTTACGCTTTGTTGTATTTTAAAACAGAAAATGGAGTGTTTTTCAAACAAAAACGACCAGGCTTAAAAAAGAAAATTTTTATTGTTTATAAGTTTAAAACGATGACTGATGAAAAAGATGTTGAAGGAAATTTATTACCAGATGAACAGAGATTAACAAGTTTAGGTAAGTTTATAAGATCTACCTCTTTAGATGAAATTCCTCAATTACTTAATGTAATAAAAGGAGATATGTCGCTTATCGGTCCGAGACCATTATTGGTTAAATATTTACCTTTGTACAATGATTTTCAAAATAGGAGGCATGATGTAAAACCAGGAATAACAGGATGGGCTCAGGTTAATGGTCGAAATACGATTTCATGGAATAAAAAATTTGAATATGATGTGTGGTATGTAGATAATATATCTTTTCTGTTAGACATAAAGATTTTGTATTTAACTCTTTTAAAAGTTATAAAAAGATCTGATATTAATTCAGAAACAGATGTAACAATGGAAACTTATAAAGGGAATAATTGAAAAATAATGAAAAATAAAATATGGCTTTCTTCACCACATATGGGGGGAGGCGAACAAAAATATGTACAAGAAGCGTTTGACACCAATTGGGTAGCTCCTTTAGGGCCCAATGTAAATGGTTTTGAACAAGATTTAGAAGGGTATGTTGGAGAAAAATCAAAAGTAGCTTGTTTAGCTTCTGGGACTTCAGCGTTACATTTAGCATTAATTTTAGCGGGAGTAAGCAATGGAGATGAAGTATTGTGCCAAAGTATGACCTTTTCAGCATCAGCTAACCCAATTACCTACCAAGGAGCAATACCTGTTTTTGTAGATAGTGAAAAAGAGACATGGAATATATGTCCAAAAGCGTTAGAAGAAGCTATAGAGGATGGCATTGCAAAAGGGAAAAAGCAAAAAGCAATCATTGTAGTGCATTTATACGGAATGCCTGCTAAAATGGATGAAATTGTAGCACTTTCAAAAAAATATGATATAGCCTTAATTGAAGATGCCGCTGAAGCGCTTGGATCAACCTATAAAGGGCAAAAATGTGGCACGTTCGGTGATTTCGGAATTTTATCATTCAACGGGAATAAAATAATTACTACTTCTGGTGGTGGTGCTTTGGTGTGTAAAAATGAAGAGGATAAACAAAAATCCATTTTTTTAGCAACCCAAGCACGTGATAGTGCGCCTCATTACCAACATTCACATATAGGATATAACTATCGTATG
>JBLWYD010000070.1:0-14976 GCA_048267165.1 Bacteroidota bacterium
AAAGGAAGCCAATGTATTGTCAGGCTGTGAGGAACATGCGATGGCAAGTGACGAAAGTGCTAAAACACCTATTGCTTTAAATGGGGTGGACATGATATCTCCTTATCAATCCGATACAATGTCGTTCAATGCATAATTCTGCTATAAATATTCACTCTTAAATTAAATAGCTTTCGAGCATTAAATAACGTGTGTTTTGGTAAGGCTATGAATATATGTATGATTAATGACTTTTATATGGGCTTTTTATTAAACAAATATGTCACCGGCATGATGGCATAACAATTTGGAATGAAAATGGAACTACAACAATTTTTGCAAGCAGTGGCGTCAACTCCAGAAAGCATCGAATTTGAAACAACGATGGCAGTAATTGAAGCGAATTACGACTTCACGCCGACTGCTTTTACCAATGGCGCGACCGAAAACGGAGCTGATGAGAACAATGGTTCGTGCAAAATCTTTGCATTTGGTTTGCTTAATAACTTAGATAAGGAAGCAACGCTGGCTTGTTTTGGTCGTTTTTACCGTGAAGACGTTCTGCAACATCCAGAAAGCGATGATCATCAGAACATTCGTAACTTTATGGTCAGCGGATGGGATGGTGTGAAGTTTAAGTCGCCAGCGCTTACAGCGAAATAACCAAACTTAGCCAGTCGATTAAGCGACTGGCTTTTTCTCCAGGCACTTGCGACATAAGCACAATTGCTGTTTATCAGACGTTGGTATGTCTCTTTCCTCGAGCTCAAAACACCAACAGGTCTCTTTCCCTGCTGTGATATCACAGTGTGCTTGAGTGCCGCACTCCGGGCATGAATGGGTAGAGTCGCAACCCGTAATTTGATCGATCAGAGTGTCTCGCTGCTCATCCGTTTTATCTTTCCATTGGATGATTTCTTCTATCGTTCTGTGACATCCAGAACAGATGCCGCCATTGTTTTTACAGGCAGCACGACAAGGTGACTTCATTGAATTCTCGTTCTCATTTTGAATGGCGCTTACTTTAGCATAAAGCACAGTGAAACTGGTCTGTAGATTGTACTGGTGGTACTCTTATCCGACTTACGATAACCACTATTCAACTTATGTTAGAAAAAGAGAACTTGATAAAACTGGCAAGAATGCAAATGCCTTTTGGTAAATACTCGGGAAGAGTTTTGATTGATCTACCAGAGGAGTACTTGCTGTGGTTCGCTAATAAAAAACAATTCCCTTCGGGAGAGTTGGGTGATTTAATGCAGTTATGTTTAGCATTGAAAATTGAAGGCTTAGATAGTGTCGTTAAACCACTCAAGCACAAACACCCCGAAGATCTATAGTTACAGTCGTGTATCGACTCTTGAACAGATGAAAGGTTCAGGAGTCGCAATGCAGATAAATGAAGAAGTATTAAAGTCACTTTCCAACGAGCACAATCTACCAATAGCACAAGAGACGTACCAAGATCTTGGGAAATCAGCTTACAAAGGTGAACACCTCGAAAATGAGCTAGGTTTGTTTCTGTCCGCAGTAAAAAACCGTACAGTTGCAGAAGGTAGTATCCTTGTCGTCTACTCTCTCGACCGTTTGAGCCGCCTAGAAATTGGTCACGCTAAACAAACTTATTACGACCTCACCAACAACGGCGTAAGTGTTTATGCAGTAGTCGATACTCATCTCTATAGAGTACATAACGCTGCTGACGACATCATCGCAACAATCACCTTTGAACGTGCGCACAATGAATCTAAGAGCAAATCTCGAAGGGTAATTGATGCCGCCAAGGAAGGATTAAAGCGCTGGAAAGAAACGAAACAACCTCAGAGTTCACTGGGTCGTAGTCCGTTTTGGATTGATCAAAAAACAAATAAGCATAATCTAAACGCTGCAGGCGTTCTGAAAGCTATAGAAATGTATTTACAAGGTCATGGCGTCCTCAAAATCTCTCAATACTTAAGAGATAACTACGAGTATTTACCTGTTAGAAACAAAAATCACGACCGAAAAAAAGAAGATAATTGGGACGTATCATCTTTGTTTAATACTTTTACTAGACCTAGTTTGATCGGAGAAAAGCATATTACTGTTGACGGAGTTAAGCATAAACTAGAAAACTATTATCCTCCGCTAATTGATCTGGCTACTTTTCAACGACTTAAAGAGATTAAAGAATTAAAAGGTGGGAGAACGACAAAAACAGGTTCAATTCATTTGCTTAAGGGATTGGTAAGGTGTGGAGTATGCGGTGGGTCAATGGTTTTTATAGACAAAGGTCGCGGCAACCAAGCTATTAACTACGTTTGCTCAAATGCAGCTAAAGGGAAGCACAAACGCGAAAACTACAGTGTTCAAATGCTAGAATTAGCGATAATACGTTTATCTAATGACGAGCTTTTGAGATCTAAAATTGATGAAAATTCTTATGAAGCAGAACGAGCCCAATTACTAAAACAAAAAGATGATTTAGAGCATGAACTTATAGAGCTTAAAAGTCTCTATATACAGAAAAAAAGAAAAACTTTCCTCGAGCTTATTGAGGATGCCGAAGATAGATTAGAATCTGTTATATCTGAGCTGGAGATAGTTAAACCTATTAACCTTATACAAGCATTCTATGAGCTATCTGATATTAAATTTGATGCAGAGATGATGAATGATTTCAATCATCCCATCAGGCATGAACTTAAGCAGAATCTGAATAAGGTTATAGATAATATCCAGATTAATCGAACTCAGGAGCTTAGTAATAGTGCTAAAAGTGGTTATGTTAACTGTATATCTATAACTGTTGTATTTAAAAATAAGCAACGTAGAGTTTTAACATCCACGCCTTTTCAATATTTTGATAACGTTCGGGGAAAGAATATTTTTGTGGGCTACAAATATGAGTATGACGTACCATTTGAGGAGTTCACTCGGAATAAAAGTCTTATAGTTGACCTTTTATCAGAGCTGCACTGTTATGATTTACTACATAAGCTCTATCCAAGCAAAGGTAGATACGAATGGAAAGATATGCCTATTGATTTTGGCACTGTACACCAAAAAGGTACTAATTTACTTGGGGCATTAAAGCACATGATTGAGGCAGGAAGCTGGGAATACGGAATTAAAAAACAGTTTAGTGAGGGGATCCAGTATACCATAATAGAAAAAAATTCAATTTAATCTATTAAATTTATAACATTATTAATATTAACTTGATAATATAAATGGCCCCAGAAAAGGGGCTTTATTTGATGAATGATCATCTATCTTTTTATGTAAGCTGGAATACCATCAATTATTTTTTCCGAAATTTTTTCAATAACAAATAACTCCTTACTTTTAGTTAAATTCAGTGCCTGTTCATGAGTGTGAATTTCTAAATTGTCACTATCTAAAAGATTCATAGCATCTATTTTCATTTCTATGACTTTCTTTAACCATGTGAAATTACTTGTTACATTATCTTTATCGTAACCTGTTATTATATTCTTTCTTATACATAAATCTATTACCCGTTCATAAATTAAATTATCAGAATTCTTAATCTCATTTAAAATTAGTTTATTTTCAAGCCTACGTTCGAAATCTTTGTTAGAGTATTCTTTTTTATTTATAACCATACTATTAAAACATATTTAAATTTATTATATTAAAGCTATTTATGTCAGATAATGCAAATTTATTTTACGGGTCTGGGTTGCCCCAGCGAGAAGGAAAACTAATGCGTATTTAGCGGGTTTTCCTATCTCGAAACCCTAAAGGTTAATATAAGTTTGAGGTTGGTTTTTTAAATTAATATATTATAAATAAAATGATTAAAAACTGGACTGTAATAACAAAATCAGTGAAAGATCGATCAGCAGGGATAATACGCAGAGAACGATATTTGTTATCGTCAAAGGTCTCAAGTCACAGAGAAACAAATATAGTTGAATTAATAGGAACACCTCAAACATCGAGAAGAATTGCAATGCTTGGAGAACAATATCGATTGCATCAGATAACTAAACAAACAAAAGGGGGCCGTCCATTATCATCCTTTGGAGTTGAGTATTGTATCACATTACCTAAACGGTTCTGTCCAACAACATCGCAGTGGCATGATATAACAATCGACTGTTTAAAAGCACTGGCTCAGGTTTGTAAGTTAACACCGGAAGAATATGAGCTGTTCCAAACGGGTGTAAGAGCGGTACTTCATCAACAAAATCAGGCTAATCCTAAGGGAACAGGCGATCACGTTCACTTCATAGTATCTAAAGTTATGCCCAAAAGAGGTGTACTTGTAGAACTACAAAAAAAAGCAGCAACTAGAGCTTTAAAATCAGCTTTTACACTGTCTGTTTTAAAGCATACAAATCTATCAGTAAAAGACTACACCCCAGCAGAAATAAATCGTTCTAAGAAAGTTGAAGGTTGGAAGTTACACTATCGACGCGTATGCCAGAGCAAGGAAGAAATTAAATTGATCAGACAACTTCAACAGCAGGTTAATAAGTGGTTTAAAGCAAAAGACGAAAACGATTATAAACAATTCAATCGCCAAATGAATCGAATTAATAAAACCATTAAGACACTTTCTAATAAAGAACTTTCTGAGCAAAGTCGAAAATATTTAGAAGAAATTAAAAATCATATGAAGAAGTGAAAATTATTCATCATATCGCAAAGCCATACGCTCCTTCTAGTATGAAATCCTTCTGAGACATGTTTTGTAGTGACTTTGCTCTAGTTACTGCAACTTGTGCTGAACAAGCTTAGAAGGCCGAGTTGACCTCAATTTCAAACGTTACCCAGCATGAGGTCGTAGAGGAAGCTCCTTTTTTTCGTTTGGAACCCATCCTAACCTTGTTAATCTTAAGGGGGGGGACTTGGGATGATATGTTCATAGAGTCTTTGGTTTCTTTGGAGAAAGAACAGTAGTTATAGACTTCCGTTAGGGCTTTTTTTAGCACGTTTTGGTTGAATTTTTTAAATGCTTGATATTTTCCCTCAGAGTGTTCCATGAGGATATTAAAGTCAATATCTTCCTGCCCGTTCGTAATAGCGGCTAATTGTTTGTCAATAATTGCGAAGCAATCAGTAATTGCGTGTTGTTGTTTTTCATCTAGTTGTTTGTAGAACATTTCTAGCGTATCGATATCATTAGTGGTCTTACCCCCATTTGGGAGCGACAACGCCCAGAGTGTTCGTTTACCGACCGCAGGTTGCGCGGTGTCTGTTGTTATCATCACTTGCAACGTATCAGCAACTCCTACGAAACTACGCCACCAGTTTAGGTTTTGATTGACCGTCACACTGGCATTTTTAATTTTGCATTTGCGTTCTACTAGGCATTGATACAATCGTAACGCAGCTAGCGACTTAAATTTCGATAAATGCACCAAATCGTATTTTGTATAGTGTTCAATAGCGAGAGCTGCTTTTATAAAGTTAATAGAGAACTGAACAGTTACGAAAGGCTTTTCTTTTACAAAATCTACTGAGTCAAAAATAAATCCAGTAAAATCATCACTATCCTTATCATGCCATCCAACCCAGTCAGCAATAGGTGAATCAAAGACACAGTGGTTGTCGGATAAAGTCGCTTTTCGGTATGCTAACCAATCATCTAAGCTATTTAGAGTTGTATTGGTTGTTATGTGTAAAGCAGCAGCAGTGCGACAAGTTGCTTCTGCATCAGAACGATTAAATTTTTTAGAGTTCACCTTTAGTTTTTTTTCGTCTGAGGTTGGCTTTTCCTTCTTAATCCAAGTACAGATGTTTGCAATGTCTTGCATACGCAGCGTTACGCGACGTGAACTTGCTGATTCAAGGTTATGCTGTACTCCCTCTCGGACGTCCGCATTGTTTTTATACTCGTGTTTATTCCACATCTCGTTCATGAAATTTTTGCAAGCATCGGTTTTCTGAAGGGCAGCGATAGCACAAATTACGAACTTCCATGCGTTGGCTGTAACAGTGCTTGGGGATATATGGGTAAATCGAGCTTCGATAATTTTGTTGCTTACCTCGAGCTTGTCACTTGGTGCTAGCTTGGTTGGAACTGGTAGTTTTGGTTGTTCTTTAGTCATTCTAGTTAGTTGTTTTTCTTAACAATAACAAAACTCCGTAAAAATGTCACCTTTTGATTGTTTTTACGCCGTAATTTTGTCACCTCGTTATTTTTATAGACCGTAAAATTGTCACCTCGTTTTGTTTTGTTTGTCTATAATATCTTGATATATAACATTTATTTTGTATATTATGCTTGATGGTAAAATATATATATTTTTATAATTCTTTTTTATATATATAAGACGCACTTTGAAGTGCGACGCTGATGTAAGGTGTAAAGGTTTCGCTAAATTGCGCAACAACCGACATGTGAGCTGCTTTTAAGACGACGCTTGAGTTAATTTTTGAATGGGTCAATGATGGTAAACCATCATCTGTCGGAAAGGATATTGAGTGAAACATCATCGACTATCTATAAGAGTATTATTTTTTGGTCGATAAAAAGTTGGTCGAATGAAGGAATCAGTGAGCTGATAAAATTTTGCCTGACAATGAAAATTGAAGCGCTGGACGGCGTAGTAAAACTACTTAAGAGTATGCAATTTCTCGGTTCAGTAGTCGATTCATAGGAGAATTGGCGAAATTTGAGTCAAATGTGTCAGGGCACACCATACATTCTGCCCCAAAGTTTTCCAATCAAAGACTTAGAGCACATTTCTTCTGTCATAAATTGACCTACTTTTACTAATGACCGACTATGTTCTTAGTTTGATACAGGCTGTTACACTATTAGGAGAAAGTAAGGTATGTCGCATTTATCTGATATGGAAGAGCTTTTACAAAAAATCTCAGATAGCGCTATATCAGACTATATGAGAGAAGCATTACAATGCTATAGCGCAGGAGCGTATCGAGGCTGTATCGTGCTGTCCTCTATTGCACTATTTGATGACTGTGTGCGCAAGTTAGCTGAAATTCGTCACTTGAATAAAGTTGCAAGGCGTATTCATGATGAAATCACGAAACGTCAAAACAAACAAGACGTGTATGAAAATTATCTATTAGACCAACTAGCATCAAATAAATTGATTTCAGAGTTAGATTCCTCTACAGCGGAAGTGATTAAAAATCGGCGTAATAAATCTGCACATCCATCTGGACATAGCCCTTCTGCTGAAGAGGCTAGGTTTATCTATTTTGAAGTCATTGATAAGTTTTTAAGTAAGAAAGCCTTTAGCTCGAAAGTTCTGGCTGATGAAATACTTGCTCGGTTGAAAAACAGAAATTTTTTCTACTCTAATCAGATTATCGATGTCAAAGATACTGTAGAGCACGAAATAAGCCTATTACATGATGATGGCTTTCCATACTTATTAACTAAATTAATAGATAGCCTAGCTGGTTCCGATAATCAACTGTCTCAAAACTCTCGTTACTTCATCGATGGACTTTCAAGTTTAAACAATGAGAACTGGGATAAATTGCTCGTAAGTATATTGCTAGAGAAAAAATTAGACGACACAGATTATAGTTCACAATGCCTAGCAACTGTTTCAATATCGCCCAAACTAATATCGCAGCTGTCACCAACAGCTAAAGAGCGTTTGGTAAAATGTATTAACAAAAACACTCGTGAAACTCCTAATAGTTCTTTATTAAATAGCCCAGCCCAGCTATTTGAGAATATTTTATGTAAAGCTCCTGAATTGCTCGAAGAGCTACATGATGAATGTTATGTTTTCATCAGTAAGCACTCATACTTAGCATTTACACCGCATTTGGCCCTTGAAACTGATGAGCTTTGGGAGAAATACCAAAGGTTGTTGCTCCAAAGAGCAGGTTCGTCAACTTTTGATACTGCTAATACGTTTTCTCGTAGCTTCCAAGTTGTTGAAGAGAACGTTATGGAAAATTCGACCGATCAATATGCCCTAAATATGGCAATAGCAATAAAGCAGGCATCTGATTGGGGGGCATGGGCAGCTGAGTCTATAATTTCAAGCAAGTTTGAAGCATTCCCTATATTAAAAACTAAAGTGATGCAATATTTAAAGCAGTCACCGGAGGAGGCCACTGAATTACTCCAAGAAACTTTTGACTCGAAAGTAACAGCATCTAATTTTCTGAGCCGTTACATCACAGAATAAATTATATAATGTGCTACTTAATTACGAGACTGAATCGTAAAGTTCGAAACTGATTTAAAAATAGGAACACTTGCTGAGCACACTTTTTCAACTTGGTGCTCTTCTGCACATCTCACTAGTAACCGCTCTTTAGAAGAAGATCGTCAGGCTGGGATCATCAGATTGAGTTTCCATACATAAAACTCATTTACCAAGAGATAAACAACTAAGTCCAATCTAGATCCTAGTTCAGGTTAAATCTACCCAGACACGAGATCGTAAATGGTCTATCAAAGCTAGCGCGCTAAAGAGGCGTATTGATTATAGTTTTCATCTTTATTGCTGTTTATCGAATTTACTAATGAGAATGCCATTAAACATCGCCTTATAACAAGACGATGTTTACCTAAAATTATTTTATCAATATTACTATGTTTTTAGTAATCCTTATTTAGTGTTATATTGAGATGTTGACGTATTATTTCATAAATACACTTTTCTCGCTTTAATATGAAATTATCAATTTCTAGTTCTTCATAGACGTTATTACAGAAAATTCCTGATAGTTTTTCATTATCAGTGCTTGTAAAAAATATTTTAGAGCCTAATCTGTTTTTAAAACTATCGCTCGAGTTAATTGATGTAGGAGGGTATTTTAAGAACTCAGGATGAGACTCATTTTTTCTTAGATAGTAGTTAGATATAATGTTGAATGTGACTTTTCCAAGTGCTGATCTGGCGCTAAAAACGCCACTTTGTATGTCACGCAAATAATCTATAACAGCACCTTCATTCAGAGTTTCTTTTAATTTCTTTGTGAGCACTTTCTCATCGAAACCCGAAGCAAAATACTCAATCAACTTTTGAGTTCCTGATGGGCTTACATTGAAAAGCCCTGAAATTGAACCTAGATATATGATTTCTTTTAGTTTTTCTTTGTCATTATTTTCTTTTAAGAAATAAATAAACACCATATATATGAGGTTTGTATAGGGTAAGTCTGATATGTTTAAGAAACGTAGTTCTTTAACTAAAAACTTGACAGATTTTTCGTACGATGAAATTATTTTCTCTGAAAGACTATTAAAGCTTTCTGATCTGACTAATTTAGCAACCTTTTCAGTATCATCTTTAACGTATAATTCAAAATTTAAGGATATTCTGATTAATCGAACCACGATAGTACCAAATGTAGAGTCATCTTTATCCAAAGGTATAAAGGAGAATTCTGATGACGTTTTATATATTTCATCTTTGGTGTTTTCAAATGAAGAAATATCTTCATTATTGTAGTTCAAAGCAGAAATTAGATCTATTGGTATTATTTGCATCCCAGTTTTGTTTAGACGAGTGAATATTTCTATTGCTTCATCAAGACCACCGCCTTCCATAGTTATAATTGGAAGTTTATATTTCCTAATCTTATTGGCCAGTTTTTCTGCTTTTTCTATGTAGCTCTCTTCTGATGTTTCATCGAGTAGTTTTTTTGACTGCTTAATGAAATCCATGGTATTGATAATCTTAGATAATGGGAATAGAGTCGGTCTAATATTGGATTCAGATTCCAAATATAAAAACTCGTCTTTTTCTAGATCAATATAGACATCCCAAATTCCATCAATACCAGCTCCTTTGGTCAAGCAGTGATACAATGTTGTGAGGCGCTGCTGCCCATCTAAAACATATTGGTATCCATCTTTTTTTTCATTGCTCTTCTTTATGGAGAAGTTGTCATGACTATTTATTTTTGCATCAGTTTCCCAAAGTAAAATGGAGCCAATAGGGAACCCATTATAAATACTATCAAATAGTTCTAAAACATTGTTTTTTTGCCAAACGTAACTTCTTTGAAAAGCAGGAACCTTGAGCCCACCTTTTTCTACCTCTTCGATCAAGTCATCTACAAATAAAACTGAAGGTGTAACACTAGTTTTGTTTTTCATAGTCACCTACTTATAATAAATCTTTAATATGGTTACTTATTTTTCTAAATTCAGATGCTGTGTTATGGCACCACATGCTAATCTTTTCTTGAGTATAGTAGCTATAATTTTCTTTTTTATATAAGCCAGATGCTATATCATCTCCAAAACCGTCAGATATTAAAGTATATTTTTCTTCATCGATGTTGGAATATAATCCTGAGTATATTGGATTGCTTGCCCCTTTTTTCTTGAATCCACTTTTAAAGTCGAAGTGAGACTTCTGGCTATGGCTAAAACGTTCCCATTCCTGTCGAAATTGTTCACTTGAATTATGTTTGTCGAACAATAACTCATCAGTTATATAATTTTCTATTTCTCTCTTTTTCAGCGTATGAAATTTTACATTATAAGCCTTGCATTTGTTAACAATATTAACATGAGTTCGACTCAAATTTTCCTGAGGGTAATATCTGTCTGAGTCGTGTATTACAAATATACTATCAGGTTCAGTATTAGTTTGAATCTTTTGTTCGACTAAATCTGGTATTTGTCCACAACCACCTATACTGCTTACATCCCAGTAGGCGCCATATTTTTCCGCTATATTGCGATTTCCGGTGGAGTGCAATATTAACTTAATGAATTTTAGGTCATTGATTTCGTTTTCTACAATTACAATTGGTGATTTCGCTAACTTAGCTGCTAAGTCTGTAACTTTAACTTTTCTATTTGAACTATCATTAACAGTAACCTCAATAACCTTTGTAAAGGGTATTCCATTTGCTTGTTTTTCTAGGAGCTGCACCACCAAATCCCGCAAAATCGGGTGATCTTTGACTTGTATTAGTAGCTGCCGGATATTTTCGTTACAAAGGGAATGCCGCCCATTCTGCATACATATGTAGCGAATAACATTTTCTAATTCGTTTATATTGTTTAGTAATTCTTCTGATATTTTAACGAGCATTTTGGGCCTCGCTAATTGCTAGAACTTCTTCAAAACTTTCTTCAAATACACCTTCGGGCCACCAATCAACGCCACCTTCTGGAGTAATGTTTATAAAGTCGATGCAGCAACCGTCTGTTTTTTGCTCTGTATAGATAATAGAGATCTGCTCTAGAATGCTTTTATCTTTAGCTTCAGCAACTCTTCGTCTTAGTCGCAATACCATTTCTTTGGAGTGAGTTTCTAATACAACAGTTCCAGACTCTTCTAATGCTGTTAAGTATAAATCTGTTACAGAAGCACAAGCGCTAGGGTGTAGGTGCAACTCAGGCTGCTCAGCTATTTCGATACTATAATTTCTTGTTGAAACCTTACTAAGCCTACTTACAATTATCGGCAGTAATTGTGAGTATCCAATACCATCGTCAATAATATTATTTTGTTTATCACCGGAATTGACCATAATACTAAAGTGTTGATTTTCTGGTTTGCATTTTATGAATTTTCCGCCAAAATTGTTTGTCATCCACTTCTGAATCTTGATGTGTAATTGATCATTATTGGCTTTCTTATCTCGAGATAAAATGTATGGTGCAAATTCACCTCTTGAACCAACATTAGAGTATTCTTTGAGGCTATTTGGGAAAACTCGTTTAAGGTTCTCTCTAAAAGGTCCCAAGTAAGTTAACGAGGATCTGAGTTGTTCAACGCTTTCAAAAAATTGCGCCAATCCTTCAATCTGTTCTTCATTAATAGTACTTCTATTTGGAAGAAGCCCTGAGAAAGACAGATTATCGAATGGCAGGCTACTAGTATAAATAGCTTTATCACGAGTAGCTTCCGTCAGTTCTGCGGTGAAACTTACGTTTTGACCTACAATCCATTCGAACTTGCTTACAAGTACCCTTTTTTGCTCAGTGGAAAAAATTATTGACGTACGAAACTGAAGTGATTGGCTATTGAGTGAAAATGTAGCCCCTAGTGTGACGACAGCAGCTTCTGATTGTGTGTGACTTAGGTCTTCGAAACTTCCAGCTAAATCTATTCCCAATGGTGAGAATTCAATTGCATCGCTATACATAGACTCAATAATTAAAGGGATAAGTCTGCATATGGTACTTTTGCCTGAACCGTTTTTACCAATTACGTAGTTGATTTTTTTTAGAGACAAATCTAGTCGCTTAAAACCTTTATAATTTTCAGCATAAATACCAGTTAAAACCATCATGGGACCCTTGTTCTAGCTTTTAGTTACTTGAAATAACTGTTAACGTTGACGTTATCTAAATTGCATATTGTACAGGCTTTGTAATGAAACATACAAAGATAGATTCATTTTTGGGTTACATAAAAAGCCATTCGACACATTAGGGGGAGTTTGTTGCTCAATTCGATTGAACTAAACCAAAATGATCTACAGCAGCAAAACTGGACAATCAATCAGGTCACTTTCCAATAACTGAAGTTATTCGCATATTGCTAAATTAGCAATCACGCTAAAACAGAATATATCGATAGGCGAGTTACAGCTATTAATCTAAGTAAAATCCCATAGGAAATTTGTTTTTTTTTGGCTCGATAAAAAAGGCTGGCCTAGTGGTGAGCTGGGGGATTTACTCAAGTTGTGTTTAGCGTTGAAAATCGAAGGATTAGATAGCGTGGTAAAACCACTCAAGCGAATGTAATTCTTTGAACTAGAGTCGGGATCATGATGATCGCCTTTATAAAACTACTTTTATAATAATGAAAAACATTCTCACTATGGCTGATGTGGCTTGGTCTATTTGGGATGCCACAACGGTCACTTCTTACGTTTTACAATTGCTGATTTCTTCTTCACGCCACAGAAAAATGAGCCGTGTTTGATCAGTGTTAAGTGGCACTTGAATCGTCGTACCCATCGATGCAACTTCATTCCACCATTGAATGGTTCTGGTTAAAAATTGATCAATCTTGGTTTGTTTAGTCAACGTATTCAGTTCCATTCACACCTCTCAGAATTGTCACTTTCAGATAATACCGAGTGTTTATCCCTATATAATTTGTGACAGGGTACTTGAATAATCCATATTTTATATATTATTTAGAAGCTCTAAATGATTTTTGTCCCAAAACGTTTGATTAAGAGCGAGTTAAGCACGACTTTTAGCGAGCAGCAGGTTTACTTCTCCTTAAACCCTTTAGGGATATCCACAATAAATTCCCCGGCAATACCATCGACTGCCGGGTTTCGACTGTCTCCATGACGAAAGATACGTGCTTTATCAGCATGTTAACGGATTTTTAAAAGATAATTATCGGCTACCGCGCCATTGCTGTGTTTTATTGAGCAGATACTTTTCAGCAACTAGGTGTACCCCTTTTATGGCACTGGCAACGAGCATTATCATTACAGCCATTGCTGATGCTGATGCTGTTTGTCCCGTATCGGCCATGTTCAACACGGATATACTCGCTACGATCGTGTCCGGAGAGTACAAGAATACGACGGCTGAGGTTGTCGTCATCGCATTCATGAAAAGATAGATAAAGATATCCAGCAGAGCAGGTGTACATACTGGAACAGTAATCTTAAAAAAGGTCTTCAGCGAGCCGATTTTTAGAGACTTAGCTACTGACTCAATCTCATTCGGCAACTGTTTTAGTGCAGTTAAAGAGGTTAAGTGACCAACGGTATACAAGTGAGTGACGGTATTGAGTACCAAGATAGCCATAGTGCCATACATCAGCTGTAACGGACTGTTCTGACCTTGGTTGAAGAAGAAAATGTAACCAAGTCCCAGTGCCATTCCCGGAACTGCCATTGGTAACATGGCGATTAAATGGATGAGCTTACTCAAGACAGGGAAAGTCTTCACTTTTTCAATATTATAAGCTGCCACAAACGTGACTATAGTACCGATGATGGCCACCCAGAAAGAGAGTTTCAGTGAATTTATAAATGGAGACCAGCCGTAAACCGAGTTCATTTCAAAGTCGTAGTGAGTGAAGGTGAGCTCTTTGTTGTAAGGCCAGAACGAGACAAAAGAGGCGTATATTGCTGTGCCTAAAACGGTCAGAATCGCGATAGCGATCATCGAACAAACAATAAATGCGAGCGTATCACGCAGCGTATTCGGTTTTGGTTGATAGGGCACTGAGTTGGTTGAAATCATCTGCTGTTGTTTGCTTCTGATGCGCTGATCAATAGCGAATGACACGACCGCAGGCAGTAAAAGTACTGCGCTGGTTACTGCACCCATCGAAAAGTTTTGTTGACCAACCACTTGTTTATAAATATCGGTTGCCAATACATTAAACGAACCACCAATGATCTTTGCGACGCCGAAATCGCAAATAACCAGGGTAAAAATTACGATGGCTGCCGAAATCAAACCATATTTGGAGTTAGCAATAGTAACCAAAAAGAAGGTTTTAATTTTGCCGATGCGAAGTACTTGTGCAGATTCATACATACGCGCGTCAATGTTACGCAAGCCAGTGGTAATCAGCATTAGTGCGTGAGGGAACCCCCAGAACGTAAGTCCTAAAACAATCCCGATTGGTCCATAAATTGAGTGGCCGAAAAGAAGAGAATTTGCATAACCTTGCTTACCGAATAAGTAGACGAGCGCTAACGCTGGAAGTAATGATGGTGTCAGTATTGGCAGATAAGCGATGTTTTTAAAAAACTTCTTCCCTGGCATACAAGTACGTTGAAGTGCTAACGCATAAGTGAAAGCCAGTGAAATGACTAAGACGGTGACCATCACGCCAATTTGCAATGAGTTAAACACGGAATAACTCAATGATGGTGTGGATAAATATTCCGCATAGTTGGAAAGCCCAATCCAATGGCCTTGTTGGTCTCGTAAGCTCTTAATCAATAGTGAACCTAAAGGAAGCAATAACCCCAGTGCCATCAATGCAAGAATGGCTACTATCAAAAGCAAGTTCACATTGAACCAACGTAAACGAAATCGAGTTGCCTTTACTGCTGCTGTAGTGGGCGTTGAGATACTCATCGGTTGATCCA
>JBLWYD010000071.1:0-14731 GCA_048267165.1 Bacteroidota bacterium
TTAACTTGTAGGATGATAAAAATGAAAAAATATAAATGTTAAAAGAACTTCTCAGACCTGAAATAGAAGATATAATAAAGCAACGAAGATGGAAAGACCTCCGAATTGGTTTGGAAGGTTGGGAGCCGGCTGAAATTGCTGAATTATTACTTGAAATTGAGAAAGAATATAAAGTTCTTTTATTCAGAGCTTTGCCCAGAGAGGTATCAACTCAAGTATTTAGTCATATTGAATCAGAAGAAAGAGATCAGTTACTTAATGAATTAACTGATGGAGAAACAAGGCGATTGCTTGCCGATATGTCTCCTGATGATAGAACTGCGTTGCTGGAAGAACTTCCTGCAAAAGTGACAAAATCACTTATGAATATGCTTTCTGCTGAAGATTTGAAAGAAGCTAGATATTTACTTGGGTACCCTGAAGAGAGTATTGGGCGACTAATGACACCTGATTTCGTTACAGTACAACCAGATTACACAATCAGACAAGCAATTGAACATATTCGTAAATTCGGTAAAGACAGCGAAACAATCTATCGGGTTTATGTTATAGATGATAATGGTCGATTAATTGATGATATTCTTCTTAAAAATCTGATACTTGCAGAAGAAGATATGAAAATATCTGAGTTAATGGATGATACATTCCTTTCACTATCAGCATTTGATGATAGAGAGGAAGCTGTAAGAATGTTAGAAAAGTATGATGTACTAGCTTTGCCAGTAGTTGATTCAAATGGATATATTGTTGGTATAGTTACTTTTGATGATATATATGATGTATCGGAAGAAGAAACAACAGAGGATTTCCAAAGAACATCTGGTATCAACCCTTTGGACCAATCTTACCTAAGTGCTAGTATATGGAAATTATATGGCAAGCGAGTTCCTTGGTTATTAGCAATGGTCTTTGCCAATTTTATCACTGCTTCAGTAATTAGTCATTATGATTATGTAACAGTGGCATTCGTCTCTCTAGTCGCCTTTATACCCCTATTAACGGGTACTGGTGGTAACTCTGGTACTCAATCAGCTACACTAATTATTCGTGGTATTGCAACAGATGATATCAGGTATAATGATTGGCTAAAGGTTTTCAGAAAAGAATTAGTTGTAGGTTTGCTTTTAGGTGTTTCTTTGGCTGTAGTAGCCTTCATAAGGGGATATTTAGAGTCTGATAACGCTTTGCAATTAGCTTGGGTTATTAGTACATCACTGATTATACTTATTCTTTGGTCAAATGTAATTGGTAGTCTTCTACCAATTCTATTACATAAAATGAAATTAGACCCTGCCGTAATCTCAGGTCCAGTTATAACAACAATTGTTGATGTTTCGGGACTTCTTATATATTTCAATATTGCTATTTATATGATGAATTAATATCTATAAGTTAGGCCCATCCCTAATCTATAGATGTTATTCTCTGTTCTCGCAATCTGCGAATCATATAAATAAATATCTTTTTCAGATTGAAACAATTGTCCAAAAAAGTCAACTCTCAGTGATTCGAATAAAAATAAACCTAATCCCCCACCATACAGTTTAGTTATTGAACTGTTATTTTCCAGAGGTGATGTTTCAAACGTTGCTCCACCTCGTAATTGGACGATAGTGTATGGAATCTGATATTCAACCCCAACTCCAAATTTCATATTTCCATCTAGAACACGGTGCATATTATCATTTAGATCCATAAAGTATTCGGACTGTGTGTCTAAAAACTTTATACCAGAATAATTTTTGTATTGAAAAGCTGCCGAAATAGTTAACTCCTCAGAATTGTATGAAGAGCCAAGAGCAATTGACCAGGGTAATAATACATCGAATAAAGAAATATTGTCGCTTCCTGTATTATTATACTTTGTTCTACTTTCATCATCAAATACAACCTCAGCTTCTTCATAGAAAAACTCTTCTATTCGCATATTAGCTGGAGTATTTAGGTTGAAACTAAATCTATATTTTTCATCGTAAGTATAAACAAAACCAAGATTAAAACTAATTGAAGTATAATCATGACTGTACTCAAGAGTATGGTAAATTTTGTCTAAATCAGAATAAGGCGGCTCGTCACTTTTTTCTTGATAAATCTCTTTTGAATCTGTCTCATCAAGAAATCTAACATATTTATAAGAACCGAAAGCAAAGTTAACACTTCCACCAAAAGCAAAGCCGTCAAAATACTCGCTTGCTAGACCAAAAGTTAAATCGTGATTACTACCAGATTCAGCCAATTCATAATCTTGATATAGACTATCATCTATAAATGTCTCTCCATTCTGAGATAATCTCAATTTTTCTGTCCAGTTTCTTGCTTGTTTTGATTCATAGTTGGTATAGGAGTTATTGGGATTAAAGCCACTAGCTTCAGTTAATTGATTGAATTGCGAACTATTAGTATAAGATATTCCAATATTATACAAATCTACATTTTGATAATTAGCTCTAACAGGTGACGAGATAGAAATATTAGTGAGGTTAAATCCGTTAGAAATAGTACTATTTGTATTGCCAAGATAGTTTGATGTAACCAAATTATTTTGATAATTTGAACCAACAGAGATCTCGGCTTTAGTACTCAAAGCTAATCCAGCAGGATTATAATGAATAGCAGCTACATCATTTAAAATACCCAAATAAGAAAAACCCAATCCTGCGGATCGGGTATTTACTAATCTATTGTCTGAAGAGTATCTAATAGCATCTAACAAAGTTCCATCTATATTCTGAGAATATAATCCACTTGAAGTTACTAATGCAATTAACAGTAAAGTTCTAAACATTATTATCTTCTACCACCTCTACTATTGGTAGAGCCGCCACTTCCACCAGAACTACCTCCAGATGAACGTCCACTACTACCTCCAGTACTTCCACCAGATGATCTATTATAACCCGAGCCACTAGAGCGAGTCCCTGATGAACCGCTTGAACCAGAATTCCCACTAGACCTATTATAACCTGAGCCTCTAGTATTTGTGTTACTATTTGACCTATTTACATCAGTACTTCTAGTAGTATTAGTTCTAGTAGATTGTCTAGTACTAGATTCGGAAGACTTATTATAGGTATTAGGACTTGTATTTGTTCTAGTAGAACTTCGATTATAGTTAGTCTCGTTTGTAGTTCTAGTACTACTAGCATTATCTCTTACAGAAGTTCTGTCATAATTGGAGTTAGTTCCTGTACTTCTATTGTAACTTGTATTACTATTACTTCTATTATAAACATTGCCCGTATTAGAAGTTCTATTATAACCAGATGTGCCAGATACTGCACTTCTTGAGTTTACGGTATTCGTACTAGGTGATCTATAATAATTGTAATTGTCTCTTTGAGCATATTCACGAGATCTATTATAGTTTCTATTATTATAACCATAATTGTTGTAATTATGGCGACGATTGTAAAATCCATAATTATAATTGCTATAATAGTGTCCCCAACCAAAACCAAATGAAGGATGGTATCTATACCAAGGTGAGTACCACCCATAGTTACGAGGACCCCAATTATTATAGAATCCAATTCCGAAACCAAATCCAGAATAAGGATACCCATAATAACCTGTATAATAAACGTCATTCCACCATGGAACAACAACAGGTTGGTAATTAGGCGACTGATTATAATAATTATTTATTACTGTAACACCTGAGCCATTCTCAGATGTATAGACATTCTTCGTCGTCTTTTTGTTTGACATTGGGTTAACCCATCCACTATTACTTCCAGAGTCACCTTGATTATTGTTATTATCAACAATAATTATCTGTTCATCTGGCTTGTCATAGCTGTAGTAATTATTAGTTTTAGTCGATGTGCAAGACATTAGACCAAACATTAATAGTGACGTAATTGTAACAATTGTTTTCATTTGAAACTCCTTTTTATTTATGGAACGAATATGCGAAAAATTAGTTTCAAAAAAAAATATTAAAAAAGTTTTTTGTTTTAACGAAAAGTTATTTAGTTTTGCTACTCGTTTAAGTGCCCGGATGGCGGAATCGGTAGACGCTCAGGACTTAAAATCCTGTGATGGCAACATCGTGGGGGTTCAAGTCCCCCTCTGGGTACACTTAGGTTGATGATTTTAAAGTCATCAACCTTTTTTTTTATAACTAAACATACATTCAACTCGTATATTGCTGATATGAAAAAAGTAATACTATTAATTAGTTTATCTATAATTACAGCTTGCAGTAGTAGTTTAGATACAAGAAATATGACTGCTGAAAATTTATTTCAAAAAGGTAAAGATTACTTTGCTGATAATGAAAATTTAGATGCTCAAAAAATGTTTGACTTAATCAAGCTGCAGTATCCTGCTAGTCAATACGCTGATGATGCTCAATTCTATTTAGCAGAAATTGATTTCAAAAGAGAGAAGTATATATTAGCTGCTTTCAACTATAACTCTTTGCGTAGAATATACCCTTCATCTGAGTATAATAAGCAATCGTTATATATGAGGGCCCTTTGCTATTATAAGCTATCTCCCCCATTTGAAAGAGATCAAGAATATACCACGAAAGCAATTGAATCGCTTATCGAGTTCCAAGGAACATATCCAAATGACTCCTTAACTAAAGAAGCTGACGTTCAAATAAAGGAAATGAGAGAAAAATTAGCTCATCGAGAATTCTCAATTGCTGAATTATACAAAAAATTAGATGACCCAAAAGCATCATTAGTTTACTATGACTTCGTTATAAATAAATATGATGATACGAAGTATTTTGAGGACTCTTATTTAGGGAAAGTAGAATCTTTACTGAAAATGAAAAGAGTAGATGAAGCTCAGAATATAATTATGCTATATGACAAGAAGTTTCCAGATGGAAATTATAATACTACAATGAAAGATATGTATGATAAAGTAAAATCTGAAAAAGAATAAAAAAAAAGCTACTTAAATTTAAGTAGCTTTTTTTATTTCTTCTGATTCTATAAGTTTTGAAGTTCTTTGGGATCACCAAATTTTAATTTATCTTCAAATGTTTCCTTCATAGCCAAAAATGTTGGTTTTGGTATTCTGTCGAATTCACGACTAATGTTTAATTGGTCATGATTAATAACGTCAGAGTCATCACCAGTAGGGATAACATCTGCCATTCTACTATTCAATTCCATTTTTATATCATCATTTATCTGTCTAGCACGAAAGCCCATAGCAACTATTGCTTGGTAAACTGATCCTTTGGCAGTTTCTTTCATACGTACTTGAACAGGATTAACTATATATTTTTCCATAATTTCCTTAGAAAAGTTAATTTTGAACGATTACAAATCTACGAAATTTAATGAAGTAGAAAAAATATTTTTATTTTAAGCGAAAGTATATTAATTTTTGTTTTTACTTTTTACTATTATTGATATATGAAAAAATTATACTGGTCAATATCTGAAGTTTGTGAATTATTAAAAGTCGAACCACATGTGATTAGATATTGGGAAAGTGAAGTTACTTTTTTAAAATCTAAACGTTCCCGAGGTGGGAATAGAAGATTTGATAAAACTTTAGTGGATAAAATGCTAGTTCTAAAGGAACTACTTCACACATATAAGTTAACAACTAAACAAGCTTCTTCTTTTATAAATAAGAATCCTGATATAAATGATGACAATTTGGAAGACAGAGTGTACACTTACAAGAAGAGTAAAGGATATAAAGAAGTACTTAAACAAGTGTCTCTGACAGACCTCCAAAGTATAAAGAAAGGACTTGAAGAAACAATTGAATTACTAAGAACGTAATAACTTTAAATAAAAATTGTTATTTTTGAAATATTTGAAAAACGAACACAGGAAATTTAATGTTGAAAAAATTTACTATTAGTATATTAATACTGGCTATGTCTTATGGTAGCTTGTACTCACTAAAATACAAAGAAAGAATAGTGGGGAAACATGATGACGAAGTTCTTGGTGTATTCGTAAACGAGGCTGACTCTAGAGTAGCAACTTGTAGTTTAGATGAAACTATAAAAATTTGGAGTATCCCTGAAGGAAAAGAAATAGTAACAATGAAGGGGCACTTAGGTCAAGTGAACAACTTATCTTTTTCTGGAAATGATAAATGGATAGCATCTGCTTCTGGTGATCATACTGTAAGAGTATGGGACGTAGAGACAGGTAAACAATTAAAAATCTTCAAAGGTCATACTGACCAAGTTATTGGAGTTTATTTTAGTCAAGATGATAGTAGTACTTTTATAGCTTCTACTAGCTTCGACAAGACAGTTAAGCTTTGGGACTATAGATTAGGAACTGAGATTAAAACTCTTAGAGATCACTCTGAGCCAACTAATAACGTTGCTTATAGTTATGACGGAAAATATATAGCATCTTGTAGTGATGACAAATCTATTAAGATATGGTCAACAGATTTGGAATCAAAAGAACCTGTAATGACTTTATTAGGCCACGACGCACCTGTTTTAACTGTACTCTATTCGTTTGATGCTAAGAAAATGGCATCTTCTGATCAAGATGGAGTAATCAAAATTTGGTCAATGCCTGATGGTAAGCTGTTGAATAGCTGGAAGGCTCATGATGAGTTAGTTCAAGATATTTCTTTTGCTGAAGACAATACTACTTTAGTAAGTGCAAGTTTAGATAAAAAAGTAAAGTTATGGAATTCTGATAATTCTAAATTATTATGGGAACATGACGCAGGTGTGGAAATTTGGTCAGTAGATTTGGTCTATGACGCTACTACTATAATACTAGGTTGTGTTGACGGAACAGTAAGATTTTTAGAAAAACAAAAGTAACAGGAAATAAAAATGAAATTTAAACACATAATAATTGCAACCGTTGCTTTTTTACTTATTAGCAATGATTTACAATCACAAGGTTTTATTAAGACAGTCGTATCATTGACTGGAAATGTTTTTAACCAAGTCAGTAAGCAACCAGAGACTACAGCACTACTAGTTATGAAAGATGGTAAACGTGTAACTGCTACTCGTAGTCGTGCTTCTGAAAATGGTTACTATTATATTACTGGTTTAAAAGCTGGTGAAACTTATGATATAAAATTACAGAAAACTGGATTTATGGATCAACAATTCTCTATCCAAGTACCAAATACTGATAAATATGCAGAGATATCAAAAGATTTTCTTATAATGCCGAAAGAAGTTGGAGTTAAGTTACCTCTTTCAGTTCCCCCTTTTGAGTATAATAAATCGAAACTAAGAGTTGGTAGTGAAATACTATTAGACGATTTACAAGAAACTTTGAAATTAAACCCAGATGTAAAAGTTGAGATTGTCAGCTTCCCAGACAATAACAAAGACAAAGTGGCAAATGAAAAGTTAACGAAAGAAAGAGCACAATCATTAAAAGAATTTTTTACTACCTCTGGTGTAAGTGTAGATAGAATATCAATTGGAGCGAACAAAGCTACTGATCCTGATAATCCTCCTCCGACAGAAAAAGCTGCAAAAGGCAAAAGATATATAGGGAAATCCTATATAAAAATTGTCTCTTTATAGAGTATTTAAATTAAAGACGTTCCTTGGAACGTCTTTTTTTTTTGAACACCTATTGTGAAAAATAGTTTATTATTGTTATCTTGAATATCTAATAAATGAAAAATCCTATTGAATAGCGAAAATAATATAGTTCAGATAAGAAACCTACACAAATACTTCGGAGATTCACATATACTCCGTGGTATAGATTTGGATGTCCAGAGAGGACAATTAATCTCAATAATTGGGCGTTCAGGTTGTGGTAAGACTACATTGCTGAGATGCTTGAATTGTTTAGAAATACTAGATGAAGGAACTATTAAAATAGATGATTTAGAGTTATCTAGAACTAAAAATAGAAAAGAATTTGAAAAGAACATCAGTAAAATTCGAAACAAAGTGGGCATGCCTTTTATTAATTCAATTGAAGAAAATAAATTAGACCAAGATTTTAAACTAAAAGCACATAAACTTAGAACTAAAGTTGGGATGCTTTTCCAAGGATTGAATCTATTTCCTAATTATAATGTATTAGATAATATCATCATTGCTCCTAAGATTGTGCAAGGAAAAGATGTTGAGAACACTAAACAACATGCTATCAAGCTACTTGCTAAAGTAGGAATGGAAGATTTTATTGATAGAATGCCAAATCAACTTTCAGGTGGTCAAGCGCAAAGAGTCGCAATTGCACGGGCATTAGCAATGAATCCTAAAGTAATGCTTTATGATGAACCTACTTCTGCATTAGACCCCGAGCTAGTCGAAGAAGTCATAAAAGTAATGACTGACTTAAATAAAGAAGGAATGACACAGATAGTAGTTACCCACTCCATGAACTTTGCTAAAAATGCTTCAGATATAGTAGTATTTATGGATAAAGGTGAAATCATAGAAATGGCTCCTCCTGAAGAAATGTTTTCGAACCCAAAGGACAGTAGAACTAGAGACTATCTAAAACTATTGGCTATATAAAATATGAAATCATTACTCTATTCAGTATTACTATTATTATTTACTCTCAATCTAACTTCACAAGATAAAGATGTCTTACGATGGGCTGCTGACGCAGAAAGCGGTGCACCTTATGTATTTCAAGATCCAAGAATTCCGACAAAACTCATTGGATTTGAAGTTGATATAATTGACGCCATTTCCAAAGAATTAGAGATAGATAATAAACATTTCCAAAATCAATGGGATGGGTTAATACCTGGATTAAAGAGAAACGATTATGATTTAGCTATCAATGGGTTAGAAATAACCGAAGACAGAAAGAAAGAAGTAGCCTTCTCTATCCCCTATTATATTACGTTCCAACAAATTGTTGTAAGAGATGACACAAAAGATATAGAAGACTTAAATGGACTTGAAGATAAAACTGTAGGTACATTAAAAGGTTCTTTAGCAGAACGAATACTTAAGGAACATGGTAATATATCTGTAAAAACTTATGATAGTGAAGCTAGTTCTTACGAAGATCTAAAAAACAATAGACTCGACGCTGTTTTAATAGATGAACCTGTAGCAAAATACTATGCTGGCTGGAACCCAGCACTGAAATTGACTGGTGAACCTATTGGAGAAGTTGTATATGGAATAGTAATGAGAAAGCAAGATACGTTGCTTCAAACTAGAATCAATACAGCTATAACAAAACTAATAACATCAGGTAAATTAAGAGAGATTCTGGAACAATGGGATATGTGGAACTATATGGTTGCATTATATCTTGATGATAAAACTACATCTAATATAAAACCAAAGAAGTTTGAGGCATTTCTAGAGTCTAGAAAAACTGAATTATCATTTGATGATTATGTGGACAGGTATATCAGCTATATGCCTATATTAGGGGAAGCTGCAATCACTACAGTTGTACTTTCGATACTATCAATGATAATCGCAATAGTATTAGGTCTTATTATAGCTCTAACAAGAGTTTATGCACCAAGACCACTTTCTTTTCTAGCAACTACATATATAGAAGTGATTCGTGGCACTCCTTTGCTTATACAGTTGTTTTTTATATACTATGCCTTACCAAGTATTGGTATTAACATGGATCCATTCTCAGCGGCCGTATTAGGTCTTGGTTTGAATTACTCTGCTTATGAGGCAGAAAATTATAGAGCTGGTTTATTCTCTGTACCTAGTGGTCAGATGGAAGCAGCAGTTTCATTAGGTATGTCTCGCAGACAAGCACTAAAACATATAATTATACCTCAGGCAATAAGACTGGTTATTCCGCCGGTTACTAATGATTTCATCTCTCTATTAAAAGATACATCTCTTGTATCAGTAATCGCAATGGCAGAGCTTACTAAACGTTACTTAGAGTTATCTGCGACATATTACGACTATATTGGGACAGGAATTATTGTGGCAATCATATATCTGATTATAGGACTGCCATTCGTAAAGCTTTCCAAACACTTAGAAAAAAGCTATTCACTTGACAGAAATTCTAAATCTTTTTAAAATCTCTTTGTCTAAGTATTTCAAATAGAATAACTCCTGCTGATACTGAGGCGTTAAGTGATTGAGTAGAACCCACCATGGGTATTTTTACTAAATGGTCGCATACATTCCTTACTCTTGGTCTCATCCCTTTACCTTCTGAACCTATAACAAGTACTATAGGAGAATCATAGATATTATCAGTATAATTTGTATCAGTATCTACTTCAGTACCTACAATCCAAAATCCATGTTCTTTTAAGTTTGAAAGTTCTGTAGCTAGATTAGTCACCCTTGCTACAGGGATTTTAGTCAGAGCACCAGCTGACGCTTTAACAGCAAAAGAGTTTATAGGAGCTGAATTTCTCTCAGTTATTAATAGTGCTGAAGCACCTGCACATTCTGCTGATCTAGCTATTGCACCTAAATTCTGTGGGTCTGTTATCTCATCTAAAGCCACTATCAGAGGTTTATCTGTGCTTTCATAAGCTTTTTCTAGTATATCTACAATATTCAGTGTTTCAACTTGCTTAATTATGGCAATTACACTTTGAGATAAATTGTCACCCGGACAAACCTGTCTTTCTAATTCGCGAAATCGTTTTCTATCATATTTAGTGACTGAAACTCCATTCATATTAGCTTCTTTGAAAATCTTATTAATTGATGCACCTTGAGCCCCAAAAGCTATGAATACTTTCTCAACTTTATCTGCTTCTATACCTTGTAGTACAGCATTCTTGCCGTATATATAATTGTCTTTCATTTATTTTGATTCCATTATTAAATATGCAATTGCATTACTATCAGTATGTGATAGTGACACTTTTATTATATTATCTCCATACTGCTCTTTTAAACTACCGTCAAGTACTATCACAGGCTCTCCAGTTTTTAAATTCTGAACATATATTTCCTTGAATTTGAATCCTCTTGCAAAACCAGTCCCAATTACCTTAGAAAAGGCTTCTTTCGCAGCAAAACGAGCCGCATAGTGAGGATATTTTTTGTCTTTGAACTGCTCACAATAATCTATTTCAACTTGTGTGAACATTTTATTTCTAAATCTCTCTCCATAATTTTCCAAAGTACCTTTTATTCTTTCTATTTCTATAATATCTGTACCAATACCTAATATCATTTTAATTTTCTCTTTTTATATTCATCTATAATCAATGGTAATACTTCTCCGGATGGTAGACTAATACTTATATCAACGTAATCTGAGAGTTGGGTTCTATCTGGATTAATCTCTATTAATAAGGCTCCATTTCTTTTCGCAATAATCGGCAAATCAGCAGCAGGATAAACTTCAGCTGAAGTACCTATAGAAAAAAAGACATCTGAATTTGAAGCATATAACTGCGCTAACTCAATTTCTTTTTCTGGTAGCATTTCTCCAAACCAAACGACGTCTGGTCGGATCAATCCATTGCAATATTTGCAATTATTTAGTTGGTTTGTTTCGATAACTGATTCTTGATGAATCTCATTGCAATTAAAACATTTATTTCTAACTATAGATCCATGTAATTCTATTACATTTCTTGAACCTGCTCTTTGATGTAATCCATCTACATTCTGAGTAATAAGCTTAAAATTTTTATTCAGGCTTTCGAATTCTGCTAAAGCATAATGCCCTAAATTTGGCTTAGAGCTATTTACTATTTCTACTCTATACTGATACCAAGCCCAAACTCGTTCTGGGTTAGCCATAAATCCATCAATACTAGCCAATTCTTGTGGATTAAACTTAGCCCATAATCCATCTGGATCTCGAAAAGTAGCTATTCCGCTTTCGGCGGAGACACCAGCACCTGTGAGAGCAGAAATATTTTTAGATTCTATTAAGACATCTACAACTTCGTTTATAATACCTTCTGTAACCATTTACTCTAGTTTTGTAAACATTTAATAAACAAAAATAGATATTTTTTAGTAATTATACTTTCTATATCATATTCTTCTTTATTATTTATAAGATTTGTATTATGTTCTGTTTCAGAAAAAAACCAAATTTTAATAAGTATAATAGTTCTTTATATGAGTGAATTAAATAAAGTATTTCCTTTGAGTGATAAAAGAAGTCTGAAAGGTAACAGAAGATTAGCCAGAGAAAAAGTATTACAAATTATAATGGCTTATTATAGCTGTGAATCAGATCTCGATATATTATTCGACCATATCTTCTATAGAGTATTCTATTTTGGCGATGAAGAAGACATACAAGAGAGTGAAGTAGGTAAGTTTTTAAGACCTGAAGAAATACTAGAAATGGAATCTGACATCCCTATCAAATGGCGTGATGAAGATATTGAATTTGGTAAAAATCTTGCAAATACAATAGTTAACAAACAAACTTACTTAAATGAACTTTTAGAAGAATTTGCTCAGAATTGGGAAATTGATAGAATAGCTAAAATTGATAGATATTTAGTACAATCTGCAATTTGTGAGCTAGTATTTTTTGAAGAAATCCCTCCCAAAGTAAGTATCAATGAAGCAATTGAAATCTCTAAAAAGTATAGCACCGATAAGAGCAAAATGTTCGTGAACGGAATTTTAGATTCTATTCTCAAAAAATTAGGCATAGATGGTAAAATAAATAAAAGTGGTCGAGGACTAATAGAAGATTAGTATCTGCAACCACTTTGTTTGAATTTATTATTTTGTTTACTTTTTATAAACTTAATTCAGATTTTATCTGTGATACCCAATTAGCAATTCTTTCATCAGTTAATTCTGGTTCATTGTCTTCGTCTATTGCTAAACCACAGAAATAACCGTCACCATCATCCCCTACTGACTTCGTATGCTGAAATCCTTTAGTTGAAGTTCTACCAAATACTTCACCACCAGAATTCCTAACTGGAGCTGCCATCTTACCAATTGCATCTAAATAATTTTCGTGATATGCTTCTTGGTCACCTGTACCAACAAAACCTACTTTTTTACCTTCAAAATTATAATTAGTCCATTGATCAAATACTTCATCCCAATCATCTTGTAAATCACCATCGTTCCATGTAGGAACCGCAATTATCAAAGTATTATAGTTATCAATGATTTCAAAATCAACGCTTGCTATGTCGTGTAACTCTACATCCAAGCCATTTTCTCTTAACTCTTCATCTAATTTCTCTGCAACTATCTCAGTTACACCTGTATTAGTACCGTATATCAAACCTATTTTCATAAAATAATACCAAATTTTGTTTTTGTAATTATATTTAATGCAAAATTATGAATAAAAAGCTTTTGAATAAAATGATTATAAACTATTTATATCAACTTTAGGAATTGTGAAAAAGAAAGTTGATCCTTCTCCATAAACACTTTCTACCCAAATTTTACCATCATGTTTCAAAATAAAGTCTTGGCATAATATTAATCCAAGACCAGTCCCTACCTCCTCATCAGTTCCGTGTGTAGTATGATGTATCTCTATCTTAAAGAGTTTCTCTATGTCAGATTGCTGCATACCTACACCATTATCTTTTACCCATACTATCATCTCATCATCATCATAATCTGAGCAGCCAACTTCAATTTTACCACCTATTTGAGTGAATTTTATTGCATTTGAAATTAAATTTCTAAGAACAGTATTTATCATATTCAAATCGGCAAATACTTTTATATCTTCATCAATTTTATTTATTACATCTAATTCTTTTCTTTCTATATTGTTACCGAGTAAATCTATAATATTCTCAGATAATTTAGAAAGTAAAATCAAGCTGGGATCGAATGTTATTTTATTATTTTGACTTCTTGACCATTCTAAAAGGTCATCTAATAATTTATATACATTACCTGCAGATTCGTTCAGCTTTTTAACAAAATCTTGAATGTCTTCCCTATCAAAATCGTCATAATCGCGAACTAGTACGTCTGTTATATTCTTAAAAGCACTAATAGGGCTTTTTAAATCATGAGCTATTATTGAGAAGAATTTGTCCTTTGATCTATTAGCAAAGACTAATTCGTCTTGTACTTTCTTCATATTAATTTGGTTTTCTACTCTTACTATTAATTCTTCTTTGATGAATGGTTTGCTGATATAATCAATTCCACCATTTCGAAGGCCTCTGATTATTGAATCTATATCTGATTTAGCCGTAAGGTATATTATTGGTATTTCATTAGTTTGTGGATTTGCTTTCAATGTCTCGCATATCTCAAATCCATCTTTTTCTGGCATCATAATATCTAGTAGAATCAAATCATAATCGGTATGGAGTACTTGCTCTATGGCTTTCTCTCCCGATTGTGCAAAAGCGATATCAAATCCTCTTTCAGTCAATATATTCCCTACAACTTGAATGTTAGTCGGGTTATCATCAACAATCAGTATTTTACCTTTGCTAGTTTCCATTCCGTTTTTCCATTAATCTATTAATCAATTCAACTAATTTATAAAAATTTTCAAGCAAATAATTAATTTTTTCTACTTCTATTGCTTTTGTTGCACTTTTCAATTCCTCAGCATAGAATTTTATAAAGTCGATTCCTTTCTCTTCAGCAATATTGTATAATTGTTCTGCAAACTCACTTATATCTTTTAACAAGAAATTTGTATTAATATTCTTCAGCTTACTTGAAAATCTACCATTAATCATTAGTAGCATTTCATCTAGTATTTCATAAGTATATATATTTAATTTATTGTCACTTGTGAATAGCTTATCTAATAGTATATTCTGTTTTTCAAAAGAATCGTTATTCTTGTTTACTTTATTGATTACCAGATTTATATCTTTAATATATACTATAAACTTACTACCT
>JBLWYD010000072.1:0-14574 GCA_048267165.1 Bacteroidota bacterium
TGTGAATTGCTTTCTGAGTTTTGGATAGATATAATAGATGAGGATTACTTAATAGAACCGATAAACAACAATGAATTAGGTATCTATACTATATCTTATTCTGATGATAGGTATTCAGTAACTTTGACTAATTTAAATTCTGAAGTCATCCAAAAATATGAGTTACCAAATTATATTATTTCTCCATTAGGTATTTTCTTTGATAATTATAATTTGACAGTAGTGTTCCAAAACGCAATTTATAATTTTGATAAAAACTTAAATGTAAATTTTTATAAGCCAATATCAATCACTACTAGTGAACTTAACTCAGAAATAAAGATAATAGACCACAAAGATTTTTTCACTTATTCTACTATAGAAGCCTCTATATACTCTAAGTCAAATAACACTTTTTGGCAAATTTACTATTTTTATAATAGTTTTATAAATTACATAATCCCTCTTTTTTTAATTATTATTATCCTAATTATCTATTACCTATACTCTAAGAAAAAAGAACTGAATGCCACACTTCTAGAATTGTCAGATAATGATTTCATATTTGTATTCAATAAGAAAGGCGATTTGATAAATATTAATAAGACGGCAATGAGAATAATTGAAATTGATTCATCAGTACCGTGGGGTAGATTTTTCAAATATTATTGCATTAGTGAACATACAACTGAGCTTTTCGAGATATTTGAGAAAATGAGAGTACTCAAAGATAGCTTTCAACAGAAGATACATATATACCACAATAATGAATTACATGAATATATTTGTAGTGCTGTTACAAAGAGACGAGTAACTGGGTCAGTTGTGGGATATTTGCTTTCTGGTACTGATATAACTGAAGAACTTCGCCAACAAAAGATGAATAACTTTGCTCAGTTAGCACATGATATGCAAACTAATCTAAGTACTCTAAAACTCAATGCTGAGGAACTAGAGACAAGTAATGAAGCTTCAGTTAATAAGAAAAACAAAATTATAAAGCAAGTAAACATACTAAATCAAAAAGTACGTGATATAGTAACTGTTGGCAGAAGTTCAAGTGTTCATAAGGCAAAACAAAGTGCAAAGATGCTAATTGCAGATGTAATCGAAGAATTTGATTTAGAATTCTATCCGAATGTTACATTCGTTGATGAAAGTACTGATTTTGATTTGTACGTTGATAAACAAAAGCTATCCAGAGCAATCAGAAATGCTACTGAAAATAGCTTGAAGTCTATGAAGGATAGTACCTCAGGAAGGCTCATATTAAGAGCTTATAAAAACACTAAATATGCTTACTTCGAAGTCCAAGACAACGGACGAGGTATGAACAAAGAGGTAAAAGATAATATGCTTAAGCCTTATTTCACTTCTGCTGGCGGTACAGGACTCGGTACTATGATTATGCGTAATGCTATTGAGCAACACGGGGGAGAAATAATAGTCGAGTCCGAAGAAGGAAAAGGAACTAAAATAAGCTTTAAAATACCACTAGCTTAAAGCTTTAGTTTCTTAAATATACTTTCTGGAATTGATTTGATTATACCCATTATTATCTTCCAATATCCTGGAACAAACATCACATCTTTACCAACATTAATTCCCTTATAGATATACTTCCCAACACTAGTAGGACTTGCAAATAATAATCCTTTTTTAAAATCTTTTGTCATTGGAGTATCTACCATACCTGGTTTAATAGTAATGACCTTAATTCCTTTTTCAAAAAGTCTATTTCTAAGACCCTCTAGGTATTTGGAAACTCCACCCTTAGCTGACCCATATATGAAGTTGCTCTGTCTTCCTCTCTCACCAGCGACTGATGAAATAACAGCAATTGTACCTTTACCCTTCGGTTCCAAATACTCAGATGCAACTGTACATAATGAAATTACACTAGTACAATTAATATTGAACTCTTCAATTACTTTCATCTGGTTATTACGAATACCTTCATTATCGGGTAATGTACCGTGAGCAATAAAAATCAAATCAAGCTGCCCAATTGATTTATCAGCATTAATAACAGTAAGAGGGTGTTTTTCCCAATCAAGCGCATCACAAGCTTCGACTTCGGTTTTACCTGCTCCACGAGCGATTAAGTCTTTTTTCACTACTTCTAATTTACTGATGTCTCTACCTACAAGGTAAAAATTAGCACCATCTTTAGCATAATTCTTGAGTGTTTCTTCAGCTATCTTACTTGTAGCACCAAATACATATATGTTCTTTATCATTTTATTCTTCTATAAAAACTTGATGAAAAATTCGGATCCTTATACTTAAGGAATTCCTCGAAGTTTGGGTAAAACTGATGGAAGTGTTCTTTACTCATTCTAGCATCTTTACCCGGATAGAGACTACCATTATTTGTAGCCACTATATTATCAATCTTATCTAGTAATTTCAATGTCTTATCGCCTTCCATTCTGTAATCGATTGCTAGTGTTATACCCTTTTGGGGAAATGACAACATTCCTGGTGATTTAGCATCACCAAATGATTTAAGTACAGTCAAAAATGATGACATACCAGAGTTTACAATCTCATTAAAAATTTGGGCTAGACTTTCTCTACAATTATCATAAGCTAAGACAAACTGATGTTGTAGGAACCCTTTTTTACCATAAGCTTTTTCCCATCCATCTATCATATCGAGTGGGTAGAAATAAGGTTCGAATGGAACTATCTGAGTAGAGAATTTACTAAATTGCTTACTATAGAAAAGTTTATTGAAAGCTTTTACAGTAAAATTATTTATAAAACTCGCTTCTATTGGGAAGGGGAGAGCACCATCTTTCATTTCAAATGACTTACTTACTTCAGCTTTTGTTGCATGTCTTCCACGCATATATATTCCTTTTCCCATTTTCTTGCCTTTTGTAGTGCAATCCACCCAAGAAACTGTGTACGGAAATAGTTTTTCTGATTCTTCATTCAAATCAAAAAATGCGTCAAGATTATCAAATTTAATATTCTCAACATACATAAATGGGGTTTCGATAGCGATTAATTGAAACTCGACTGTCTTTATAAAGCCAGTCAAACCCAACCCGCCTATTGTAGCTGCGAATAGTTCTTTATTCTCTTCTTTAGTGCACTTGTAAGTTACTTTGTCTGACCTGAATAGCTCAATTTCTGTAATATGTGACCCAAATGTACCTGCTGAGTGGTGATTCTTACCGTGTACATCATTAGCTACAGCACCGCCGAGAGTGATGAACTTTGTACCGGGAGTAACTGGTAAAAACCAACCTCTAGGCACTGAAAATGATAATATTTCTTTTAGTGTAATACCAGCTTCACATTTGATAATACCAGAATTATTATCAAATTCGATAATATGATTTAGATTAGCAATATCTATTAGTGTACCATTTTCATTTAGACAGACATCGCCATAACTCTTGCCTTTCCCATAACATAGTACCGAATCTTTCAATTCGAGTTTATCTACATCCGTTAACCAAGAGGGGATTAGTACTTCTTTCGGAAATACTTTAGGGTATTTATTGAACGATTGGTAGTTTGTAATTTCCATTATGACGCCAAAAATGCTATTAGAAATATAATCAAACCAACTACATAACTAACTCTATCTTTTCCTGTGAAAACTATAGGGTCATCAGTCATCTTACCTCTCACGCTTAGGTGCCATATTCTACTAATCCAATATAGGAATACTGGAGCAATCAACCATAATACTAATGGCTCAGAATACAGCCCTATTGCTTGATCACTATTTATATACAGTACGAATACTAGTACAGATAAAAAGCCAGCTGCTGGCCCCAAACTTAGTAATAGGCCCATGTCTTCTATATGATAACCTCGTCCTTTTGCTTCTATCTCATTCTTTTTCTTCATCACTAGAAGTTCAGTATATCTTTTCAGTACTGCTAGGTTCATAAAGAAGAACATAGAGAATGCAAGTATCCACATAGATAAATAGACGTTAGCTGCAAATGCACCGGCAACTATCCTGCTAGTAAAGAGTGTTGCTAATAGAATAATATCTAGAATAGGTACTTTCTTCAAGCTGAATGAATAAGCCGTTGTTATTACAATATATGAGAAAAGTATAATCTGAAATTTCGGACTGAGCAAGAATGATAACCCTACACCAACAAAAAGTAAAATAGGTACTAATAATATACCAATTTGTATTGGTAAATCACCCGAAGCGAGTGGTCTGTTTTTCTTTCGCGGATGACTTCTATCAGAATCCAAATCTAGTAAATCATTAAGAACATATACAAAACTTGCAGAAATACTAAACGAGAAGAACCCAATTACTACATTAGTTAAATCGGTTACATTTCCAAGTGTATGGGCAAGCATAATAGGGAGGAAAAGTAGTAAGTTTTTAACCCACTGATAGACTCTTATTTCTTTAACTATCTTTTTGAATATGTTTACTTCCTTGTAAAAACTCTTCTCCACAGGGAATTTCTTATTTACGTCATCAACAAATGATTTCTTATTGGATACAACTATTGCAGCCGCTGCATCTTTCCATATATTATAATCTACTTTTGCGTCACCAGCATATACGTAATTCCCTTTACCAAATTCTTCGTTTAGTACTTTTGCTTTTTTATCTGATTTTAAGTTATAGCCATCTTTAGTAGCGTACACACCATCAAAAATATTCAAATGATTTGCTACTTTATCTGCTATTGAGATATGACTGGCAGTAGCCAGATACACTTTTCTACCGTTCTGTCTTTCGCTAATAGCATAGTCTATTAGTTCTTGATTATAAGGGAGAGTATCAGCTTTGAAATCTATTCTATTGTCTATTTCTTCTTTTAGATTTGGCTTGCCTTTTATAAGCCAGAACGGAATTAAGAATAATAACAATGGGTTGACTTTTGCTAGTTGGAATATAGATTCGAAGAGAGCATCACTTCTAATAAGTGTACCATCTAAATCTAAGCACAATGCTGTGTCTCGAGTATTTTTTAATCCTTTAGCTGTTTGCAATTTTTTTCTCAAATAGTTGTAAAGCTACACCAACGGTCTGATCCATATTATAATACTTATAGTCAGCCAACCGACCTACAAAATAAACGTTTTTTTCTTTATCTGCCAACTCTTTATACTTTTCGAAGAGTTCTAAATTTTCTTTCTTTGGAATTGGGTAGTACGGATCATTCTTCCCAAATTCATATTCTTCAGGGTATTCATAAGCTATTGTAGTTTTCGTATGTTGTTGCTTAGTCAGATGTTTGAACTCAGTTATTCTTGTATAATCGTGATCATTTGGATAGTTAATCTGAGTACCTGATTGGAAAAATTCAACATCTAGTGTTTGCATATTAAAATTCAAAGTTCGATAGGGAAGACGACCTAACTTGAAATCAAAGTAATAGTCAATATGCCCAGTGTAAATCAAATTATCATAATCTAAGTTATCTATAACATCTTTGTAATCTGTTTGCAACATGACACTTATGTTCTGATGGTCTATCATTTTTTGGAACATTTTTGTATATCCATGCTTCGGTATAGCTTGATAAGTATCTTGGAAATATCTATCATCTCTGCTTAAAAAAACAGGCACTCTTCCAGATACTGAAGGATCTAATTCTTCTGGCTTCATTCCCCATTGTTTTAGATTATACCCAAGAAAAACTTTTTCATAGATAAACTCTGCGAGTTCTTTCAATTCTTCATTGCTTGTTTCCCTTAGCTTCAAAATTGGAATTTTAACTCCAGAGCCATAGATTTCAATTAGTAAATCTTCCAATCTCTGTGCTTTTTCTTTACTGTAAACAGTGTGTATAGAATTAAAATTAAAAGGAACAGTTACTTCAATACCATCGATCACAGCTTTAACCTTATGTTCATAAGGAATCCAGTCTGTATAATTTGATAAGTATTCCCATACTTTTTTCATTTGAGTATGGAAAATATGAGGCCCATATTTATGGACTAATACACCATCATCATCATAATAGTCATAACAATTGCCACCGATGTGGTTTCTTTTCTCTACTATCAAGCACTTCTTATTCAGTTGAGTTGCTATTCTTTCAGCCAATACGCAACCAGAATAACCTGCACCAACTATTACGAAATCATATTTCATGTTTTAAGCATCTTTTTAATATCTAAAATTCTAAAAAACCCAGAGTAATGTGTAATTAAAACAAATAGAATAACTGTACTAATTATACCCGCAATATTACCAATATTATCATTTATATACAGTAATGCAGGTAGTATAGATATTACACCAATAACAAATACTATAAGAATATATATTAAATACAATTTATTCGTAGCTCTGTATAGGTTATATGTAAGTGCAATTAATAGAGTAAACTCTGCTAATATAGTTGCTACAGTAGCTCCATAGGCACCATAATTTGGGATTAAAACTATATCAATAATTATATTCATCATTACAGCGTATATAGTTGCATAGATAACAAGCTTTTCCATCTTCCAAGCCACTAAAGTAGAGGCTAATGAAATATTTACAAAAACAATAAATATTGAAATTGCAAAGAGTCTCATCAATACTATTGAACCTTGAAATTCCGAGTTTAAGAGACTTGAGATTAGAAAATCGGAATAGAAATAAGTTATAAATGCAGTAAGAGCTCCAACAACATGAATTGCTTTGCTGTATTTGCTAAATAAACTATTTCTTTTATCTACACCCTCAGCTCTCGATAACTGAGGAAAAAAAGCATTCTGAATTATAATTGAAGGTACTATTGCAAAGAATACTATCTTATAAGCTGCGTTATATATTCCGGCTTCATACTTAAAGTCTGTAAGCAATGCACCTATCAAGGATAGATCAATATTATTCATTATGGAAACCATAACACCGAAAAGTCCAATTGGTATCGATCCTTTTGCTATTCGTTTCCAGTCTTCAGAACTATAACTAAGTTTAATCTTCCCAATTTTCCTAAGGTAATATATAGTCATAATTATACTATTCAAGAGCATAGAGAAGGATAATATACCAAATGCTAATAGAGTATCATCTTGGCTTTTAACATATAAAAGAATTAGGATTAAGCTTAGCGAAGAAACTAGAACTGTTCTAACTGCAATTATTCCCATTTTCTCTAATCCTTGGAATACCCAATTCAAGAGAATAGCATTGGAAAATATGTTAATACCAATTAAAAGTATAGCAAATTGGACTATTACATCATCCATAAATAAATAGACAATAGCAATTAGTAATATATAGGCAACTACAGCGAGTAGTAATCTTAATGAGAAAATATGACTAACATTGCTTTCTACACTATCATTGTTAGTTGCTACTTCCCGAGAGCCATATACATCCATACCAAAACTAACGAATAAAACGAAATAGGATACTATAGAAGTAGCAAAGCCATATATACCATAACCTTCTGCCCCTAATACATTGGCAAGATAAATGGTATATACAGCTTGTAGTCCTTTTCCAGCAAATTCTGCTATACTTTGGAATGATAGATTTTCTAACAGTTTGCGATTAGAAGATGACATCTATTTCGCTTTCCTGTGTTAACTTAATTAATTTTAGTGTTTCCAGAACCTTCTTCAAATCCAGGGAAATTATTCATATTCCCATTTCCTTCAATATGAATCTCGCCATTCACCGCTTCGAATTTTCCAATGTTATCACTCAAAGCACGTGCAAGCATTTTTGCATGCTGAGGAGTCATTATTATTCTTGAGTGAACTTTAGCTTTTGGAGTACCCGGTAAGACTCTTGTAAAGTCAATAACGAACTCAGCTTTACTATGTGCTATTATTGCAAGATTAGAATAAATCCCTTGCGAAATTTCATCTGTTATCTCAATATTCAAGCTATTCTGATTATTCTGCTTCTTTGGGTCGTTCATTTCTATCCTTATTTTAAATTTTCTAGTTTCTTTTGAATTAACTGTGTTTTAGTCTCATTTTTCATTGTTGAGTATAATTTCAACAAATCTAAATAGAATGCTCTTTTCTCATTTTGCTCTACCATAAACTCAACTTCGTCCAATTTTGCTAGAGTTGCTTTTAGCTTTTCTTCATCTTCAATTACTTGATAAATATTAGCTAATTGTAGTAATACATTATGATTATCTGTAAACTGTTTCGTTTGAGACGTTTTAGTATAAAACTCAGCTGATTTTTCAAGAGTAGGGAAGTAGTTCTCAGTCTTAATTACATAATTAGGGTCTTTCTCTAGTTTTTCTTGTTCAACTTTTTGTAATAGTCCAGCTTTGTTCTTGTAAGCTGATGCTATATTATAAAGAGCATAATCGTATTCTGGGTCGATTTTTAGAGCTGATTCATACTTACTAATAGCTTCATCGTATTTACTCATACTAGATAGTAAATCACCAAATTGTAACCAATATCTCTTGTTGTCAGGAGATGTCTTAGTCGCTTCTTCTAATTCCGCAATTGCCTTGTCAGTATTACCAGTCTCTTGTAATATTTGTATTTTTAATCCACCAGCTTCTTTGTTTGAAGGTTTTAACGTAATTAAATAGTCAAGGTTACGAATAGCATCATCATATTTCTTATTACTGTAGTACTTTTGTGCTAATGCAGCATAAGGATCTATATTTATAGGATTATATTGGAATTTTTCGGCCTTTCTCCATTCTTCAGGTAGATTCAATCTCCAACCTTCTACTTTGTAGCTACCTGCATTTGATTCTTTCAACGAATGTAAGTAAACTTCGTTACCATCATACATTATTCTGTCAGTAATTGTTGTTATACCTTTAGTACTATCAAGGATAGAAGTAATAGATTCAGTAGGTTGACCTAATATTGTTAGTGCTTCTTCTCTAAACATATCAAGATTTACATTCGATTCTTTAGCTAACTCATATTCCGATTCATTAGCTTTAATGAATTCTTCATAAGACTCAATAGCTTTAGCATCATCTTTCTTTTCTTCATAGACTCTACCTTTTAAGTTATATAAATCATATAACTGTGGACGAAGTTTCAAACTCAAATCAGCCGCTTCGATTGCTTGATCAAGTAATTTTTCATCTTTCTTTTGGAAATACATCTGATAACTCTTATAAGCTGTGCTATATGCACCAGATAATATTTGTGTCTCTATAAATGCAGCAGACTCTTTATTCTTTTTAGATTTTATAAAATCTCTAGATTCTGATATTACATTTGCAGCACCATTATAGTCACCTTTTTTGAAAAGGATTTGGGCGTGCAGAATATGAGCGTCTTCATTTTTTGGATTCTTTTTTAGCTCTTTTCTAATGTTTTCAATGGCTTCATCAAATTTACCTTTTTGATAATCCATTTTAGCACTATTCATTTCTTGAGATGCACATTGGAAACCTTGTAATAATACAGCTCCAATAAATAAAAACAGGGATGCGACTATAAATCTTTTCACATTAACTCCAAAAATATTTTTTCTTAAAAAGTTTACTAAATTAACAAATTGATACAGCTCTAACAAGTTAAAAAAAAACAGCCCCGAAAAGCTGTTTTAATTTTCTATTGATTTGAGACCATCTGGTCTTCATAAATTGTCGATTCATTGACCTTACCCAAATAATATAGTACATCAGAATGCTTGACTTCCATTTTATTCTTTTCGGAAGCATCTGCTAAAATCATTATATCTGGATCATTTTTTACGGCCAAATTGTACATTCTTACTATATCTCCGAATTTTGCAGTCGAATCAACAAAGTAATAATGCTCTTTTGGTAAACAAACTAGGTCTTTACTATACGACAAACCAAAATAATAATCTTTATCTGTAGTATTGAATTTCTTTTGTCCTAATTTAAAACCTTCTAACTTAACTCTATACAAGCCAAGGTGACCTAGATCTTTAGCAGCTTTTTTAGATAAATCTATTATTCTACTACCAGAGTAAGGGCCTCTGTCATTAATACGAACGAAAGTTTTCTTGTTATTTTTTACGTTAGTAACTCTCAGAATAGTACCAAAAGGTAAAGTCTTATGAGCAGCACTATAATCGTTCATATTGAAACGCTCACCATTAGCAGTAGTTCTATTATGGAACTTATCCGCATAATAAGATGCTTTTCCGTCTAATTCTATTGAGTATTTAGGAGCAATGTTCTCTTCGAATCTATATTCTTCGAATTCCTCACCTTCTAGTATTGCAAATTCACCAGATAAATCTTCAAATGCAGTTAGCGGCGAATACTCATTCGTTGCAGTAGCACTATCGTGATTATAAATAGTGATAAGACTGAAAGTGATTACTCCTGTAAGCAATAGCTTAGTTAATAAGCCTTTCGAGCTTTTCTTTTTCTTTCTCATATTAGGTTTTAAAACCTATATTAGTTTATGATACAGTGACACTTGAAATGTCTAGTAGTAAGTAATGCAAACATTATGCCGAAAAATTCATACTTATTACAAATATTGAACTTACGACGATTCTAATTTTTTTCTATTTTAAAAAGTAATGAAAACTAGCATTTAGTCTGTTCATTACCCAGTAATTTTTTCCCCAAGGAACAAATGTATAACTGATATCTAATTCAATATTATCAATATTTATATTTAGTCCAAACATAGTAGATAGATAACTATCATAAGCCGGCAGTTGAGTTATTGCAAAATCGACTGTTTCTGGATTAGTTAAACTATGATTATAGTCTGCCATAATATAGAAGTAAGTATCTTTTACTTTAGTAAACATAACACCTAGTCTGGCATTAACTTGATCAGAGTAAACTTCACTTCTGTTTAGATACCCAGCTCCAAATTCCAACTGTGTAGTTTCAAAAATAGCACGATAATTCAATTTAGTTCCAATCTGTAAATATCCGTCACCTATAAATTCTCCTTCTTTATATTCAGAAGTATTATTAAATGACAATGGGACAACAACGTCTAACTCAGCTCGTAACTTGTTTTTCTTATCATTCATTAAGTAATAATTCAATCGAGGATTTATATACATTAACCTAAACATACTTGTACTCAAATCAGGTAGATTTACCTTTTGAGTAAGTTTATTTCCCCAAATATCCTGAAGTGGAATTTCATTTTCATCTCTCAAAGTATCAAGATATGTAAATTTATTATCTAATGAATAATATGCCAAATCCATATTAAGTTCAGCAGTCAAATCATTATTAATTTTGTACTCAAAATAGTAATTATTGTGAAATTCAGCATAATCAATGTTTATTTTACCAAGAGTAGTATGAGAAGAATCACCTGTTTCTGTTAAGAACAGAATAGTCCTGACACCATCGATATCAGATTTTTCAACTGAACTATTATTGTAATAACTGCTTAAACCAGAATAGTTAAAACCTATACCTACCTTATAGTTTAAGTCAGAATCTATTAAATCAATTGCAGATGCAATAGATGTACTAACTAATAGTAATAATAATATATTTAGATTGATTCTTAGTCTAGTCACAATAGTTTTTATAATTTTTGTTAAATTAACAACTGCAAATATACGAATTATATATAAATAAAACGCTTATGAAGAATAAAGAGCTAAAAGAAGAAGTAAAAAGCTATTGGGATAACCAAGCTTGCGGTACAGATGAGATAGATGCTGAGAAGTTTACTAAAGAATACTTTGATGCAATCGAAGAAAAAAGATACTCAAGAGAGCCAGAAATACTAGAGTTTGCTGATTTCCCTTCTGGTAAAGGAAAGAAAATGCTTGAAGTTGGCTTAGGTGCTGGAACTGATTTTATCAATTGGGTGCGTAATGGTGCTGATGCTCATGGTATTGATTTAACTCCTGAGTCTATCTCACACGTTAAACATAGACTTTCATTGGAAGGATTAGATGCGAAGTTTGAAGTAGGGGATAGCGAGAGCCTTCCTTATGCAGATAATACTTTTGAGTTTGTTTATTCGTGGGGAGTAATACATCACACTCCTGACACTCCTAAAGCTTTCAGAGAGATATACCGAGTTTTACAACCCGGTGGCAAAGCTAAGATAATGGTTTACAACAGAAAGTCGATGCTTGCTTATTTCTTTTGGGTGAAACACGCTCTACTTAAAGGAAAATTATCTATGAGCGTAGATGATGCATTATTCGATAATATGGAAAGTGCTGGCACTAAGGGCTATACCATAGAAGAAGCAAAAGAGATAATCAAAGATTTACCAATGAAAGACCTCGAAGTAAAGACTTACTTCACTTTCTACGATAGATTAGAAAGATTCAGACCTGTACTTCGACTAGCCTCGAAAGTTATATCACTATTCGTTAACAAGAAGAAACGTGGATGGTTCCTTACTGTTGAATATACAAAGGTCTAAGAGAAAATATTAAAACTCATTTCTCTAGACTCATTGAATAAATCCATATTTATAGATTTTTTATCTTCATTATTCAATACTGCTAGTACATCTTCAGTTGATATGTTGCCAACTAAATCATCTTTAGCCATAGGGCAACCACCGAAACCTCTAATAGCTGAGTCTATACGATTACAACCAGCGTCATAAGCTGCCTGTATTTTTTCTTTTGCAGATGCTGGGTTACTGTGTAAATGTACTCCCAGCTCTAATGATGGATGATCATTGACTAAGTTTTCGTAAAGATACTTTATGCTCTCAGGAGTAGATACCCCGATAGTATCAGCTAATGAGAATATCTCTATTCCTTCACTTTCTAATTTGTTTATCCATTTTGCTACTATCTCAGCGTCCCATTTCTCATTGTAAGGATTACCGAATGCCATAGATATATATACAACAAGCTTTTTATTATGGATACCACACACTTCCTGCACATCCCTTACTCTATCAAATGATTCTTCTATGTCAGCATTAGTATTTCTCATCTGAAACTCTTCAGAAATAGAAAAGGGGTAACCCAAATAACCGATTTCTTCAAAGTCAGAAGCGTCATCAGCTCCACGTCCATTAGCGACTATAGCCAATAACTTAGTATTACTATAACCAAGGTCAAGGCCTTCTAGTACTTCAGCCGTGTCTTTTAGTTGTGGTATTGCCTTGGGGGAAACAAAACTCCCGAAATCTAAAGTATCAAACCCAACTTTCAGAAGTGAGTTAAGATATTCTATTTTCTTTTCTGTTGGTATAAACTCGTGTATTCCTTGCATCGCATCGCGAGGGCATTCTATCAATTTCATAAAACTCTGTGAAAAAGTGTAAAGTAATTATATCAATTTACGAAGTAATCAATATCTTATTTCTGATTGATAAGAAGAAAATCTATATAGATTACTATGGATATTATTTGATTTACCAATAAATGGTTGTATTCGGTAGCCACTCTTCAACTTTCGCTTTTTCTTCTGCAGAGAAGTTATTACCCTCTAAGTACAATATATTTAAACGTTTATTTAAGTTCTTGAATGATTCGGGTAAATTAGTTAATTCATTATTTTCAAGATTTAGCCATGTTAAATTCTGAAGATTACCAAAGCTTTCAGGCAAACTACTTAATTGGTTATTTTGTAAGGAAAGCTCTCTTAATATTTGAAGATTACCAAAGCTTTCTGGTAAGCTAGTTAATTGATTATCTTCAAGGCGAAGCCTACCTAAGTTATAAAGACTACCAAAATTTCCTGGTAAAATATTTAATTTATTAGAATTGAGATTTAGCCATGTTAAATTCTGAAGATTACTAAAACTGATCGGTAATATAGACAATTGATTATTACTTAAGAAAAGTGAAGATAAATTCAGAAGATTACCAAAGCTTTCTGGTAAGCTAGTTAATTGATTTTTAACAATGTGAAGCAATACTAAGTTCTGAAGATTGCTGAAGCTTTCGGGTATGTTAGTTAATTTATTTTCATCTATGTAAAGCTCTTCTAAATTCACAAGATTAGTAATACTTTCAGGTAAACTTGTTAATTGATTACCAGATATATGAAGTATTTCTAAGTTCAGAAGATGACCAAAACTTTCTGGCAAAGTAGTTAGTTGATTCTTAGTAAGATTAAGTTCTATTAAATTTTGAAGACTGCCAAAACTTTCAGGTAAAGCAGTTAACTTATTACTGTTAAGCGGGAGGTCTACTATTTTTTGGAGATTACCGAAACTTTCTGGCAAAGTAGTTAAATTATTATTATCAAGTTTAAGTTCTTCTAAATTTTTAAGATTACCAAAACTTTCAGGCAAAGTAGTTAATCTATTAAAACCAAGATGAATCATCTCTAACTTTTGAAGATTGCCGAAGCTTTCAGGCAATGTAATTAATTGATTATTATCAAGCGTAAGTTTCTCCAAATTCGTAAGATTACCAATGTTTTCAGGTAATGTAATTAATTGATTATATCTAAGGTTAAGACTCTCGATATTCCGAAGATTACCAATGCAATTTGGTATTTTCTCTATTGACCTATTATATAAATTTATATGTAATCTATCGTCGACTATTGGCAGCTTATCATTGTCATAAAATTTACCCTCAATCTCACAAGTCCAATCTCCTTCTACATAATTTACTTCTTTACTTAGAATTCCATCTCTATCAATTTGAATAGTACCTTCTTCTGCAATTCCATTTGGGACAACAAATTCAATTTGATCATTTTCCCAAGTTTTAGTTGCGATTTCATTACCATTTAATAATAGTTTATATCCCTGTCGTTTTTG
>JBLWYD010000073.1:0-14217 GCA_048267165.1 Bacteroidota bacterium
CTCTGTAATTTGCTCTAATACTTCTATTTTTGAATTAGATAAATCATCAATAATCACCACGTCAAAACCTGAGTTTTGTAATTCAACTACTACATGTGAACCTATAAAACCTAAACCTCCTGTTACTAGTATTTTCTTCATTAATCCTACTTAGATTACAATATATAGTTTTGTTAACTTATTTTATATTTTCTACCGTTTATTTTAGTACATACTTAAAATAAACACAGCTTTTTAAATATATATAATAACTAATGACTGTTCATAGTTAAAACAATCTTTATTGTCTTCATTAAAATCTGAATATCTAACCTCCAAGAATACTTCTTTATATAATACAAGTCATACTCTAATTTTTTAAGGTTTTCTTCAGGAGTTGCTTTAGGTAAATGTATTTGAGCCCAACCCGAAACACCAGGTCGTATCATATGTCTTAAGTTAAAAAAAGGATTTTCATCACTATATTCTTCAACATATTTAGGTTGTTCTGGTCTAGGACCTATAAGACTCATCTCCCCTTTTAAAATATTAAACAACTGGGGCAATTCATCTATTTTAGAAAATCGTAAAAATTTACCTACTGGAGTAATTCTATTATCGTTAGCAACCGTATACCCCCCATTATTTGTTCGCATGGTTCGTATTTTATAAATCTTAAAAGGTCTTCCCCCCCTACCTACTCGTATCTGAGAGTAAAGCATCGTACCTCTTGAAGTAAATTTGGTAAGAAAACAACCAATTATTGTTAGTGGTAAAGCGATAGGAAAGAGCAACAGAAAAAATAAAATATCAAAACCTCTTTTGAAAAACAATAATCTACGTTTACGTTTTAAGCTAAAAATCTCATCCGAAAAATATTGATTATCCTGTGTTTTTATAATTGGCACTCTTTCATTTATACATTCATAAAAATCTTCTGAATCATGAATTTCTACACCTGATAACCTTAATTTAATTAACTCATTAACTTGTTTTTTAGATAATTCTTTTAATTGTGAATTTTCGAAAACTACAACTTTTATATAGTTTTCTTTTATATAGTTTGTAAATGTTATTTCAGACGACTCCAACTCTTTATAAAAAACAATCTCATATTTATCTGCAATTTTACTACTAGACAACAGCTTATCTAGTGACTTGCTAACATTAACAAACAGACATTTTTCCTTTTTTCTTTTTATCATTATTTCATGTTAAAAAATGAATACATGAGAAGAGAAGTATTAAAGCCCTAATACATAATCACCTTTTGAGTTCACTGCGCAATATTAAGAATTTTTTAAGAAACTACTCTGTTTTAACTTTAACAATCTATGGCTTTAAGTATTTAACAACACCTTTAGTCAAATAATCATGAGATATTTCTTGAAACTTACTTTTTCTATATCTTTTTTAAAAATTAAATATTTTATAAAAGTTTCAAATATTGATCTGACAAACACCTATATGAATGATTTTCTACCACATACTTCTTTCCATTTCTCCCTAAAGCGTCTCTTTCTTCTTTATTAATGTTATATAATTTAAGAATTGCTGAAACAATTGCATCTGAATTCTCTGATTCTACAGTAATCCCACAGTTTGCTACTCCAACCAAGCTTTCCGTTGTTTCAATTGCAAAAATAATAGGTTTAGCAGCAAACATGTAATCGAATAACTTATTGGGTGAAACTCCAAACCTAAAAATAGGCTCCTTTTTTAAACCTATGTAACAAACATCAATATAAGACAACATATTCTGAACTTGGCTTTTATGTATTGGGTCAATAAATATAACATTATCTAATTGTTGATTAACTTTAATTTCTTTTAATTTTTGTTTTTGTTCCCCTTTTCCCACAAAAATAAAATTTATTCTATTGTCCTCTTTTAACTTTACTGCTGCATCAATAAAGTACTCTAAAGCATTTGCTATACCATGTGTACCTACGTAGCCTACTAAAAACTTATCTTTAGGGATTAAGCTTTCTATATTCTCTGATATTTTTTTATTTTGAGAAATCTCATTCAGGTAAACTCCATTAGGTATATACCTAAATTTATTTTCATTCATTCCTTTATCAACCATATGAGCTTTTGCATGAGGCAATAATGAAACTACATACTGGGATTTTTTATACCCTAATTTTTCAAACCATCCCAAAAATATTACTAATGGATGTCTACTTGTCATACCTCCTAACTCCATTAAAGACAATGGCCAAATATCTCTCACTTCAAAAATAAACTCTATATTTAATAGTTTAGACCAAACATATCCATTTAAACTACTTAATATTGACATAGAAGAAACAATAATCTTGTCTGGTTTCTTAAATTTAAAAATATTGTAGAAAAATAGTTTTATCATAAAAACTAGCATATTCCAAAATCTTCCGAAGCTTTTGGAATATTTATATTTAGGCGTTTTTACCCATACATACTCTATTTCATCAATATACTCTGTTGAAAATTGACTAGTTACCTTGGGCGGATTAGATAAAACATGAGTATATGAACTTGAAAATATTTTAACATGATATCCTCTTGATATAAGTTCTTTTGCCAGGTAATAACTTCTATAAGCCATACCATGTTCTGGCGACCCTGAGTATTGATTAATAATCCAAATATCACCCTTCATAATTTATAATTTCATCTATAATGTTCTCACTTGCTTTGCCCCCTCCAAATAAATTTAAAGAAAAATCAATATTTGCCTTTTTCATTATTTGATATCCATTTAAAATAGCTTCTTTGTTTGCCCCTACTAAAATATTCGCATTATTTTCTATTAATTCAGCCCACTCAGTCTCATCTCTCAATGTTACACATGGTTTTTCAAAGAAGAAGGCTTCTTTTTGTAAACCACCACTATCGGTCATTACTAATTTACAATTGTTAATTAACCACACCATTTCCAAATAACCTATTGGATTTATAACTGTAATATTAGTAGATAAATCGATATTGTTTTCTTTTAATACTTTTTTTGTTCTAGGGTGTAGAGGTAATATTACTTGGCTTTCTTTCGCTATTATTTCAAGAGCTTCAAATATGCTTCTTAACCTATGTACATCATTTGTGTTTTCGGCTCTATGAACAGTGGATAGAATAAAGTTTTCTTTAACTTCTATTTTAGGTTTTATAGCTAACTTTTTATAAAATAAAGCTCCGTCTTGCATTACATCTCCAGAGTTTACAATCTTACAATTAATATTATCGTACCCTTCTTTTTTTAAATTATGTACTGCGGTATTAGTAGGGCAAAGTAGTAGGTTACTAACTCTATCTGTAAGAATTCTGTTTACTTCTTCAGGCATTTTCATATTAAAACTTCGTAAACCTGCTTCTATATGTGCTAATTTTATATGTAGTTTACTCGTAACAATAGCTCCTGCAAGTGTAGAGTTAGTGTCTCCATAAACTAAAACCCAATCTGGTTGTTCTTTTACAACTATTTCTTCTATTTTTTCAATCATTTGTCCGGTCATAGCTCCATGAGTTTTACCCCCTATACCTAAAAAATAATCTGGTTTTGGTATTTTCATTTCATCAAAGAAAATATCACTCATGTTTGTGTCGTAATGCTGCCCAGTATGTATTATTATTTCTTGAATTGTATCGTGCTTTGAAATTTCACGACTCACACTTCCTGCTTTTATAAATTGAGGTCTAGCACCTAAAATAGTTACTATTTTCATATTATTTCATTATTTCTTTATAAACTGATATTAATTTTTCTTTTTCAATATTCCAATTATATTTTTCTAAAACTGCTTGCTTTCCATTTTTACCCATTTTTTCTGCTTCTTCAGGATTGTTAATTATAAACATAATAGCCTCACTAATTTCTTTTGGATTCAATGGATTTACCAAAATACCGCAATTATAATCATCTATAATTTTTTTCCAATAAGGAAAATTTGATATTATAATAGGTAAGCTGGCACTCATATATTCGAACATTTTATTAGGTTGTGCATCAATATGATTAGGCAAAGGGAGGAAAGTCACAATACCTGCCTTAGATTTCGACATAACATTTGCAACCTCTTCTCTTTTTAAAAAACCATGTTCTTTAACATTTTTCCATCCATCGTAACCTTTAACCATACTTTCAAGGTTAGTAGAATCGAATCTCCCTAGAAGGTTAATTTTAACAGACTTATCAACTAAGTTCATAGCTTTAATTAGCTCTTTAATTCCTCTTATTTCAGAAATACCTCCCACATAACATACTTTATCTTCTTTTTCAGACCATTTAACATCCTTTTCTAATTCACCTAACACTACATAATTGTTAATATCTATTGTATTTTTATTAATCTTTAAAAACTTGTCTCTTATAAAAGGCCCCGCTGTAATAACATAATCAAATTTTTTTGTCGCATACTTCTCATACATAGACATTAATCTTGATACTATTTTTAGTAAAAACTTATTTAAATATGGTTTTGATAGTAACTGCTTTGGTAAATCTTCATGGGCATCAAAAATTACTTTTTTATGTAACTTTTTTAATTTTATTCCTATAGGCATTAATTCAGGGTCATGCAAATGATATACATCTGCATTTAGTTCATTTGCTTTTTTAAAAACCTTTTTAGTCGTTTTGGTAAAGCGTTTAAACCTGCCTTTTAATTTACCTACGTCATAAAATTTTATTCCTTCTTTAACTTCATCTCCTAAACCATCTGCAACTACGATTGAAACGTCATACCCCGCTTGCTGAAGACTTTTACATTGCTTTACGAAAATTCTAACATCATTTCTAGCATGTACTGAAGTTAAATGAACTACTCTTTTTTTCATTATTTTTTACTTTTTAAACCTCCCTATGTTTCTATAAAAATTTGTTCTTAATAAAGTGTATTCTATATGTTTTTGACGTACTTATCTTTGACGTTTCAAATTTATTGATTTATTCTTTTGATATAAGTTCCCCCTCTATTAATGAGCCTCAAATATATGATATTGTTTTATTACATCATTATAGTCTCACAAGCGAACTTAACTTGTTAAAGTTTATAACTCTTATTATTTAACCTTTACTAAACATTTTACCTTTCAAAAGCACAACATTATTTAAAATATTATTAAGTTTATTAGCTATCACTTTTTCAGAAAAATTGTCTTCTACAAAGTTACTAATCTCATTATTGTCATAAGCTCTTAAATTATTATATACTTTATACATTGCTGCAGATAACTCGTCTATATTACTTTCAACTAACTCTCCTAAATTTTTGTTGGTTATTATTGACTCTGGGCCTCCACATTTTGTTGAAATAACAGGTAATCCGCAAGCCATTGCCTCTATTAATACAACCCCAAAAGTTTCATAAATACTTGATAATACAAAAACATCTGATTTTTGTAACTCATATATAACTTTATCCCTGTTCGATTTACCAAATAAGATAATTTTATCTTTTACATTTAACTTAATAATTAAGTTTTGTAAATTATTATACTCAGGACCTGCTCCTAATATGTGTAGCTTTACATTTTCTTCTCTAAAAGTTTTTTCAAATGCCTTAATTAAAAGCTCTTGATTTTTATTTTTAAGAAGGTTTGCTACATTAATAAAGATAATTTCTTTTTTAATTTTCTTTGGTTTACGAAAAAAAAAATCCTGATTCACAATGTTTGGAATATAAGTAAATTCTAAAGCAAAAATATCTTTCAAAACAGCGCAAAACTGTTTACTTACAGCAATTCTACAACTAGCATGTTCATAAATATTTCTATATTCTACGATTTCTTTCTTAGAAACTAAATTCCTGACATAAGCAGAAGAATGCTCTGTAATGATATATGGAATATGTTTTTTTTTATACATATTGAAAGCTGATTTTCCTGCTATACTATTATGTACATGAATAACATCTATTGGTTTATGTTTGTGAGACTTATTTAACAAAAAGTTATTTATAACATTTCTAAAAAAGTTATTCAATTTTTTTAGTTTTGGAACCGAAGGATATAAAAAAAGGTGTACAGATACATTGTTTTTAACATACTTAACGTTTCCTAGATGTAATGTTTTTCTCTTAAAGACTTGTTTTAATGATATAGGAACTGCTCCCACGACTCTTACATCAAGACCTAAATTACTCATTGCCTTAGCTTGATCTTGTATAAAAATAGCTGAAATATCACTATAAATATTTGGATAATTATATGGCAGTACAACAATATTCATAAGTTTATGTGTTTATAAGCTTTCTTAAAAAAAATATTAAAATAAAAGACATCCAGCATATAGAAAAACCTAAAAATAAGCTTGTTTCAAAAAAACCATGTGCTAACAAACTTAATAAGCTTACAAAAATTAAATTATCATTCTTTTTGGCTTCATAAAGTATATAAAATATTAACAGAAGTAAGAATATAGTTGCAAGCCAACCATATGCTACAATAAAATTCACATAACTACTATGTAAGCTCAACGATTCTCCATAAAGCTCAACAGTTGTTACATTAACTCCATTACCAAAAAAAAATGTTAAAATATTATTTTGCATATTATTTAATGCTATAGTCCAGAATTCGACTCGGTAACTGGAACCTCCAGTTGTCATTTTATATATAAGACGCTCAAAAACATCTGCGTAAATACTAATTACTTGAATACTCAATATTATTAATATTGGCGTTAATAATATTAACTTCTTTCTATAGTAAAACGTCAAAATTATAAACACACCTAACATTGCAGCTCGTGATTGTGTGAGGATAATAGAAACAGTTAATAAAAATAACATAATATGATTTAACTTAGTAGATCTTTGCAGACTTATAATAATGGCTGATAAACACAATAATATCATACCTGTTTGATTCTGATTTTGGAAAGGCCCTGCAAGTACATAAAATATGTGACTAGGAATTACTTGTAACCCCATTAAATAAAAATAATAAATGATAAATAAAAAAAGAAATACAATACAAGATATATAATTATATAACTTTCTAGTATCTATTCTTTTTATATTTATAAACAATAACATAAAACTTAAAGTTGATAGCCCGAAAGTTATATATCCACCTTTTTCTATATACATACTATTTACCAATACTGACAATATCATAAAAGTAAGTAATGGTAAAATTAACTTTACTTTTTTTGAAAAATTAGTAAAGCTAATAAGAAGTATAACCAAGATTAAAATACCTAAGTTAAATACAGTAGAGCTATAAAATGTTTGTAGCAAAGACTCTCTACAAATTATTAAAATAATTATTAAAGTAATTATTAATTCTGTTGGAAACCTTAATAATATTTTATTTATCATAGACAGGTTTTTGGTTATTTTTACTAGTAATTAATACCATAGCGATAAAAATTAAAAGCATTATGCTCATTGAAATTGATAATCCTTGAATTGCTAGTAAAAAATCAGCTCTGAACTCCCATATAACAATAAAAGGCACCAACATATATAAAACAGCATATAATAATAAAAGACCTTGTTTTTCAACTACTATAAAAAAAGTAGAAATTGGAGAAGTAATTAAATTTAAAAAGAGCCAAGGGCTTAAATAACTAGCTACTTTACCAGAAATTCTCCAACTTTCACCAAAAATAAATGAAAAAATGATTGGTGCAAAAAAGTAAAGAACTGCAAAGGGAATAATTCCTAATAAAAAGGACCTAAGAACACTCTTTCTAAGAAAAGAATAATGCTCATGCTTTTCTAACACTGATAATCGCTGAAAACATACCTGTGACAAAGCTCCATTAATTAACCCTAGAGGAGATTGTAGTACCCGCCATGCAAGAGCAAACTGACCTAAAAACATATTTGAAAACAACCTAGCTATCATTATATTTATTCCATTTACTCTTATCGCATCTACCACTGCATTAGGACCGTTTAATAATGGCATTTTCTTGTACTTGTTTAACAAAAACTTATCATTATCAGCAACAGCATTAAATTCATTTTTTGTTCTTTTAAAAAGGTAGTAAAGTCCCATTATCTGTCCCACTAAAACTCCAAAAATCATTCCTGTTACTCCTCCCGACATAGGAAAAACTCCAAAAAGAACTTGAAAAAAACTACTTCCGCCACTTTGATACACTTTAGCTTTACTTATTAGTTTATATTTTTTTTTTCTATTTAAATAGTAGCGAATTACTTCTATTTGAGCTAGAACAAAGATACTTACACCCGCTATAAAAAAATATTTCTCAATTCCACTACCATTAATTTGCTCTACAATAGTATTACTAAAATAAACTAAGAAAAATGTGGCTATAATTGAAACTACCAAAATTAACTTCCTACTTAACTTCACTAACTGTTTAGCTTCTTCATCTTTTTTAGGCAATACAATAGCCATATTGTATCTTAAAGAGCCTATTGTTAATATTCCCATAACTATTGAAGAATATAAGGAAAATAATCCAAAATCTTTATCTGAATATAAACGTGTTAATATAGGACTTATTAATATAGGCAAAGCTTGAGCCAAAGCCGTGCCCGTCATTAACGTAAGTACATTTTTTGAAAAATCGGACTTTAGAAAAAATTTCTTAAAGTTCATTAGAAATATACTTTATCTCTTCTTCTGTTAAATAAGGGTTCATTGGCAAGCTTAAAATTTCTTTTGAAATAAGTTCAGAAACAGGAAAGTCTCCTTTATTATATCCTAAATATTCAAAACATTCCTGTAAATGCAATGGCATTGGGTAATGAACAGCAGTAGGAATTCCGTTTTCTTTTAACTTTTTTTGTAACTCTTCCCTGTTTTTAACTCTAATTGAATATTGAGCCCATGCTGAAGTACAATTCTCTTCAACAAAAGGTTTTACAACATCTAAGTTATCAATTGTTTTAGCATAGTTATTTGCTACTTCTTGCCTTAACTTTAAATCTTTTGTATAATGCTTCAACTTTACATTTAAAACAGCTGCTTGAAGAGTATCTAACCTACCTCCTATTCCAATATGTTTATGATGATACCTTTTAGATTGACCATGTAGTCGTAATGACTTCATTTTTTCTGCCAACTTACTATCATTGGTAAATACAGCCCCTCCATCTCCAAAACACCCTAAAGGTTTTGCAGGAAAAAAAGAAGTTGTAGAAATATCTCCTAAATTACTATCTGTTTTACCTTTATATGTTGAACCAAATGATTGTGCTCCATCAATTATCACTTTTAAACCATGTTTATCCGCTATTTTTTGAATAGCATCCATATCGGCTGGTTGTCCATACAACGAAACAGGCATAATGGCTTTTGTTTTTGAGGTTATTGCTTCTTCTATTTTTGACGGATCAATATTATATGTTTTTTCATTGATATCAACAAAAACAGGTTTGACACCTAAAAAAGCGATTGTTTCGGCAGTAGCTACAAAGGTAAAAGGCGTTGTTATAATTTCGTCTTCTGGCTTAATATTTAAGCTCATCATTGCTAACAATAAAGCATCTGTTCCAGAAGAACATGATATTGCATGTTTAACTCCAGTAAACTCTTCTAAAGATTTTTCTAATTCTAAAACCTCTTCGCCCATTATATAATTAGATTTATTCAATACAGCTTGTATTGATGTATCTATTTCCTCTTTATATAATTGATACTGATATTGAAGTTTTGCAAAATCTATTTTCATTCTATTTCTTCGATTAATTGATTATCTATAATTCTATACGTACTATTATCAAAAGTATCTACAGCTCTGTTATTTTTATCAAACTTTAATGTATTTCCTGCTTTACTTACCCAGCCTATTTGTTTACCTGGTACACCTACAATTAATGCGTAAGGCTTTACATCTTTATTCACAACAGCTCCTGACCCCACTAAAGCATACTCACCGATTGTAACGCCACAAATAATTGTTGCATTTGCGCCTATCGAACAACCTTTCTTTAATAATGTTTTTTTAAACTCTTCTCTTCTGACAATAAAACTTCTTGGGTTAACTACATTGGTAAATACCATTGATGGTCCAAGAAAAACGTCATCTTCTACCTCAACACCTTCATAAATAGAAATGTTGTTTTGTACTTTTACACCATTTCCTACTAGAACATTAGGGCCAACCACACAGTTTTGTCCAAAAGAACAATTTTTTCCTATTTTGCTTTTAGATAAAATATGACTAAAGTGCCATACCTTAGTATTATCTCCTATGCTAACATCTTCGTCTATAAAAGATGACTCATGTACAAAATATTTAACCATTTATAACTTTTTTACAAAATGGGTGATATTCTCCTTTTAACCCTATTGGATCTAAGTTTCGAATTGTGGATACTGTACTAATAGAACCATAGGCTTCATCTAAACCAAAACCGTTTCCTTTTAAGATTTCCTCATAACTACGAGTATGTAAGTCTGTAAAACCACCACTAAATTCAATCTCTTCACCGTCAACAGTTATTGATCGATAAGTTCGTAAACCTTTCATTTTAACTTCTTCTGGAATATAATCGTAGTTTACAGATAAAAACCATCTTACATTTGCATTTTTAAGTCTAAAACTTCCTGCATTTGCATCTGCCTCTTTTAAATGAACCGTATTTTCTTGTACTTCACCAAAAATCCAACATAACATGTCATAAAAATGTACTCCGATATTAGAAGCAATACCTCCAGATTTAGATTCGTCGCCTTTCCATGAAACAAAATACCATTTTCCTCTAGAGGTTAAATATGTTAAATCTATGTCATATACCTTGTTTGGATTTAACTCCAACTCCTTTGTTACTTTTTCTTTTAAAGCTATTATTGAAGGGTGCAACCTTAATTGAAGTATATTATAAACTTTTTTGCCCGATTCTTTTTCTATAATTTTTAATTGGTCTATATTCCAAGGGTTCAATACAAGAGGTTTTTCAGAAATAGCATCTGCTCCATTTTTTAAAGCAAACCTAATATGAGAGTCGTGCAAATAATTTGGAGAACAAATTGAAATATAATCTATTCTTTTTCCTGTATTATCTCTATGCCATTTATCAACAAACCTATCAAACCTTTCAAACTCTGTAAAAAAGTTTGCTTCAGGAAAATTACTATCCATAACACCTATACCATCGTAAGGGTCTAACGCCGCTATCAAATTATTTCCAGTTTCTTTAATCGCCTTCATGTGTCTTGGGGCAATATATCCTGAGGCCCCTATTAGTGCAAAATTTTTCATTTATAATCTCCAATTTGGATTTTTTACTATTCCTTTTATATCCATAATAACAGGTGTCTCTTTTGAAATCTTTTCATAATCTTTTTCAGTTAACTCTTTAAACTGCTTGTGAGCAACTGCAACAATTATAGAGTCATACTTTTTTGTTGACTCAAAAGGATTATCAATTACTCCATGTTTATAACTACTATAATCTCCATTTGGATCTACCCATGGATCATATACGTCAACATTACACCCAAAAGTCTTTAACTCTTCAATAATGTCCACAACTTTTGTATTTCTCATGTCTGGACAATCTTCTTTAAAAGTTACACCTAGAATTAATACATTTGATTTATTAATCTTTTTGTCATTAGCTATCATTACTTTTACCGTATTCTCGGCTATATATTTTCCCATTCCATTATTAATCTGTCGAGCACCTAATATAAGGTTAGGTTTGTACCCTAACTCTTCTGCTTTAAAGGTTAAATAATAAGGATCTACACCTATACAATGCCCTCCAACAAGACCTGGTGATAATTTTATAAAGTTCCATTTTGTTGCTGCTGCTTCTAAAACTTCATTTGTATCAATCTTCATTGCATCAAAAATTAATGCTAACTCGTTAATTAAAGCTATGTTAACATCCCTTTGTGTATTTTCAATAACTTTACTTGCTTCAGCCACTTTAATACTTGATGCTTTATGAGTACCTGCAACAATTATTGACTTATACAATTCATCAACTTCATTTGCTACCTCTGGCGTTGAGCCAGAAGTTACTTTAAGAATTTTCGTTACTGTATGTTCTTTATCTCCTGGGTTAATTCTCTCTGGGCTATAACCGCAGAAAAAGTCTTTATTAAATTTTAATTTTGAATTCTTTTCTAGCTCAGGAACACATACTTCTTCTGTCACCCCAGGATATACTGTAGATTCGTAAATAACAATGTCTCCTTTTTTTAAAACACTAGCAACTAATTTAGAAGAATCTATCAAAGGTGTTAAGTTAGGACGATTGTTAGTGTCTATAGGGGTCGGAACCGTTACTATAAAAACTGTACAATCTTTAACCACCTTTATATCCGCAGTATATTTTATATGACTTTTAACATCATCTAACTGATTTTTTTCTATTTCTTGGGTTCTATCATAACCTGTATTTAATTCTTCTATTCTTCTATCATTAATATCAAAACCAACAACATTATATTTCTTTGCTGCAAATGCATGCGCTAAAGGTAATCCAACATAACCAAGCCCGACTACACATATTTTTTTACTCATTTTTAATTATTTTATAAGTTCTACACTAGCTTTTTTCAAAACTTACACTTTTCAATCTATCTTTAAGAGAACTGAAAAAAATTTTCACAAAAAGAGTTAATACTCCTATTATAAAGCCTATAAAAGACCATATAATTATTATAAAAAGCCTTTTAGGTTTTGATTTTATTACAGGCACACTTACCGGTTCTATTACTGTGAAAATGGGAGTATTTTCTTTCAACTTAATTTTTTGAGATTCTAGTTGTTTTGCTAATTCTGAATACACTTCGTATGATAAGTTATAATCCGACTTTAATTGTTCTAAACGCGATTGAGAACGAGATAGTATCAAGCCTTGATTTTTGTCTCTAAAATTAGCCAGTATAGATTGTTTACTTATAAAGTCTTTCTTTACTTCTTTATACCGTTCTTCTATAAACTTGTACTGTTCTTTAGCTTTTTGTGTTTTGAATTCTGTTATCGCCTTTTGTAAAAAATCTTTAGTTTTTTTTGTCATTTGTGCTGCTGGTAATGCTTCTGGCATTGAAAAAGATATTTTAACAAAACCTTCTTTATCATTAACATCTACTACAAATTGACTTTGTAATAAATCAAATAACCTTTTATCCTCTGTTGAAATTACATATATTGAATCTTGTACTTCTTCTGCTTCTAACAACTTATTTTCCTTTCCTTTAAATAAACCTATTATTTTCCCAGGTAACCCAATAGTATACTCTTTAATAGCAGATGATAATTTTTTTTTTTGATAATCAGTGTAGTACTCTTTATAGGTTACTTCTTTTTCTAAGCCAGAAAATTTTAAAGGTACTTCTAATAACTCTTTTTGAAAAGGAATACTTTGAACTACTTTAGGGTATAAGCTAGGTGGGATTCCTTCTGAATCTCCACCTCCTAAATTAATACCCGCCATCGCTGCTAACCCACCTAAGTTACCCCCAACTTTATTATTTGAAATCTGCGGGACTACAATTGTTGATGATGTATATTCCTTAGCAGAAAAAATAGCTATAAACAAACCTATTATTCCAAAAACTAGAATAAATTTAATAACTATTTTTCTACCTTTCCAAATAGTTGTAAATACTTCTAATAAATCTATTTCATCATCAGAACTATATTTAGTTTTACTTTCCATAGTTTATTGAAATTTATTTCTCTGTTAATGTTTTTACCAATACCCCTAAAGTTGCTAACCCTGTTGTAATAGCTATTACTTGTTGAGTTGTAACTTTATTTGCTACCTCTGGTTTTTTGGGTACTAGAATAACTGCACCAGGCTTAACATCTGGATATGATTTAAAAAACAAAAACTTTTTTGTTGTTCTAATATCTCCATTTGCATACACTATATATGCTCTACTCTTTTTTGCATTTTCAGAAAAGCCTCCGGAATTTTCAATATAATGTTTGAATGATTTACCTTTTTCGTATCTAACCAATGATGGTGATAACACTTCACCTTCTACCTTTACTGTTTGTCTTTCAGAAGGGATAAATAACTCGTCTCCTTCCTCTAAAATTATATCATACTTTGATTTTTTTCCTCCTGAAGCTAATATTTTTTGTAAATCTATTCCTATTTTAAAATCTTTCTTCTTCTGTATGCGTTCTTCAACATTACTAGCTAGTGAATCTCTTTGCGCAAAATCAGCTATAAATATTGATTGTTTTTCATCTTCCTCTTCATTATTCTTCCTTATTAAAAAAGCTCCTTCTGCGTAAGCATATTTTGTTAAACCTCCAGCTTGTTCTATTAAATCAGAAATTCTTTGATTTTTTTGCCCAATAGAATACTC
>JBLWYD010000074.1:0-13316 GCA_048267165.1 Bacteroidota bacterium
GTTGATGCGGGCTTGTCACTTGAAGAAATTACTGTTCTGCACGCCACTACAGACTACCCGACATCACCAGAAGACGTAAACCTAACAGCAATGTTAACGATTCAAAAAGCATTCCCTGGCGTTACCGTTGGGTACTCAGATCATACGTTAGGTATTGAAATCCCAATTGCTGCAGTGGCCATTGGGGCAAAAGTTATCGAGAAGCATTTTACTCTAGATAACAAAATGGAAGGTCCAGACCACAAAGCAAGTTTAGAACCTCATGAGCTGTCGGATATGGTAACCGCTATTCGCAACATAGAAAAAGCGATGGGATCAGGTTGGAAAGTGCCAACCAAAACGGAAAAAGCGAACCGCGATATTGTAAGAAAGAGCATTATTGCAAGCAAGGCGATTTCAGCTGGACAAGTAATCTCTGCAGAAATGCTTGAAATCAAGCGCCCAGGTAACGGTATTTCTCCAACTCGATGGGATGAAATCGTTGATTCAATAGCGAAGAAAGATTACGAAGTTGGAGATCTGATCTAATGCGCAAGATATGTGTGGTCACGGCGACAAGAGCTGAATACGGCTTGTTAAAGTGCTTACTGGAAGATATTCAAAATGATTCAGCACTTGAGCTTCAAGTTATATCTACAGGCAGTCATTTATCTCCAGAGTTTGGTTTAACGAATCAGCAAATTCTCGATGATGGATTTGTCGTAAATAAGAGAGTAGAAATTCTTCTTTCCTCAGATACTCCGGTTGGAGTAAGTAAGAGTATGGGCCTTGCGCAAATCAGCTTTTCAGAGGCATTTGATGAGTTAAAGCCTGATATTGTTGTCGTATTAGGGGACCGTTATGAACTGCTCCCTATCGTTTCCGCAGCAAATATTGCTCGTATTCCAGTAGCGCACTTGAGTGGTGGAGAGCTTACAGAAGGTGCAATCGATGAATTAATTCGTCATGCCATTACTAAGTTATCCCAACTACACTTTACTGCTATGGATGAGTATTCCAAGCGAGTGATTCAGATGGGTGAGCTGCCAGAACGTGTATTCACAGTTGGGGAAGTCGGCCTTGATAACTTACTTCGCATGCAGTTGATGTCGAAAGATGAGTTTGAAAACTCCATATCTTGTAAATTAAAAGAGCGGAATGTACTTTTTACTTATCACCCTGAAACTACACAAGATATCGCAGAAGTCGAAAGAGACTTTCGAGAGATCCTTAGTGCATTAGACACTTTGGAACATACGCTAGTCATCTTCACTAAGGCGAATGCTGACGTAGGTGGTCGATTGATAAATAAGATGATAGATGAATATGTCGCAGAAAATACTGAGAAAGCGATTGCATTTACCTCTCTAGGACAACTTCGTTATTTGTCAGCGTTGCAGTATATGGATGCTGTAGTAGGAAACTCTTCGAGTGGTATTGTGGAAGCGCCGTCGTTCAAACTTGCGACTATTAATATTGGTAACCGTCAAAAAGGGCGTGTGAGGGCGAATAGCACGATCGATGTGAGTGTAAACAAGGCTGATCTCACTTCGGCATTAGCTGAGGTTTATACTCCTGAATTTATGGCATCTTTAAAGCATATCGTGAATCCTTACGGGCGTGGTAACAGCTCTGAGAAAGTTGTGCAAACTCTTAAAACCGTTGAACTAAGCAGTTTAAAAACAAAGCAATTCTATGATGTTAAGTACTGAAACTAAAATGGTCGGCGGAGAGCAAGAACTTGAGAATGAAGGTCTTTTCTATGGTGTAACTAATAGTGGACGCTCATCATTAAGGTGGGTTATTCGCTCTATGTCTCTTCAGCGCAAGAAGGTTCTTGTTCCGGACTTCGTGTGTCAGATAGTTATTGATGTCTTACTTGAGTTTGATATTGAGGTACAGTTTTATCAGGTTCGAGAAGACTTTGAATTTGAACTCCCCAACGAACTAGGAAGCATCAGTGCTATATATCTCGTGAAATATTTTGGCCACGAGAGTCACTCCTTCGACAAGCTAATTAAAAACACGGATACACCGCTCATTATTGATGACGTGTTTGGTATTGAAGCGCCTAAAATTCCTGCTGAAGTGCCATGGTGCTACTTCAATAGTTTAAGAAAAATTACAGCGGTAGCGGACTTTAGCCAGTTAGTGTCAAGTATACCGTTAACTGAGCCACGCAAAGAGCGACTACCTAATTTTTCCACTCTTAAGTACAAAGCGAAATCTGCTAAATATCAATACCTTAATGCTTCGGTGGGGAAAGAGAGTGATTACCTATCACTCTTTTCCCATGCAGAGAGCTTGCTTGATGAATGCTCTGGAGTGTATGAGCCAGAAGACAGAAGTGTATTCTTAGCTTGTCAGTTTTCGCTAAATTACCGAAATGAGCAGAAAGTCCGAGTTGAGAACTTGAAAGTTGCTAAAGCAACGCTCGATTCAGAGCAGTTCATAGATATTAATTCAAACTTTCCGTCTTTCTTACCTTTATCATTAGTGAATCGCGATAGAGTTCGAAAGGCATTAATGGGGCATTCTATCTTTTTGGCTGTTCATTGGCCTAAAATCAGGCAAGCATCGAGTTCTCTGTGTGACACTATTCTGTCATTACCGTTAGATAATCGTTATACGACGGAAGACATCAAGCGGATATGTGATTTGATAAAGGAGTTAGATAAGTGAAGAAATCAAGTTTAAAGTTGAAACTTGCCGACTACGATCATTTCGATGACTTTTTACAATTGAAAAGTGAACCTGGAAACATCTATTGGTCTGGTTTTGTTCAAGCACCGAAACGAGAAAATTTAGAGAAACACTTTCATGCTGCAATTGAAAGTCCTACGAGAAAGTTCTACCTGTTACTTGAGGGTGATATTGCAGTCGGTTATTTGTACATCGACCATAAAGAATCTTCTAACGAAGTTGAAATATCATATGGCATATCCGAAAAAAAGAGCGGTCATGGGCTAGCCAAGATTATGATCCAAAAATGGTTGTCAAAAATGGAAGGTGAGAGCATTAAAGTATTCGCTTGGATTGCTATTTCTAACGTTCCTTCAATCAAATCAGTTGAGGCTTTGGGGTTTGTGAAAACGCAATCTGAAGAAACTCGAGTATTTGCACAAGAAACAAAACCAGTGAAATTCTGTAGATATGATAAGTATAATGGTGATTGTCTATGAGCCATGAGTGGAAAAATGTCTTATTAGAGCCTTCTTCAACAATTTTAGAAGCTTTAGATATTATAAATAAAGAGGCTTTACGAGTTGCGTTAGTCGTAGACAAAAGCAAGCATTTAGTTGGACTAGTTACTGATGGTGATATCCGGAGAGGGCTATTAAATAAGCTATCTCTAACTGACCCTATTGCAATGGTTATGAATACAAATCCAACGGTTGCAAATGTAGGAGCAAGAAGAGACGAACTAATTGATTTAATGGAATCAAAGGGAATTCTCTCTATCCCATTGATAAAAGAAGGTCAAGTTGTAGGGCTCGAGACATTACAAGGAGTTCTCAGCAAACCCAAATATCAAAACCCAGTATTTATTATGGCTGGAGGTTTTGGCACTCGTTTGAAGCCTCTTACAGACAATTGCCCTAAGCCGATGTTAAAGATCGGTGATAAGCCTATTCTAGAAACGGTGATACGAAGCTTTACTAAGTCGGGCTTCGTTAACTTTTATATCTCTACGCATTATATGCCCGAGAAAATTGAAAATCACTTTGGCGATGGGAGCGATTTAGGAATTAACATCACCTACGTCCATGAAAATGAACCGCTAGGAACAGGTGGCGCATTAGGTTTATTACCTGATGATCTCCCTAAAGATTTACCTCTCATTATGATTAATGGCGATGTTTTAACTAAGGTAGACTTTCAACGTTTGTTAGAGTTTCATATAGACAATAATGCTGACGCGACGATGTGTGTCCGTGAATACGACTATCAAATCCCTTACGGGGTGATTAATGGAGAAGGGAACAAAATAACGAGTATGGTCGAAAAGCCAATACAACGTTTTTTCGTGAATGCTGGAATTTATGTAGTATCTCCTAGAGTTATAAATTCCGTTCCCAAAAATCACAATATTGATATGCCGACTTTGTTGTAGCAGCACATGAAAGAGAGAGGAAAAATTCTAATGTTCCCTATTCATGAGTACTGGCTAGATATAGGCCGTATGGATGACTTTAATCGTGCGCAGATGGATATACTGTCTTTAGGGTTAGAATAATGATTAACGGAAAGAAAGTTCTCGCGATAATTCCCGCAAGAGGTGGAAGCAAAAGGCTTCCAAGAAAAAACATACTTCCTTTAGGGTCAAAGCCGCTTATTGGGTGGACTATAGAAGCGGCGCAAAATAGTTGTTATATTGATGATATTTTCATCAGCACTGATGATCAAGAAATAGCAGATGTTGCTGGGCAGTGGGGTGTGACTGTACCTGAACTAAGACCGGAGGAATTATCGACGGATATAGCTACGACTAAAAGTGTGTTGCTTTATACGCTTGAGAAGTATGGTAAAGGTTCAGACATTGTTATTTTACTTCAACCTACATCCCCATTTCGCACTGCTCTTCATATCGATGAGGCGATAGAATTACTAAACGAAAGATCTGCATTTTCAATTATCTCAGTGACACCTTGTGAACATCCACCCCAATGGATGAACAAATTGCCTGAAAATAATTCAATGAAGAACTTTATCCGCTCAACAGAAGGAAGTCGCTCTCAAGATCTTGGTGAATCCTTTCGTTTGAATGGTGCTATTTACGTTTTTGACGCTCATGCTGTGTTAGCCTCCGGTGATATTGGATATCGAGAAGACACATATGCTTATAAGATGCCTAATGAATATTCGATCGATATTGATAATCAAATCGACTTTGATATGGCAGAGTTTTTTTTCTATAAATATTGGCGTAAGTGATAAGCTATTCAACGATAGTAAAATTTTTTCCACTTTAGTATTTATAATAACCTAAGTAAAAATAAATTATAGAGAAATTATGAGTTTTGCAAAGAATGCATATGTTTACTTGTTTTCAAATGTTTTAAATGCCGCAATTCCATTTATTCTTCTTCCTATTTTGACTAGGCACCTTTCTCCTGATGAATATGGTCAAATTGCAATGTTTCAGACTATGCTGACAGGTGTAGGTGCTTTCATTGGTTTAAATGCAGTAGGTGCTGCGAGTCGAAAATTTTATGATGATGGTTTAAGCTTAGTAGGTATTAGTGACTTTAATGGTTCTTGTTTTCAGATACTAATATTTACTTTTTTTATAGCAATGATTGTTATTTTATTTAGCGGCGTATATTTATCGGACTTTTTAGCCATTCCACAGGAATGGCTATATGTAGCAATTTTGGTTAGTGCCTGTACATTCTTAACTAATTTTAGATTGGGTCAATGGCAAGTAAGAAAGCTTGCTAAAAAGTATGGGGTGTTTCAGGTTTCCAATGGCTTTTTAAACATGCTTATTACTTTGGTGCTTATTGTTTTTTACAGTAATGGTCCTCAAGGTCGTATAGATGCAATTTTATATACTAGTCTAGTATTCGCTATTTTTGCTATATATTTATTATATCGAGATAAATTAGTTAGCTTGAAACATTACAATAAAGCTAATATTAAAGAAGCGTTGAATTTTGGGGTACCATTAGTTCCTCATGTTCTTGGAGCATTTCTACTGACGACTGCTGACCGTTTTGTCATAAATGATCAATTAGGTTTAGCAGACGCTGGTATTTATATGGTAGGCGTACAAGTTAGTATGGCTCTAACTATAGTCTTTGATTCTATTAATAAAGCTTACGTCCCATGGTTATTTGAAAAGCTAAAGAGTAATGATGAAAAAAATAAAGTATTGATAGTTAAAAGTACATATATCTACTTCTTATGTGTTATTTTTTTAGCTGGGTTATCATTTTTAGTAGGGCCTGTTATTATAAGCTTAGTTGTTGGGGATGAATATCGAGAGGCGGGGAATGTTATTGGTTGGCTTTGTTTAGGGCAAGTTTTTGGTGGAATGTATTTAATGGTTACCAATTATGTGTTTTATTCAAAGAAAACCGGAATGTTATCTTTAATTACAATAAGCTCTGGATTATTAAACCTTTTAACTATGATTATCCTAGTTAATTATTTGGGTATAGAAGGGGCAGGTATCGCATTTGCGTCGTCTAAATTGGTTATGTTTTTGTTGACATGGAGGTTGGCAAGTCGTGTTGTGCCAATGCCTTGGCGGATTTTTAGGTGCTAAGTAACTGTTTAATTATTCCATAGAGTTATCACTAAGAGGTAGCGTTTAATATGCTTTTTTCTTCTCGAGGTTATCTAAACTTATTGATAATGACCTTGGTTTTGTTTTTTATATCTAGGCAAACAGTGCTGGACTTAGGTTTTTTGTCTTCGTTTAACCATTTATATATAGCTATATGTACATTCGCATTTATTCTGGTTGTGTTACTTAAGCCAGTTAATACAAAATTTGTTGTTATATATATTATTCTATTGATATATTCGTTTTTCTTGATATTTAAGAATAATATCCCGTATGTAAATTTGCTGCAAACATTTATAACTCTCAAGTATGTTTTTGTTTTTTTTATAATGGCATATTCATTTGAATATGATAGGAGAGAGTTGCTAAAAGACTATACAAACTTCTTAACGGTTGTTTTATTAGTGTCAGTATTTTTTACCTTAACAGATTACATGTTGCCTAATTTTATTTTTCCGTTGGCTAAAGATGGTAGAGGTATCCTTGGGATTACACCTGGTTCAATCTTCGCTTCTCGAGTTTTATATTCGGGTTTCCTTCTTCTTTACAGCACTCTTCTTTTGTCGTTTAAATTTAATGAAGTCAGTGGTAAGTATTTTATCTATCACCCTAGAGTTTATTGGGCACTGTTGTTTTTGTCTTTAATCTTGATTTTTGCCACATTCTCAAGGAAAGAGTTACTGTTGTTGTTTGTTGTCTATGGGATTACAACGCTTTATAAAAACAAAGGTGTAATACGGCTTTTGTTGACAGTGTTCCTTATTGCAATCACTCCGGCTATTTTGGCGGGTTTATGGTTGGTTATTGGTGATTCTGTCCTAGAAAACTTCAATGAAAACTATGTTCGTTATAAAATATTTTATTACGCAATGGAGATTTTTGATTACAACTTTCCATTTGGCTCTGGTCCCGGTACGTATGGAACTGTAATGTCAAAAATGTACACTGACGTCTATACTTTTTTTGATGTTGACAAGGCTATTATTGGTTACGGTAACCAGATAGAAGGACCTATTTTTGATTTGTTCTTTGTCTCATTGATCGCTGAATATGGCTTAGGCATAATATTTGTTATGTGGTTTATATTTCAGCCATTTTTTTCTGAAAAAGATAGTTTTGTCGATGAAGTTGTCCATGTAAGATTATTGCGAGTTAATGCATTCTTAATGCTTGTAGGGATAGGCTCAATGGTTCCCATAATGGGAAATATGGTAGGATTGATGCTTTTCTTTTTACTAGGAATAGTGACATCGAATAACTCATTTTTTGTTCAGAACCGGAAGCCAATAAATGCATAAAGTTGTAGAAACGTACATTCTCAAAAATAACCTCAGTAATGAGGCTGAATTTTGGCCGTTACTTAAATGCCAGATGAATCGTCATGTCAATATTTCGAGTGGAATGGAAGACATGGAGTTTAAATCTAAGTCATACGTCTCTTTGTTTTTCTTTCTTATACTTAGCTTGGTCAATTTATTAAGAGCTCGATTTAACAAGAAAGATACGGCTTATTTTGGCGCATTTTCTCGAGTATCTGTTAATGAAGGTGTCGTTCACGATGAGTTTGTCTCTGAAGAACAACAGACCGGCATGATCCCACTCTATCATTGTTCAAATTTTGAAGGGGTGAAAGTACTAACGTGCCTCAAACATGGCGTGATTTTTGAAAGTTTGATCGTAAAGCTGTTATGCCTATTTATAAAACGTTTAAGTAGTGATGCTAGAGTACCAGTGCTATCTGATGGTTTCATTGAATTACTAAACCAAGAGTACGGTGTATCAAAGCAAAAAATACAAGCAATCTTAGTTGATCACGAATGTAAGAAAGTAGCCTATAAACTCTTACTTAAATGGCTAGATGTACAGAATGTTGAAATCATCTCTGCGTACACCAAGCCTGCGATTGTGAGTGCTGCTAATGATCTTGGTATTACGACATTAGAGTATCAGCACGGCTTGCTAGCTCCTTACCACTCCTCATACTGTTATTCGGGAGTGAAATTGTGGCGTAGTAGTTTACTACCTAAACGTTTAAAGCTTTATTCCAACTTTTGGCAAATGAAGATGCGTAAAGCTAACTTTGTAGACAAAGAGGCGATAGAAGTTGAAGGTGCTTTGCCGGAAACGTGTGATGAAATAAAGAAACAAGCTTTTTCTTTAGTTGGTAACGACAAATACTTTATTTTTACAGGTCAAGGTATCTGCTACTCAGAGGTCGCTATTTTCATTCAGGAGCTAATTAGTAAATACCCAGATTACACGGTCGTTTATCGACCACATCCTCGGGAACACCAAAACCATACCAGACTCTCTGAGAAAGTGGCCAATTCAAGGTTCAAAGTTATTGATCGCGATAGTTGGCAAGATACATTGAGTTTAGTGGGTGCATCAAAAGCTCACTTTTCAATATTCTCTTCTTGTCACTTTGAGGCTCTTGAGCTTCTAGGCAAAACCTATGTACTTGATGTGGTTGAAAACAATGTGATGAAACAAGATGAGGAAGATGGGAACATTATCTTTATTACTAAAGCATCTCAAATTATGGATATATAACTCGGTAATTAATTATGAAAAAGATCAAACTAGTTATTTACTACCTATTCTTCTACAACTTACCGAATTCAAGATATTTACCGCTGTTTAGTAAGCTTCGGTGTTGGTACTTGAGCCGAGTACTTAAAGTCGTTAGTGGGCACCCTAAAAACCGATTAGAAAATCGAATCTATATTTCTGATGCATCTACATTAAAGATTGGTAAAAACGTTCGAATAAATGAGAATGTTTTTATTCAGAGCGCAACAATCGGGAGTAACGTTATGATAGCACCCAACGTTTCTATTCTTTCGAGTACACATAGTTATGATCGATTAGATATCCCAATGGTTGATCAGGAAGACACTTTCGGGTTACCGCCAGTGATTAAAGATGATGTTTGGATAGGACGGAATGTTGTTATAAAACATGGTGTTACTATCGGGAAGGGTGCTATTGTTGGAGCTTGCTCATTGGTGACAAAAGACGTCCCTGAGTTCGCGATTGTGGGTGGCGTTCCAGCCAAAATAATTAAATACAGAAATGCCCAAGAAACAGATAAGAAGTATGACAATGATCAAAACATGTAAAATTGGCGGGCTGGATATCTCTGCATACGACAGCATGGAACATGCCGTCAACTCTATTCTACATCAAGGAGATGTTGTTAGTGGGTTTGCTGTTGCGGTTAACGCTGAGAAGATCGTCTCTAGTTACGAGTTCGTAGAGGTAAAGAATATTTTAGAGTCAGCGACAATTCGTTATCCTGATGGTGCCGGTGTCTCTTTAGTTATGTCTAAACGAAATTGCCCTAGTGCAAGGATACCTGGCTGTGATTTGTGGTTGGAGCTAATGAAAGGTTCTGCACTATTGAACATACCTGTTTTTATCATCGGTGCTAAGCCAGAAGTAAACCAACAAACGGTCGAAAAGTTACAGAATGAATTGAACGTGAGTGTAGTTGATTCTTGCGATGGTTACTTCAAGGATGATATGGAACTCATCGAAACAATCAAACAGAGCCAAGCAAAAATTGTGACTGTAGCTTTAGGGTCACCTAGGCAGGAAAATTTTATTAATAAGTGCCGTGAAGTTTACCCTGACGCTTTTTACATGGGAGTTGGCGGTACTTATGATGTGTTTACTGATAGAGTAAAGCGAGCACCAGAATGGGCTCAAAAATATAACTTAGAATGGTTTTATCGACTAGTTTGTCAACCAACAAGGATCAAACGTCAGATAAAGCTTGTTAAGTATTTATCTTTAGTCATAACAAATAAAATCTAATTTGTTGTACTTACTATGTGGGCTTAAGCCTATCTCTCTGTTAAGTGGCAGGCTAACTCTTAGAGGTCAGCCTGCAATTTAAAACGGTCTTAAATTCTTGCTCAGCCTTTGGGCCAGTATGGTTGGTTATTAAGTGAAAGTTAACCCCAAAGTAGTGGTGGGTGACTTCGGACTGTCAATTGGTTTCAATGCGCTTCTATCGCCTAAATCCTGTAAGGACTTCTTGCGCTGCAAAACTATGTCTTATGCAATGTATATGTGGTGAACCGTTTAGATATCAGAATAGGCCTAATTTTTTTTCACTTTATCTTTTAAAAAAGACGTAATTTTCCACACATAGCTCAAAAGCATAAGGTAAATGCAAAAGCATACTAAGAAGCTATAAAGCATAATGTACTCTGGAACGCCTACCATTTCCGCATAAATTCCAACACCAGCATATAAACTGGCTATTGTACAAATGGTGACTAGTGTTTGTGTAGAGCTAAGTCCAAGGCGTTGAAAAATATGATGTAAGTGTTCGCGGTCAGGTTTAAATGGTGAATCACCTCGTCGAATACGGCGTATCATGATCGAAGCCATATCCATTAAGGGTACAGCAATAAGCCATAATGCAGTCACAGGGCGTAGAGGTGGTTTTGTGCCATTTTGACTGGAAAGTAACAGCAACCAAATAACGGTAAACCCTATCAACATGCTGCCAGCGTCCCCCATAAACACCTTTCGTTTACGCCCAAAGGCCCCTAAGTTGAGTAGAATGTAAGGGATAATAACGACTACGAGCATCAGGCAGATATATGCTAAATTATACTGCCCGTCATAATTTAGCATAATGCCTAACCCACCAAATGTAACTACAGATAGTCCCCCTAAAAGTCCATCAATACCATCAACCATATTAAAAGCATTTATAGCTCCCACAACCGCAAGTACTGTGATTAAATAGCCAAACCAACCTAGAGTGACAACTTCTCCAGAACCGAATATATCCCCGATGGTATTAAGCTCAATACCGCCGATGACCATCATAGCAACAGAGAGTGCGGCTTGAATGACAAAGCGTAACTTGAAACTTAAGTCAAATTTGTCATCTAATGCCCCTACGCCAACAAGAAGTAAGATGCATACAGCATAAAGTTCCGTGTTTTGTAAAACGTTTGGGTTGTTGAGTAAGAAGTAAAGTATAGAGATACAAATTGAAATACCACCAATTAGTGGTATAGAACCATGGTGGTGCTTACGAGCATTAGGTTTATCAACTAGACCAATCTTCTTCGCAAATTTACGCATAATAAAAAGAGTCGCGAGAGAAAAGAAAAATAAGAAAGAGAGATCAAGGAACGGTATGAGCACGATAGAGCCTAATAATTTATATTTACATTAATTTTAATGTATTTGCATTCGATATAAAAGGCCAAGACAACATCTCCGTGATCTGCCGATTAAAATCTTCCCTTGTAACTCTGTTTCGTTGATATTCATTAATATAAGCCGTTTTTTGCTGATAAAATCAAGCTATGTGACTAAACCACTAAACCTACTAACAATTCTCAGTATCGCAGAGGTACGTCGTAGCTGTGCTGAGGCTTTTGGGTTTATGCTTATTGAGCGTTTATTGGCCATTTGAAAGAGTTTTTGGGGCTAGATATAGCTAGTGGTCAACTCTCGAAAGATCACTTTCATAAAGTTTATAAATCGTACATTACTAACACCAGACGGTGTGATAGCATTCTGATACTATCAACTTTGATGTTTTGAGAGATTTACAGTGAAACAGCAGATCCAATCACGACCTTATTCCCCACAAAATCCACCGACGTATATACCAAACAATGAGTTTTATCTTAAAGATCTGCTTAAGTTATTGTGGGAAGGTAAGCTAATAGTAATAGTAGTTACTGCTTTATTTACAGCAAGCAGTATTGGCTTTGCGTTGTTGGCTCAAGAGTGGTGGTCTTCTACTGCAAAAGTCGCAGAAGCTCAACCTCAAGACATGGCGGCTTACCAACAAGAAGTTCGTCAGTTTCAGCCAGTTTTTAATGTTTATCAAGATGATGGTACCGTTTTAGTCAGTAAAGAGTTAAATGAACTTGTTGATTCAGAGGTTTTATTCAAACGTTTTATAAACACATTTAACTCCAGTAACAACAAGCGCTTTTTTTTAGATAACAACCCGGAATTTCAAGCGTTTAAAAGCACTCTGCTTGTCAATGGTTCTGAGATGGAGAAAGATGCTGAAGGCGCGTTATATGCAAAGTGGTTTAAAAGAATCACAGTATCAATTGAAGACTTCAAAGATCGTAACTCACCTTACTTTATTAGCTTTCAAACCACGACAAAAGAAAGTAGCTTTGATTTACTTACTGCTTATGTCCTGTTCACCGAATCTAAAGTTCATCAAGATGCCTTTAACAACTTACAAGCAATGGTTAGCAGTAAACGAAACGAGCTGATTCAACAAAAGAGGATTCTGGAAACTCAAGCTGCAAACCAGTTATTAGTTGAAACTGAACGAGCCAAATATGCAATGGGTATAGCAATAGCGGCAGGTGTTGATAAGCCAATTCAATCGGGCAATGATAATGAACTATTTGCTATAGAGTTAGGCTCAAAAGGTTTAGAGGCTAAAGTTAAAGCATTAGAGTCAGTAAAGAACTTAAGTGTTATAGAGCCTCGTTTACAACAAATAGCAGCAAAGTTGGACATGCTCAATAATCTAGAAATTAACCGTGATGCGGACTTTCAAACCTTCCGCTTCTTAGAGAATATTGAACAACCTATTACTCGTGACAAACCTAAACGCGTCTTGATAGTGTTAATTGGTGCGTTCTTAGGTGTAGTGCTTGGTGTCGTCATGGTGCTCGTCAGGTTTGCTTTTAGAAAAGAAAGTTAATGGTATTAATGGCTAGTCGTTATTCACTAGCCATTTTTTTTACCTATGTAGGGATCTTCACTTATAGCGGGTTACTCTATGCTTGTTAGCTCAAGCTAAAGAAAATAACCTATCCCTACAGCTGCGGGCAAAGGCTCTGGCGATCGGGTGTTGCCTTATATATCGTTCTAGAGTTGAATATAAATCGATAGAGTTGAACGAGGCCCTTATTCGGCTCATAACGTTAGCTTTATGAAGTTTTTGAACCGTTGTGGTGCGTTTATTAATTATACATTTACTTGATAGTTGTTATTATCTATCATGTGTTCAATCAGTTGTTTAAGCTGAGTTATT
>JBLWYD010000075.1:0-13152 GCA_048267165.1 Bacteroidota bacterium
CATCGGCTATTAATCCTAAAATTTCCCAATCGTGATGTAATGTTTCTTCTGGAGAAATAACATTTCCAATACCTTCAATAGCAACGTCAAATGATTTATCTTTTACATCTTCATCAAATTGCCCTAGATAATTAAAGAAAACTTGAGCTGATTCATCTTTAAACCCTTTATTACTTTCTGATCTGAAATATTTAGCTATTAAGTAATCAAACCCGTTGTTTGGAATTTTACGGAAACTTTCTTTGGTTTCAATAATGTTTTCAGTAAGGTTTGTACTTTGACTACTTAAGTATAATGGGTAAATACTCGTAAACCACCCTACTGTTCTATTTATATTAACACTTGGTAAAATTTCTTCTCTACCATGTCCCTCTAAATCTATTTTAAGATTGTTAATTGCATACTTCTCTTTTACACTTAGCATTAACGCAGTTAGTAAAACGTCATTGATTTGAGTATTAAAAGGTTGATGAACAGAAGTTAGAAGACTGTCTGTCAAACCTTTAGACAACTTAAACTTTACTGTTTTTTGTTCTTGAACTTTATGATTCCCTTTTGGAAAATCTTTAGGTATTTTCGAATAAGAGCAGGTTACTTTTTCTTCCCAATAAGTTTTAGCTTTTGCAAAACGACTGCTTTGCATATATTTCTTTATAGCATCTGACCAGGATATAAACGCATCTGTTTTTAAAGGTAATTCTAGTCCTTGCTCATTACTTAATTGTTTAAATAACGTTTCTATATCTTCAAATAAAATTCGCCATGAAACTCCATCAATTACTAAATGATGAATAACAATAAGTAATTTACTTGTTTTTGTATCATTAAAAAGTGCCAATTGCATAAGAGGTCCCTCTTCAAGGTTAATGCCTGACTGAATTCCCTCTGCTATTTCTATCAATTTTGCTTCCTTATTTTTTTCTTCTGTAAGGTCAAACTCTCTAAGCCCTAAAGGTAAATCTACTCCTCTATTAACCGCTTTTAATTGCTCCTTATTTTTCTTAAAAATTAAACGTAAAGCATCGTGGTGCTCTTGAAGTTTTGTAAAAACTTTAGTTATTTCTTCTTTGGAAACTTTTTTATGGAAATTAAGTAATACCCCTTGGTTATAATGATGAGGATGAATGGTAGAATGATCGAAAAACCATCTTTGTATTGGAGATAATTCTTGTGCTCCTGTAACAAGTTTCTGTATTGAAGCTGTTTCGATTTTCTTTAACTTTAAACTTAATTCTTTAATTGTTTGACTTGTGAAAATATCTTTTACCGAAACTTCGTATCCAAGATTACGCATTCGAGAACTTATTTGGATAGATTTTATTGAATCTCCTCCTACTGAAAAGAAATTATCCATTACTCCAATAGAATTTACCCCTAAAACTTCAGACCAAACATTGATTAATATTTTTTCTTCTTTTGTAGTAGGTGCAATATAATTTTCACCAGTCTCTATTGTTGGTTCAGGCAGTTTCTTCTTATCAACTTTACCATTAGGAGTTAATGGCATTTTATCTAAAATCGTAAAAAATGTTGGTACCATAAAACTTGGTAGCCTATCTGAAAGATACTCTCTGAGTTTAAGAGAACCTATATTTTTATGGAGTACACAATATCCTACTAAATGTTTTTCTCCTTCACATTCTTTAGCAACAACAACCGCCTCTTTTACGAACTCATTTTCATTTAATAAGCTTTCTATTTCACCCAACTCAATTCTAAACCCACGAATTTTAACTTGATCATCAACCCTACCTAACAATTCCATTTCTCCATTAGGTAACCATTTTGCTAAATCTCCAGTAAAATATATTCTCTCTTCCGGTTTGAAAGGGTTACTAATAAACCTTTCTTTAGTTAACTCCTCACGATTCCAATAGCCTTTAGCAACTCCTTTTCCTCCTATATAAAGATTTCCTATTACTCCTTGAGGTAATAATTTCAAATTATCATCAAGCACATATAGTTGCGTATTAGCAATAGGGTTTCCTATTGTAACTTTTGTTAAATTCTTTTCAAAATGTTTTACACTTGACCAAATTGTTGTTTCAGTAGGACCGTACATATTGTACACCTCAGCCTCAGTTTTCTTTCTTAAGCTATGAATTAATGTAGCTGGTACAGATTCTCCTCCAACCAAAATAGTTTTAAGTGATTTTAAGAATTTTTCTGATTCTTTATCACTTTCTAACAGCTTTAAATATGAAGGTGTAGCCTGAAATGCAGATATCGGTTTTATTAAATTATTCTTTTGTATAGAAAATACATCTTTAAGCTCTTTTAAGTATTCAAGACCTTCAAGTATTTTCTTTTGTTCTACGCCAAAATCTATCAAACACCCTATTTCATCTACGCCAGCTGCCGATAGCTTTAGAACCATGTTTATTGCTGTACTTTTCGTACCAATTAAAGAACTTGTTTTATAATAGCGTTTAACAGCATTTTGGAGTATTTTATCTTCAAGTTCTTTGGTTAATTCACCTTCTATATATCCAGCTTCCTGGTATACAATTTTACTAACTCCAATAGCGGTTCTTAAGTATTCTTTAAAAGGCTTTTCTACAACATCTTCAACTTCCTCCATAGTTTTTCCTACGTAGGTATGTAACATCACTGCTACTTTTCCTTCTCCTTCATATCCAGCTTCCTTTCTTGCTTGTCTGTAAACACGTATTTTTTTACTTAATTCTTCAATGTCTTGTCCTAAAAGATGTGTTAATAAGTTAGCCCCCATTTGTCCTGCAGATCTAAAAGAAGCTTCATTTCCCGCTGTTGTTAACCAAATAGAGAGTTCTTTATTAGTCTTATTCTGGGCTTCTTTACGTTTTTTCCATAACTCTTTTATTTTATTGATATTCTCATGCGTTATTTTGTGCCTATCTGCATAGCTATATTGAGATAATGAAAAATCATCATGATTCCACCCAGGAGCAAACGATAAGCCTATTCGTCCTCCTGAAATTTGATCTACAATATCCCATTCCTCTACGATACTTTCAGGTGAATGAAGAGGTACAACAACACTTCCACTTCTTAATTCAACATTTTCTGTAACTGTTGATAACATTGCACTGGTTACAGAAGGATTTGGAAACAACCCTCCAAATTCATGAAAGTGTCTTTCTGGTGTCCAAATTGCATTAAAGCCATTCTGATCAGCATAATTAACTGTTTCTAAGAATAAATTATATTTTCCATCTTCAACCCCATGGTTATAACTAGCAAAAAAGAAGAGACCAAAATCCATAGTACTCACCTCGTTTTCTACATAACGATCTAACTCGTTATGAGAAGCACCTGAAGGGTGAATTGTAACTTCAACTCCTCTACATAAGGTCCATAAAAGCTCTAAAATTGAAATATCAAAAGATATACTGGTCATTGCTAGCATTCTTTCTTCTGTTGATATCGGTAACTTTTCATCCATCCCTACAAAGAAGTTGACAAGGTTTTGATGTGAAATCATCACCCCTTTTGGATTTCCTGTAGAACCAGAAGTATAAATCATATAACACAAATCAAGAACAGTATTTGTGTTGGGTTTTATAAGGTTTTCTGCTCGTTGCCAGTTTTTAGTATTAAGTGCTATTAACGCACCGTTATAATTAAAATCTTGATCCGTAATTAGTAGTTTTGCCTTGCTATCTTTAAGAATATATTCTTTTCTTTCCTGTGGATATGATGGATCTATAGGCAAATACGCACCACCAGCTTTTAAAATTCCTAAAATAGTTATTATGGTAAATTCAGACCTATTAGTCATAAGTCCTACTATATCTCCATTTTTAACCTTATAACTTTCTATTAGATAATTAGCAAAACCATTAGACAACTCATCTACCTCTTTGTATGAAAATTCTCTTCTTTCAAAAACAATCGCTGTTTGATAAGGTGTTTTCTTAGCTTGTGCTGCAAACAATTCTACAATTGTAAGTTCAGGGATTTCTTTTTTAGTGGTATTAAACTCGTTTAACAATTGATTTTTCTCTTGATTTGACAAAACATCAACGTTAAACAACTGAATATCTGGATTGTTTGTTACTTCACTAATTATTCTTTTAAAATAATACGCAAAACGCTTAATCGTTTTTTTCTTAAATAAAGCAGCATCATAATCAAATTGCAATTCAATCTCTCCTTCTACTTGAGCAGCAGTAAGCACTATATCAAATTTTGATGCTTTATGATTAAACGTGTAAGGTTCTAAAATTAAACCAGGGATTTTAAGCTCTTCTGTATCGAAATTTTCAAAGAAAAAAGCAACATCATACAATGGGTTATGACTTGGGTTTCTTTCTATATTTAACTCTTCAATTAATTGTTCATACTGATACTTTTGGTGCTCAAAACATGCTAACAATGTAGATTTTACAGAATTTAAAAATTCTGTAAAAGATGCTTCTTCCTTAATTTTAGAACGAACCGATAGCATATTTAAAAATATTCCTATAATATTTTCAAGTTCTGCATGTGGTCTTCCGGCTGAAGGAGTTCCGATTACAATATCTTTTTGATTACTTAATTTATTAAGTAAAATATTAAATACTGCCATCAATATCATGAACATTGTTACTTCTTCTTCTTCTACAATTTTATTTAGTTTACTAACTTCAGACTCATTAATTTTAAACTTAAGGTTTTCTCCTTGATATGTTTTTACTAAAGGTCTTGTAAAATCAGTAGGTAAATTTAACGCCTCGACTTCTTCTTTAAATTCAGTCATCCAATAGGCTTTATCTTCAGCAATCATTTTTTTATAATCATCATGCTGTTGCCATTCTGCATAATCTTTATATTGTACTTCTAAGTTTGGAAGCACTTCTTCTTTGTATAAAGAAATAAATTCTTTTATAAATATAGCATGAGATAAGCCATCATTTACAATATGATGCATGTCAACCATGAATATAAATTCTTCTGCATCTATTTCAAATAATCCTGCTCGTAATAAAGGGCCTTCGTTTAAGTTAAAAGGCTGTACAAATTCACTACACAAGTATTCTAAGTTATCCTCTACTTTAGTATATTGTAACTCAAAGTTAATTTCATCTGAAATGATTTGTACAACATTTCCTTCTATAATATCAAATTGAGTTCTTAACGTTTCATGTCTATTAATTAACGCTTCAAATGTTTTAGAGAATCGCTCTTTATTTACTTTTCCTTTAATCTTAACCGCATAGGGCATATTATATGCTGTAGAACTCTTATCCATTGTATAGAGAAAATACAAACGTGTTTGTGCAGAAGAAGATACATAATAAGGTTTTGACGATGCCTTAGGTATTGAAATAAATTCTGTCGTTTCTGTATTTGGTATTAGAGATGCCAACTCTTTAACCGTAGGATTGTCGAAAATTTCCTTAATTGTTATCTTAATCTCAAATTCTTTAAATATAATATTGGCAAACTTGATTGCATTTAATGAGTGTCCTCCTAACTCAAAGAAATTTGATTTTAATCCGATTCTTTTTTCATCAACTTTTAATATTGAAGACCAAATAGCAATGATCTTTTGTTCTATTTCAGTTAATGTTTCGTTTATAACAAGCGTATTCGTTTCTATTTCAGGGGTTGGTAATGATCTTTTATCTAGCTTTCCATTGTGAGTTAAAGGAATTCTATCTATATGAATATAGAATGTTGGAATCATATAAGACGGAAGTCTTTCTGCAAGAAAGGAACGAAGTGTTTTTTGATTTATCTTTTCTTCTCCAACATAATACGCCGCTATGTGCTTTTCTTCTTCATAAACAACTTCAACAACTACAACGTCTTTTATTGCTTCAAATGTTGATAGTTGATTTTCAATTTCTCCTAACTCTATTCTATATCCTCTTAATTTTATTTGATCATCAATACGCTCTAAGAATTCTATTGTGCCATCACTCTTCCAACAAGCAAGATCTCCGGTACGATACATTAATTTTCCCTCAGAAAAAGGGTTGGAAATAAATCTTTGATTTGTAAGGTCTTCTCTGTTAAGATATTTTAAAGCTAGCCCTTCTCCTGATATGTATATTTCTCCTTTAGCTCCTTTGGCTACTGGCTTTAAAAATTTATCTAATAAATAAATTTGAGTATTAGCTATGGGGTTTCCTATGGCAACAGATGCAGCGTTTTTTTCTTTTTCTGAAAACTTATGAATCATACAACCTACTGTTGCTTCAGTAGGACCATATTCATTATATATTTCTATTCTTCCCTTATATTTTTCAGAAATAGATTTTGCTAATGAATAATCTAAAGCTTCACCACCTACAATAAACTTCTTTACATTACTATGTATAAACTTTTCTGTTAAAGACTCACTTATATTAATAATTCGTAAATGAGAAGGAGTTAGTTTGATTATATCTACTTTATCATCTAAGAGTACTTGCTCTATTAATAAACTATTATCTGTTTCTTTATATAAAACAACTTCTCCTCCATTTATGAGAGGAACGAAAATAGACGTAATAGTTAAATCAAAAGAAATAGAAGTATATAAGGGGAAGTTCCCTTTTTGGTCATTCAAATAATACTTTGAAGCCCAAGTAATATAATTTAAAAAAGAGCGGTGTCCTATAGCTACACCTTTTGGAACCCCTGTAGAACCTGAAGTAAAAATAACATAGGCTATTTCAGATTGCTTAGTATTAAAAAAATATTCTTTTTCTTCTTCAAGAATAAAACGATATTCTTCACTAAGATTTAGTACACTTTTAGGTAAGGCTATGTCTAATGGCACATATTCTTTTCTTGTTATAACAGTTTCTAAACGAGCACTTTTTATAATTGTGTTAATTCGTTCAGCTGGGTATTTTGGATCAATAGGAACATATCCAGCTCCTAACTTTAACAAACCTAATAATACAGGAATGAATACTGGTTCTCTCTCTAACATCACTCCTACCAAGTCACCTGATGTTACTTCTTTCTTAATAGATAGGTAGTTTGCAATTTGATTTGAAATCATCCCTAACTCATTATATGTCATTAGGAGTTCTCCATCTCTAATTGCAATAGCATTAGGAGTCGCTTTTCTTTGTTTTTCGAAAAGAGATACAACTGTTTCAGTATCTGATAAATCAACTAACGTATTATTAAAATCGACTAATAACTCTTTATAGTTTTCTTCAGACATTAAAGAAACTTCCTCTGAATTTTTAGAGGAATCTGTGATTATTGCATTAAGTAAGCCTTTATAATGTTCTGCAATAGTTTGAATTTGATTTTTGGTTCCATAATGTTCATCATAATCAAATTCAATTTCTAAATTTTCATTAAAAAACACTGTTATCGTTAAAGGAATACTATTGTTCTCATATGTAGACTTTAAGTGTAATGAGAATTGTTTGTTTTTCCCTAAAACATTATGATCTAATGGATAGTTTTCAATTGCAATTACAGAATCAAATAACCCTTCATATGATTTTAGCCCAACTATTTCCTTTATTTCAGAATATGCTGTTCCTTCAAACTGCTTATCATTTTCTATAAGCCCTCTATGTGTATCTTTAACTAATTCTAGCAAAGATGTTGTCCCATTGCTTTTTATACGTATCGGTAAAACATTAATTAAATTACCTATAACATGTTCTATTCCTCTTAACGAAGGAGGACGGTTAGATTGAGATCTTCCAAAGATTACATCTTTAGTTCCTGAATATTTTTGAAGCAATAATCCATAAGCAGCATAAATTACTGCTGCTTTGGTTACTTGGTTTTTATTAGCAAAATCATCAATAGGTGTTAAATCAGCTTTAATTATAAATTTGCTTCTATTGGTTACTTTTCTTTTCTCTTTGATTTTAAACAGCTCACAAATAGTATAGTCTTGTAAATAAGATTTCCAGAAGGTTTTCTTTTCTTCTTTTAACTGCGTTATTTCTGTTTTTTTATATACCTTTTTTAAATCTGGTTTTGCAGCAAAATGGGGTATTTCCCCCTCCTTTAAAGAATTATAGGTTTCAAAAAGTTCTTTTAATATTACTCCTGTACTCCATCCATCGTAAAGAACATGATGATGTGAAATTGTAAGTACATATTCATCTGTACTTTTCTTTATCAAAGCTATTCTCAAGGGAAGCTCCACAAGGTTAAATCCAATCTTACGGTCTTCATTAATAAGTGTATTAAGTTTATTTTCTTTCTCTATTGAATTCACTGAAGAAAGGTTTATAAACCTATAAGGAGAAGTTGTTTCTTTTAAAATAACTTGTATTGGATTACTTATCCCTTCCCAGCGAAAAACAGACCGTAAAGCATCATTATTTAATTGAACTAAATTTGTTGCTTCTTTAAATAAAGGTTCATCAAGGGTGCCTTTGATTGAAAATGAAATTTGAACTGTATATAAATCTTTGGCACCTTTAATCCACTCAATTAATATTCCTTTTTGAGTATTATTAAGCGCTACAATATCTTGAATATTAGCTTTGTTTAGTTTCTGTTCCATTATCGTTTTTTTAAACTTTGGGTTGGGTTATGTAGATAATTCATAGTACTTAGATGAAATCGCTATGAATCAATAACTTATTATTTTACTATTAGGAAGAGCTTTTAGATAACTACTTAAACAGGAACAACTGAAAGTTTCTGCTTTACTTTTTTAATGAATTTTTTAAGGGGGTCTATATGAATTGATTCTTTCCAAACCGCTTCTAAGTCTTCTATAATATGAAACTCTTCCATTAGTTCATCTCCTTTGTAGTAACGAACTATTGGATGAATAAAAGCACTGTTTTGAGCATTTTCATAATCGTTTCGATGTACACGATTTACTGAAGTATGTTCGCCTGTTTCAATTTTTTTCCCAAACTCCATAGTTAAAATAAAGTAGTCATCCGTATCTTTTACAAACTTCTCCTTAACATAATCCACAGGTAAACTATTATAATAAAGCAACTTATCATCTTTAATTAAAATTAAATCCCCAAGATATCCGTATTGATTCCATAACGAAGAATTAGAATTGATACGATCTATTATTTCATCTCCAATTACATCAACATTCCATTCAATTTCTGATGATAATAAAGAAGTATCATGATTCTTATGGGCTAGTATCCTAGCTAAACAGGCTGCATTATACCTAAACCCATGCACAAACCCCGAAGCTTGTTTTTTATAATCTCGCATATGTGTAATTGTTCCTGCATAATACAGTCCCTCTATATTGGTAGACTGGTAATCGCTTTCTTGGTTAGGAAAACGATTTTTAATTGTTAATTCAGGTTTACAACTTTCATCAAAAATAGAGTCATCAAACCTAAATCCTGTACAAAGGATAATAGAATCATATACTAACTCTTCTACTTCAGATGCATTATTATTGTAAGTAATGCTTACCTTGTATTGATTTCCTTCTTTTATTATTTTATTAATACTTGCATCTAATACAGCATTTTGAGCTTTTAATTGATAAGTATCTAAGAAATTGTTGTTAACAGCTCTTAAATTACCTACATAATGAGAGTTCCAAGCCATTACCAAACTATTTTCGCTACACACATGGGTAGTAGCAGTCGTTGCTATTAAATCATCTGCTGTTTCAAAAGCAGAATTGCCTTTTCCTATGATTAAAACTTTTTTATTTTCATACGCTTTCTTGTCTAGAGACATGGTCATATAGTGTTCTCCATGATTTATCCCTGGAATCTCTGGAATGTATGGTTTTACCCACCCTGTAGCGACGACTAAATAATTACATGTGTACACCTCTCCTGTTGATGTAGTTAAGGTAAATACCTCCTCTTTTTTAATATTTTGAATCTCTACTCCATAATCAATTGGTAATGAATATGCTTTCGCAAAATCGTTGAGGTAATCGACAAATAAATTTGCATTTGGAAAATACTCTTTACTATACTCTTTGAATAATAATTCATCTTTATCACATAGTAACGAGTTCCAATCAAATCTTAAGTCCAAATTTTTATCTTCAAAACCTGTATGAACTTTGTTTATAGAAATTAATGTTCTATGTCTAGGGTAATCTTTAAAATAAGACCCTGCAACGTTATTTTTTTCTACTATTAAAAAATCTAGGTTATATTTTTGAAAAAAATACCCTAATTGCAATCCTGCCGGACCTGCACCAATGATTATATAATCTTTGTGTTTAGTTTTCATATTAATTTGCTTTATAGATTATAAAAAAGTTTTACGCACAGTAAGCTATTATAAGGCGAGTAGCCCCTATCAATTATGCTCGTGCCAACTTATGAGTGTTTACTTTTTTTTAAAAAAGAGAGTAGTTCTAATGTTTTATTAGGAGAGACTTCTGGAGATAGTATTCCTACAATTTCATTTACGCCAATCAAGCTTATTTGTTTAAGAAAATCTGAGCTAGACTTCTTTGTTCCCACTAGTGAATTTACATATGTTAAATATTTTTTTTCTTTTTCTAAATCAATATTACAAACTGTTTTATAAAAAGATTTAACATAATCTAAGTATGTTATTAATTCTGCGTTCTTAGTAGCTTTTAATTTTTCTTCTTTAGCAATTAAATAAGCTGGTAATATTAATGAAACTATGCCCTGAGTGTGATCTTGATTCCCATAAGCTTTTCTATAGGTATTTATTTTTTCTGCTAAGCCTTGTAAGGTTTCTTCTAAACAATAAACAAGTATATTGGCTTTCATAGCTCCAGCCATTTTATACATTACTTCATTATTTTCTTTTATAGAAATCCACAATGGTAATTCTTTTTGAATTGGTTTAGGAAATGTTTTTAGCTCTACATCTATTTCTGCTCCATTTTTCCGAACAACACTCCCTCCTTGCCACAGCGTACGAATAGCTTTAATCTTTTCTTCTATTCTTTTTTCTGCTTCATCAATAGTACATGAATCAATAGATAAACCAACTCTTCCTTTTGAAGTATTATCGATTACTGACCACTCTTCTGTAATTCTTAAAGGGTCTTGATTCCCTATAATAGAACTTTCTCCTCTCAAACCTATTTTAGAAGTAATCATAGATAATGCTGAATTTATAACAGACGGATTACCATTAGAGGAGTTCATCGCATCTGTTTCAATATCTACTGTCCAAAAAAAATCTAATTCATTGCTGTCTGCTTTCTGTACAGTTTTAATTACATTATCATACCCATTAACATCAGTGTAATTCTTTAATAATGGATAAAAAGTTCCTATTCTAGAGCTCATCATTTTTTCTCGTTTTTATATTATGGTTAGGAATTAATTACAATGTGTATAATGTTCTTACTTCATTATTTTTTGTATTAACAACGGAAGCTTCTTGTACTAAAGCTCTCGCCAATGACATTGTTGAATCTATAACTTTAATTTCTGAGGGATTTTCAGAAAACACTAGAGATAATTCAGTACAACCAAGAATAATTGCCTCAACATTATTTTTATAAAAAAAATCTAATGTTTTGTTTTTTAATTGTTTTACTTCCTTTGTTCTGATATTAGGGCTAGCCTTTATTCCAAAATCTGCGTCATATATCATTTTATGAATGACATCATTTTGGAATTCAAAATTTGGTAGAATAACTTCGTAGCCTCTTTCTTTTAAAGTACTTTCATAAATCTTTGATTTATAAGTTCCGTTTGTTGAAATTACACCTACTCTTTTAACTTTAGGATATGTTTTACCTAAAATATCACAAGTAATCTGTGGCATGTGTAATAGCTTTAATGTACTTCCTCTTTTCTTTAAATCTTTTTTAATTTCATTGAATATTATACTCGAATGAGCTGTATTACATGCTATACCGATAATTGTAGCCCCTGCGCTTTCTAGTTTTTTAATAACTTTAGATATCTGAAATGCTGGATTTATCCTTGTTTTCCCATCTAGAAAAGCTGTTCTATCAACTATGTGTTTTGGGAATGACATCAATACCATAGAAAGATGTTCTTGATCTTTCGTTACTGGAGTCAAGCTATTAATATAGTTACATAACATTATACCAGATTCTGGTCCCATTCCTCCAACAATCCCAATTACTTGTTCCTCAATCATTATTTAGTTAACCAGCGTGAATACAAAAAATCAAGATTAGGGTCTGGATATGTAGTCGTATATTTATCTGCTATATACTTGGCTATTTCATACTCTCTATCTTTTAAATAATATACTAAGTCAATAATATCATTGGAAGTAAATACCTTTTCTTTATCATTAAAAATTTTAGCTAATTTTTTCTTGGTTTCTTTTGCTCCTTTTGTTCTGTACAAACTAAAAATCTCATTTGCTTTATTAGGACTTTGATTTGTATACACTATTCCTTTATAGTACTCAGAAATTTGACTTTTAATAGTTAATTCATTAATTGCTACTCCTAACATTTCCGCTCTATCTGAATTCGCAAAAAAGACAAAACCACAATCTTTATTTAGTGAATAACATGCTAATCCTTTAAACCCATTGTTATTTCCCCCTTGAATTAATAATGTATCGTTACTCGTATATAAAATTTCGAATCCTGGTCCATAAAACAGCTCTCGATCATTTCTCATTCTAGTAGTTGGGCTTAACAAGCGTTCTTTTGTTAAATTTTTTTTCACAAACAACTGACTCATTAACGTTCCATAATCATGAGCATTTGAATGAATTCTTCCTGCTAAATCTGGTTTTTTATTTCTTCCTTTATTTATAACCTCTCCAAATACATTATGCGGCTTTGTATAATTTACATTTCCATCTCCAACTGCGGTTGTATAAGTCCTTTTAAGTCCTAATGGCTTATACACATAGTTTTTCATGAGATCTTCTATTGACTCTTCTTCAACAAGTTCTTTAATTACATTTGCTAGAAATGTATATCCTTCTCCTGAGTACACAAATTTTTCACCAGGGTTAGCTACAATTTCTAATACCTCTGGGTCATTTTTTCCTTGATGATTTTCTATTCCTGAATTATGACTTAAAACCATTCTTGCCGTTATCTTTTTATAACGTTCATCATGTTCTAAAGGTTTGTATTTATAATATTCATACAATGGCTTATCTAAAGTTAACAATCCTAAATCAACCATTCTATAGGCTGCATAAACTGTGAAACTCTTAGATAATGAACACGCTTCAAAAATTGTTTCTTTATTTATTTTTTCTCCTTTTTCCTCAAGAGATTTTTCTCCAAACGCATTGTAATAAACTTCTTGTCCTTTATTTATAACTGCTAAAGAA
>JBLWYD010000076.1:0-12618 GCA_048267165.1 Bacteroidota bacterium
AAAAAGAGTAGAGCATATATAGTGTATGCAAATGGAGATATTAGAACAACAAAAAAGTTTTTGTTTTTTAAATCATACCCAGATGTAAAACCAGGTGCAGTTATTTTAGTACCAAAAAAACCAGAGGTAACAAATAAAGTAACAACGCAACAAGTAATAGCTATCACAACAGGGCTAGCAACTTTAGGTGTACTAGTAAAAACGTTAACGGAGAAATAATATACTTTATTTAAATAAAACTGATAACAAATGGATAAAGTAAAAGGAGAAATAGATATTGTTAATGTAGTAAAAAAGATATGGTTTAATCGAAAAAGAATATTTAAAACGGTTATTGTTTTTGTTATTTTAGGAATAATTGTGGCTGTTATGTCCCCCGTAGAATATAGCTCCAAAGCAGTTGTTATACCAGAAAAAACAGAAGGTAATTTAGGAGGTAGCTTAGGTGGTTTAGCTGCTTTAGCAGGAGTTAATATTAATCAAAATAACTCTAAGAGTATATCTCCAAAAGTATATAGCAAGATAGTAAATAGTATTCCTTTTAAGTTAGAGCTTATGAATACTATTATAACTGTTTCTAAGCTTAATAAAAAAACTACATTTAAAGAATATTATTTAAATCATAAAAAAGAAGGTATATTAGATAAAGTAAAAAAATATACAATAGGTTTACCTAATGTTATTAAGGCAGCCTTTACCAAACCTAAAGAAGGTGTCAAGACAAAACAGACTTTCAAATTAACTAAGGAAGAATATAATTTATGTAAAATAATAGAAGAAAGAACTTTTTTGAATTATAATATAAAGAACAATACTTTAGAATTAAGTTTTTCAATGCCAGAAGCTGAATCTTCTGCGGAAATGACGATTAAATTACAAGAATTATTACAAGAAAAAGTCATAGAGTTTGAATCAAAAAAAGCTAAGGAAAAATTAAATTTTTTAACAAAAAGATATAACGAAAAAAAAGAGGACTTTGAAAAAAAGCAATACAGGTTAGTATCTTTTCAAGATAAAAATAGAGGTTTCATGACTGAAAGGTCAAAAGTATTATTAAAAAGATATACTTCTGAAACCTCAGTGGCTGAGAAAGTATTAAGCGAATTAGCTGTTCAGGTTGAAAACCAGGAAATTATAGTAAAACAGGATACCCCCATTTTTACAGTAATTGAACCAGTAATGATACCTATAAATAAAAGCAAGCCTAACAGGTTAAAGATTGTTTTAATTTATGCTTTTTTAGGTCTAATAGTGGGAGGGCTTAGAATTTACTACAAAGATTTCCTTAAACTAATAAAAGAAGAAATTGATTAGAGTAAAAGAGATAGTAAAGTCTCAAAGACAAGTACTTGAAAATTTTTCATATTTAGGTTTAGTACAATTGTTTAATATGTTGGTTCCGTTTATAACGTTACCATATTTAATTAAAGTCTTAGGTTTACAGAATTATGGTAAAATTGTACTAGTACAAACAGTAGCTTTCTATTTTTCAACACTTATAAGATTTGGGTTGAACCTAGTAGGTGCAAGAGAAATAGCGTTATATTCAACAAGTATTAGAAATAAAAACAGAATATTTTCTATAATAACATATATTAAATTTACAATAACAGTATTTATATATATACTATTAATATCAACGCTAAGCTTTCTTCAGATGAGTTATGATAGTATCATTCTTTACTCTTTAGCAGTTTTAATATCATTCAATGAGTTGTTATTCCCCCAATGGTTTTTTCAAGGGGTAGAAAAACTTAAGTATGTTACAATAACTAATTTAATAATAAAGACCTTTTTTTTAGTACTAATTTTTTTAGTTATTAAAGAAAAAGAAGATTATTTGCTAGTTCCTTTAATTTTAGGTATGGGGAATGTATTGGGAGGAGGATTTTCTCTATTGATATTATTTTTTAATGAAAAAGTGAAGTTGATTAAAGTAAGTTTAATAGATGTAAAAAAAATATTGAAAGAAGCATATCCTCTTTTTCTTTCGGATATAATAATTTCAATTAAAGATAAATCAAATATTATTTTTATAAACTTTACTTTAGGTGTTTCAGCAGTATCAATCTATGAAACAGGAACTAAATTTTTAAATTTGATACTAATGCCAATTAATATTATAAATACAGCAATTTATCCTAAAATGGCTAAAGAAAAAAACATCAGTTATTTAAAGAAAATAATAAAATTAACTTTTTGCGTAGTATTATTTTTAGTTGTCCTTATTTTTATTTTTATTAGTGACTTTATGTCTATTTATAGTAAAGATTTGTTAGAAACTGTTCCTATAATTAAGATATTGGTTTTATCGGCACTGCCTTTTACAATATCACTTGCTTTAGGAAGAAATTGTTTAGTGATATTTAACAAAAGTAGGTTTCTTTTAAAAGGTATGATTTTAACTGTATTGTTTTATTTAACAATTATAGGTGTCCTTAAAGTATCAAACCAACTTAATAGTATAAAGGTGTTTGCCATTATAAATTTGATGGTTTATATAGTGGAATTATTGTATAGGTATTATATGTGTAAAAATCAGAAGTTAATTTAATGAAAAGATTAAGGAGACTTTTAGGTAATTTTTTGCTTAGTTTTTTATCCGATAAAAAATTAATTGAACTTAAATATTACTTAAATTTTAAAAAGAAACTAAATTTAAAAAATGTAAAGACGTATAATGAAAAAATTCAATGGTTAAAGTTATATGATAGAACTTCTTTACATACATTATGTGCTGATAAATTAAAAGTACGAGAATACATAAAAGAAGTTATAGGAGAAGAATATTTAATACCGTTGGTCTTCTCTACAGAGAATGTAGAAGAAATTGTGCCAGAAAACCTACCTGATTACCCAATTATTATAAAAACAAATCATGACAGTGGGACTTATTTTATAATAAGAGATAAAGAAAAGGAAAACTGGAAAGTAATTAGATCAAAATTAAAAAAAGCGTTAAATAGAAGTTATTATAAAGAAAATAGAGAGTGGCAGTATAAAAATATAAAACCTTATATACTTGTAGAAAAATTACTTTTAACAGCTTCAGGTAAAGTACCGCAAGATTTAAAATTTCATTGTTTTAATAGTGAAGTTAAGTTTATACAAGTTGATATTGATAGGGAAACTAACCATAGTAGAAGTTTGTTTAATACAAACTGGGATTTATTAGATTTTGGTTTACGATATCCTAGTGAAACATATATTAAAAGGCCTACTAAACTTGAGCTTTTGTTAAAGCTAGCAAAAAAAATAAGTTCTAAGTTTATTTTAGCCAGGGTTGACTTTTATGAGTTTGAAAATGAAATTTATTTTGGTGAAATTACTTTTCATCCCGGATCAGGTTTTGAAAAGTTTATTCCTGAGAAGAAAGATTTAGAATTTGGTGATTTATTAAAGTTGCCACATAATAACGAAAGATATAATAGATAAAAATAATAATAGTTGTCTTAGATGATATAAATGATAGTAAATAAAAACATTAATATAAGGGTACTGTCTACTTATGCTAAACATATGATTTGCCCTAAAACGTTTGTTAACCTTGAAAGAGATATTGAAATTTCAAATAAAGGATTAGAAGAGTTCGAAAATTACGAATACAACCTCTCAAAATATAAAAACAACTCTGTTTTTTCAACAAAATGTCTTTTGGAAAAAATTTCTAAATCACTAACTAAAGTGTTAGATAATTCAAAGAAACCAGTTTTATTATTGAGTGATGGTAAGGATTCTTTATCTATAGCATTAGCCTTTTCAAACATAGGGATTAAATGTAAAACGTTAACTTTATTAAGAAAAAATGATGATAGACTTAAAGAGTATATAAATAAAGTATCATTAGAATTAGGACACGAACCATATTTTGTTACTGTAAATGAGATTATAGATGAATTTAATGTGAATTTTTTCAAAGAATCTTTTAATAGTATGGAAACCCCCGTTCTGGATCAAGGGTATATGTTTTTTTTATTCGGAATTAAACGTTTTTTTAAGTTATCTAACCTTAAACCAGAAAATTGTCAGTTTTTTGATGGTTTAGGTAATGACGAATATTTTGGGTATTTTTTTTCTAAGAGTCAATATAAATCATACAAATTATCAATGTATGGGATATGGAAGTTACTACCTCAAAAGTTTTACAAGATAAGATGGTATTTTCGCTCACCGGCAGAATCACATGGAGACTTATCTTCGTTAGCTACCTTTTTTAAAATTCCTAAGAGTTATGATTTGAATATCTTTTTTAAAAAAATAGAAAAAGGAATGAAAGAAAAAAAGTACTTAAGCTTTAGAGCATTTTCTAGAGGTAAATTTCATGATCATCAATGTATGATGGGAAAAACGATATACTCAACAAGAAAGTTAAAAACTACATGTTATTTTCCTTGGCTAGATAAAGATTTAGCCAATTATTGTTTTAATTTACCTAAAAAATTTAAATATAACTATAAAAAGGGAATTAATAAAATAGGGTTAAGAATACTACTTAGTGAAAGACTAGGTTGGAGTCAAGAAAAAAGAGGAGTAGACTTATATTTTGATTTAGACTTAAAAGACTTCAAAAGCACCATAGTAGATAATGTGTTGCCTGAAGATCTTAGTAATAAAATTTTAGAAAATAAATTTGTTAGTAAACAAGTAAAAGTGAGAGGCATGCTTGAATTAATGAACTTTTATTCGTTTTGTAAATCTAAAGATATTAATGACTATGAAATTGATAAGATTTTAAATGGCTAAGCTTGTTATTTACACAGCCCTTTTTGGTAGTTATGATGATTTAATTGATCCTCAAGAAGCTTATGAGGAGTGCGATTTTATATGTTTTACGGATCAAAAAAAAATAACCTCTCAGGTTTGGAAGATTATACACGTTGACAAAGGAATTCAAAGTGCGTCAATGGCAAATAGAATGTATAAGTTGTTACCCCATAGATTTCTATCAATGTATGAAGAAAGCTTGTACATAGATGCAAATATTATTTTAAAAAAAAACCCATACAATCTAGTAAAGAACTATCTGAAGAGTGAAGATTTTCTTATGCCTAAACATTCACATAGGGATTGTCTGTACTTAGAAGCGAAAACATGTACAGCTCTAGGAAAATCTCAATTGCTAAAAACAGTCAAACAGATAAAAAGATATAAAAAAGAAGGTTTTCCCAAAAAGTTTGGCTTGGGAGAAAATAATGTATTATTAAGAAAACATAATACCAGCCATATAGCTAAACTTATGGAGTTTTGGTATGAAGAATTAAAAAACGAGACTCAAAGAGATCAGTTGAGTTTAGGGTATTCTCTTTGGAAAAACAATTTAAAGTTTAATTACATTAAAGAAAATACTAGAGTTTTAAATGAATATTTTACATATTTACCACATAAAAATAGAGAGTCATTTATTGAGTCTATAAAGGTTTTTAAATCAATCAAGTTTAGAATAAGAAAGATATTATACTATTTATGTAACAAATTCTAATAAATGAATGAAATAATATACATATTTTTTTTAGTTTTTAATCTTATTCTAATTAAAGCTTCTCAAAGCGGAATGTTTAGCGAAAGATTTAAAAAGGTGTTTTTTGTGTTATTTTGTCTTAATGTTATTCTTTTTGGATGCTTAAGGTTTGATGTTGGAAACGATTATTATAATTATTCTGAACGATTTTATGGAATAAGGGATTATGATGTTTTTACTACTCCTGATTATTTTATCTTTAAATTATTAACAAATTTATTTTCTTCTTTTGAAAATGGGTATATAGGAGTTATTGGTGTCTATTATATTTTTACGGTCATTTTAATAATTCGTTTCCTTAAGAAAAAAGATGCTTTACTCTTTGGTTTTTTTACATTAGTAACTTTCGGGGTATACTTTGATATTTTAGATAGAATAAGACAATTAGCTGCATTAGCTATAATAATATATTCCTTTGATGATATTGAACGAGAAAATAGAAAAAAATTTATAATAAAAGTAATATTAGCTTCATTATTTCATATTTCTGCAATAATAATACTCCCCTTTTATTACCTAGCTAAAATAAACATGTCTAAAAGTACAATAGTGCTTCTATATTTTATTTTCATTGGCTGTTATTTTTTAGGATTATGGAATTCTGCTATTAATTTTATTTATGATAATATCCCTTATTATAATGAAATATATAGAGAATCTAGGTATTATGGTCAAGTAGAAGAGATGTCCACAAGCTTAGGTTTTTTAGGTAAAACTTTATTCATATTACTTAATATATTATTAGCTCCTATAGATGATAAGTTAAAAACGTTGTTGTCAATGGGGTTATTTTTATATATTATAGGGGTTGGAAACCTAAACATAGAAAGAGTTGCGGACTATTTTTTGTCAATAACCATATACTCTTTCCCAAAATTAATTGAGAAAGGATTTAAAAATAAAGGAAATAAAGTAATAGTAGTTTTACCAACTGTTGTATTTTTGGCGCTATTATATATGAAAGATATAAACCAAGAATACTTTAAATATCAAACTGTTTTTTCTGAAGAGTATAAATACCAGATGTTTAAAGAAAGGGTTTATGAATAAGATTAATTTGAATGAAAAAAGTATATTCAATTTTAGTAGCTTATGAGCCAGAATTAGGAGAGTTAGAAAAAGCGATAGAACGTTTACTTGAGCAAACGGATATTGTTGTTATATGTAATAATTCAAAAGAAGATGTAGTTTACAGAAACGATTGTGTAAAGATTTTTAATTTTAAAGAAAATTTAGGCATAGCAAAAGCCCAGAGTATAGGGATGCAGTGGGCTTTTGATAATGGAGCTGATTTTATATTACAAATGGATCAAGACAGTATTTTAAAAGAAGGAACTGTTTTAAAGTTGGTAAATGGTTATAATGAGTTAACAAAAAAAGGTTTTAATATAGGTGTTATAGGTCCACATGTAGTACATGATAAATTTACAAAAGAAACTGAGAAAGCAAGATTGATAAAAGGAGAGCTATTACTCGATAAATTTATAAAAGTAAATCACACTTTAAGCTCTTCAAGTTTGATACCTAAAAAAGCTTATGATAAGGTAGGAGGTATGGAAGACGCACTGTTTATAGATGCGGTAGATTTTGAATATTGTTGGAGGTTGAAAAAAAGTGGTTTTTTAACAATAAGGATGAAAGAAGTTTCTCTAGAACATAGAGTAGGTAATGGAAAAAAGAAGATTATGGGGAAAATAGATGTAAGAATACCATCGCCAATAAGACATTATTATCATATTAGAAACTTATTCTTATTGTTATGGAGAGGATATGTTCCTATTTACTGGAAATTATCGAACCTTGTAAAACTTTTTCTTAAAATACTATTGTATCCATTTATCTTTGATGATGGAATAAAGCGTGTTAAATATATGTTGTTAGGAGTTAAGGACGGTTTATTAAAAAGGTATGGTAGAATTGATAAAGCATCAAGGATTAGATAATGGAAGTTGCTTTTATAATAACTGTTTATAAAAAAGATAAGTTATCTTTTTTTGAGAAAGCGATAAGCTCTATTGTAAACCAGAATTATGGCTTTGATAAAATAAATATTTATTTAGGTGTAGATGGCCCTATACCGGTTGAAATTCAAGAGTTTATAGAGCTTAATGAAAGTTTGTTTTTTAAAATAATCAGGAATGAAGAAAATAAAGGCTTAGGATTCACATTAAATAAGCTTATTGAGGAATTAGAAAATGAAGATTTAATTTTTAGAATGGATAGTGATGATATATGTTATTTAGATAGAGTTTCTAAACAAGTAGCTTATATGAAAGAAAATCCTAAAATACTTATTAGTGGAGGTGCGATTGAAGAATTTGACGAAAGAGGAAATATAAATATGATCAGATTTTACCCTGCTGATACCCAAAAGGCGAAGAAATATATATATAAAGCTTCTATTTTTGCCCACCCTGCAGTATGTTTTAACAAAGTTTTTTTTAATAAAGACTTCAGGTATAATGTAGAACATAAGTTTAGTCAGGATGTAGCTCTTTGGTTTGAAGCATTAGAAAAAGGAATTGAAGTAGGAAACATAAAAGATATAATTTTAAAGTTAAGAGTCACTCCTAATTTTTATAAGAGAAGAAGTAGAGAAAAAGCTTTAGGAGAGTTTTATATCTATTATCATGGAATTCTTAGAAACTATGGAGTTGGAGTGAAATTAATTTATCCAGTTTTGCGTTTGCTTTTAAGACTTATGCCTGTGAGGTTGGTAAAGTTAATTTATAAAGATAATTTTAGAAGAATATTAAATAAGAGCTAAAAAATATGAAAGGAATTATTTTAGCAGGAGGAAGCGGTACACGTTTATATCCTATCACAAAAGGAGTGTCTAAACAATTATTACCTGTTTATGATAAACCAATGATTTATTACCCTTTATCGGTTTTAATGTTAGCAGGTATAAAAGAAATATTGATAATATCAACACCTGAAGATTTACCCAATTTTAAAAATCTTTTAGGTAATGGTAACGATTTAGGAATTAATCTTTTTTATAAAGAGCAACCTAGCCCAGATGGTTTAGCACAAGCATTTATTATTGGTGAAGAGTTTATAGGTAATGATAATGTGTGTTTAATTTTAGGGGATAATATATTTTATGGACATGGGCTAACAGAAATGCTGCAGAATGCTAATACCAATGTAGAGAGAGAAGACAAGGCTACTGTATTTGGATATTATGTCAATGACCCTGAACGTTATGGAGTTGCAGAGTTCGATTCACAAGGGAGCGTTACTTCAATAGAAGAAAAACCTAAAGTACCAAAATCTAATTATGCAGTAGTTGGTTTATACTTTTATCCAAATAGTGTTGTAGAAATAGCTAAAAACGTACAACCATCAGATAGAGGAGAATTAGAGATAACATCAGTAAATCAAGAATATCTAAACAGAAAGTCTTTAAAAGTAGAACTAATGGGGAGAGGCTTTGCTTGGTTAGATACAGGGACACATGATTCCTTGATGGAAGCAGGTCAGTTTATAGAGACAATCGAAAAGCGTCAAGGATTAAAAGTAGCATGCCTAGAAGAAATAGCTCTCTATATGGGGTATATAACGAAAGAAGAGGTGAGGAAATTAGCTGAACCACTTAAAAAAAATAATTATGGGCAATATTTATTAAACTTAGTTAATAAGTAGTTATGAATTTTATAAAAACAGAAATACCAGAAGTGGTAATTATTGAGCCTAAAGTTTTTGGTGATCATAGAGGGTATTTTTTTGAATCTTTTAATCAGAAAGAATTTGAGGAAAATGTTCAAAAAATTTCCTTTTTACAAGATAATGAATCTAAGTCTAAAAGAGGAGTTTTAAGAGGCTTACATTTTCAAAAGCCACCTTTTGCTCAAGCTAAATTAGTACGTTGTATTGAAGGAGAAGTCATAGATGTCGCAGTAGATATTAGGATTGGTTCCCCTACGTATGGAAAACATGTAGCAGTAGTTTTATCGGGAGAAAACAAAAGACAATTATTCGTTCCAAGAGGTTTTGCACATGGTTTTGCAGTATTGTCAGAAGAAGCAACTTTTGCGTATAAAGTAGATAATTGGTATGCGCCTGATCATGACTGTGGAATAAAATGGAACGATAATAACTTACAGATTGATTGGAAAGTAATGCCAGATCAAGTTCAATTATCGGAAAAAGACATGGCATTAACTTCTTTAGAAGAGTTAAAAAGCCCTTTTAAGTACTAAGATGAATATATTAATAACGGGAGCAAACGGTCAGTTAGGTTCAGAAATAAGAGAATTATCTTCAGGTTATATGGGGTATAATTTCTTTTTTGAAAACTCTAAGGGATTAGATATAATAGATTATAGTAATGTTAACTCTTATGTTGAGTTAAATAAAATAGATGTAATAATTAATTGTGCTGCCTATACTGCTGTAGATAAAGCAGAGGAAGCTAAAGAAGAAGCTGAAGCTGTTAATAGTATAGGGGTTCGTAATTTAGCAAAGTCAATTAATAATGTTGGAGGAAGACTAATACATATTTCAACAGATTATGTTTTTAGTGGAGACAACTATATTCCTTATAAAGAAGAAGATAAAATAAATCCAATTGGAGTTTATGGAACCACTAAAAGACATGGAGAAGAGTTTTTTATAAATTCTAAAGTAGAAGGAATAGTTATAAGAACGTCTTGGGTTTACTCTAGCTTTGGAAATAATTTTGTTAAAACAATGTTACGTTTAGGTAGGAATAAAGATAATTTAAATGTAATTTTTGATCAAGTAGGCTCTCCTACTTATGCAAGAGATTTAGCTAAAGTGTGCCTTGATTTAGCAAAAGAGGATTTAACGAATAAATCAAAAATTTATCATTATTCAAATGAAGGAGTTGCATCTTGGTATGATTTTTCAAAAGCAATAATCGAGTTTGATAACATCTCTTGTATTATTAATCCAATTGAGTCAAAAGATTATCCTACACCAGCTAAAAGGCCTCATTACTCAGTGTTAAATAAGGAAAAAATAAAAAAAGATTTTAATATAAAAATACCGTATTGGAGAGATTCGTTAAAGCAGTGTATAGAAAAAATTAGAGAAAACAAATAAGTATGAAAAATATATTAATTACAGGAGGTGCAGGGTTTATAGGTTCACATGTGGTGAGATTATTTGTGAATAATTATCCAGAGTATAATATAATTAATTTAGATGTTTTAACCTATGCAGGAAATCTTGAGAATCTTAAAGATGTTGAAGACAAACATAACTATACTTTTGTAAAGGCAGATATCTGTGATTATGAAGTTGTAAAAGGTATATTTTCTAAATATAATATTGATGGAGTTATTCATTTGGCAGCTGAATCACATGTAGATAGGTCTATAAAAGATCCGTTTTCTTTTGCCAGAACTAATGTGATGGGAACTTTGAGCTTATTACAAGCTGCAAAAAACTATTGGGGAGAAAGCTTTGAAGAAAAGTTGTTTTATCATGTATCCACTGATGAAGTCTATGGAACTTTAGGAGATGAAGGTTTTTTTACAGAAAATACTTCCTATGATCCTCATTCGCCATATTCAGCTTCAAAAGCTTCTTCCGACCATTTTGTAAGAGCTTTTCATGACACTTATGGCTTACCAATTGTGATATCTAATTGCTCAAATAACTATGGGTCTTACCAATTTCCTGAGAAATTAATTCCACTTTTTATTAATAATATTTGTAATAACAAACCTCTTCCTGTATATGGTAAAGGAGAGAATGTTAGAGATTGGTTGTTTGTAAATGATCATGCTAGAGCAATAGATGTTATTTTTCATAAAGGTAAGTTAGGAGAAACCTATAATATTGGCGGTTTTAATGAATGGAAAAATATCGATTTGATAAAAGTTCTTATAAAAACTGTAGATAAATTTCTAGGGAGGAAAGAAGGTGCTTCTGAAGAGTTAATTACCTATGTTAAAGACAGAGCGGGGCATGACTTTCGTTATGCCATTGATTCATCTAAGTTAAAACAGGAATTAGGCTGGGAGCCGTCTTTACAGTTTGAAGAGGGGATAGAAAAAACAGTAAAATGGTATCTAGAAAATGAAGAATGGATAGGTAATGTAACAAGTGGAGAATACCAAAAGTATTATAAAGAAATGTATCGAGTCAAATAAAAAAGAATAATTAATTTTTTAATGCCACGAACTTTCTTAATTTTGCGTTAAAATTCTATGCAGTTATGTTATTAGGTTTATTAGGTGTCTTTTTGTTAGGAGCTTTTTTAGTGACTTATTTTATAATACCTAAAATAATTAAAGTAGTATTTTATAAAAAGCTACTAGACGAACCTAATAAAAGAAGTTCTCACACAAAGGTTACACCAACCTTGGGCGGTGTAGCTTTTTTTATTACCCTAATATTATCTTTTTTCTTTTTAAAAAAATGGGACGAGGAAACCATAAGTTTAAGCTTAATGGTGAGCTTAACAGTTCTGTTTATTATTGGCTTAAAAGACGATTTAGTAGCTTTATCAGCGACTACTAAATCTATAGCTCAATTATTAGCAATAACGTTTTTAGTTTATGATAATAATCTCTTAATAGAGTCTTTAGGAGGTTTTCTAGGGATAACTCAATTAAATTATTGGGTTTATTTATTCTTTGTTTATTTTTCAATTTTCTTTATAATAAACTCATTTAATTTAATAGATGGTATTGATGGTTTAGCCTCTTCGGTTGGAGTCACAATATTTACACTTTTTGCTGTCATTTTTTATTTTTTAGAACAAGATTATTACTTCTTTCTATGTATAGTTATTGTAGGGACATTATTAGCTTTTTTGACTTATAACCTATCTGAAAAGAAAAAGATATTTATGGGGGATACTGGTTCTATGATTATAGGCTTTCTAATAGCCGTATTGGCATTTAAAATACTAGCATATCAAAAAGAAATCGGAATTATAGGTGTTTTACCTGAAAATTTACCCATAATAATAACTTCAATAATATCAATCCCTATTCTTGATACTATAAGAGTTTTTATTATTAGAACTGTAAATAAAAAAAGCTTTTTCATAGCAGATAGAAATCATGTACACCATATTTTTATAGATAGAGGTTTTACTCATAAAAAGACAACACTTTTTA
>JBLWYD010000077.1:0-12175 GCA_048267165.1 Bacteroidota bacterium
AAGAACTTCTTTTTTACCGCTTTTGTGATTCTGTCTCGCAAAAGGGATACAAAGTTAAGTAGGTTTGTTTTAATCTCCAAAGTAAATCGTAACTTTAGTAAAAGTTTTTTTACTCCTTCAACCCCTACTCGCTTTCTTAAGAACTACTCTTCTTACTTTCGTTTATTGAAGAGCTACAAATCTATCGTGTTTGGAATTAATATCCAAACTTTCTTAAAAGTTTTTTTAAACTTTTTTCAGGTCTATTATTGCTTCCTCTATTAACTCATATTCAAATCGGAAGTTAGCTTTTAAAATGTTTTCAGGTATCATTCTCTGTGAGTTCAATACCATCGTAGCTGACTCTCCTAATACTAATTTCAATATGAAACTTGGTACTTTGAATAGTGTAGGTCGCTTATAAACCTTACCAATTGTATTTGTTAGAACATCATTTGTGACCGGGTTAGGGGCACACAAATTGTTAATTTGGCTTATGCCATTTTTTTCGAGTGCGAATATAAGAAACCTTTTCCAATCAACTACATGTATCCATGAAAAATATTGATTTCCTTTACCTAGACTTCCACCCAAATACAGCTTCATTGGTTTCAATATCTGCTCTAATGCGCCATTGTCAGGATGTAGGACAACACCAGTTCGGAAGATTACTAGTTTAACTAACTCTGATAAATTTTCAGTTGCTTGTTCCCATTTGATACAAACTTCTGATAAAAAATCATCCCCTGGAGAACATTCTTCTATTAACTTCTCCTCTCCCCTATCTCCAAAATATCCACTTGCTGAAGAAGAAAGAAACTTTTCAGGCTTTTCGGTACATTGGTTTATAGCTTCAACTAATGCTTTTGTAGTATCTACTCTACTATCAATTATAATTCTCTTGTATTCCGTTGTCCATCTTTTACCAGCAATTGGAGCTCCGGCTAGATTAATTACAGCTTTCGACCCTGATATATACTTAGCTAGGTAGCTTGATTCGGGAATCCATTCTATGAATTCTATCGATTCTGTATTTTTATTTTGCTCAGGTGACCTAGTAAAGACTATACATTTATAACCTAGGTTGACTAAATCATCTATTAGAGATGAACCAAGAAAACCTGTTCCACCTGTTATTATTATCTTGTTTGACATTCCGTACGGATGTTTAATTGAAATTGAATTCAATAGACGTAAGTTAACTAAGTTTATTAGATTAGAAATTGAATGACTGTTTCTTTAATCAGCTCTTTTCAAGTATGAGATTAGTTAATTGTTTAATATCTACTTTTCTCTCTATGTAATCTTCTTTCTCATCTTCGAAAAGTTCGCTAATAGTCATATCTAGTTTGATAGCGTCCGATATAAACTGTGCTGCTTGAGGTAGCAAGTTCTGAAAAGCTCTAATTTTGCCAATTAGATAGTATGCAATCGCATGTTTTGGGGATAAAGAAGCACATTCCAATAGAATTTCTTCAGCATAGCTAAGACTATCTAACTCGATGTAAAGACGACCAAGGTCTTCCATACACTCAAAATTGAATGGATCTAGCTCAATTACCTTCTTATATGAATCAATTGCATCGAACCTTTGCGATAGATTGTAGTGAGTGTCGCCTTTAGCATACCACAATTCCACAACATTTTTATTGAATTCCAATGCTCGATTATAATCGTCAATAGCTTCTTCGAACTGCTCTAAGGCATCCAAACATACGCCACGTCCAAAATAAGCTTGGTAATTGTAAGGATGTTTTGCTATAATTTTAGTGAAAAGCTTGATTGCTTTTCCAAAATCTTCATTATCAGCATAAGCACCAGCTAACTGTTGCATCACTTCTTTATCTTTCGGAGTATATTCAAGTGCGGTTTCGTACCAAGTAATAGCTTCTGCTAACTTACCTAATGCTGAAAATGAATCAGCTTTTTGGACTATCGCCGGATAGAAATCTTCTTGGATTGCTAGAACCATATCGTAAGCATCTATAGCTTTATTGAATTGTTCATTTTGCGAATAGATTACACCTAAATTAAACCATAACTCGAAATCAAAGGGGTCTTCGTCAATAGCTTGATTATAAAAGTCAATCGCTAATTTGTAATCGCCTATTATAGTATAGCAAAAAGCAATTTCTTGTAATACGTCTCTTTTGAATTCTTCATTACCTATTAGATAAGAGTAAACTCTAACAGCTTCTTCGTAATTACCTTTTTTCTGATATATATTTCCTAATATGAGGAAAGCTTCATCATTACTTGGGTCAATCCTTAAAGCTAGGTTTACTGTTTCTTCTGCAAGAATTAATTCATCGAGGTTTTCCAAAGCATCAGCTTTGTAGATTAGTATCTCTGCATCATTTGGATTGTAGTGTAATGCACGCTCGAATGAGCTTACAGCAGTTTCAAACATACTCAAATTGAGAGCAGCCATTCCCTTTTTAACCCAAGCATCATTAGAATTAGGGTAATACTCTAACCAAAGAGAACAAAACTCCAATGCTTCGACAAATTTATCATTGTCTATGCAATAGTTTACTAGGTCTTCGATAATATCAGGAGAGGGTAGATTTTCAGAATCATTTCTATTTTGGACAGCTCTTCTGTATCTCCTGATCTTTTTATTCATTTCATCAGGTGACTCATCGTCAAAATAGCTATTGAATTCTATATTACTCATATATGTCTAAAGGTCAATTATACATTCAAAGGTATAGTAATTATAAACAATGTCTCATCTTTTTCTAATGTTTCTATTGTTGTGTTACCATTCATACGTTTAAAGTCGGATTCTATTAGTGCAATATTGTATATATAGTCTTCATCTTCGGAAGATATTATATCAAAAATATTATTTCTATTAGCTTTGAACTTCTCTACTATGCTCGAAAGCTCAGTATTATTAGAACAAAGTATCTCTAATTCCATTACATTTTCGAAATTATTCTTTTCAATTTGAATGTTGATTTCTACATTATTTTGATCGGTAACTAATGTTCTGAATAGTTGATCGAACGTTTCATTTAATGCAGCGTCATTAGCATAGACAAATAGATTGTTCAGTTGATTCCATTCAGTTATTATATCTAAGCTATTCTCTGAATACAATTTTTTAGTATCATCGATGGCTTTGTTTAACTTAGTAAGGAAATCAACTTTTTCTATTCTATAGTCATTAGATTTGTCTGACATTATAGTGTTCTCTTTCATACTTTCTACAATGTTATAGACTATATTCGAGTTCTCTTCTACTTTTACTAAAAGATTTTCTGAACCTTCAGAGAATTCTGTTTTAGTTTCATTTAGTTTCTGTAGGTTATTCTGATTGTCAACTAAAATATTTATTAGCTTATCTGATATATCACGGATAAGGAATGATTTAGAAATATTAGCTTCCTTAGCATAGTGTTCAGCAAGATTTCTTTGTCTGCTTTTCACTTTACTTTGTTTTTCAGCTTCTTTCTCTAGCGTTACATCTCTACCTATAGCATATATAAGTCCATCTGCTTTAGATATAGAGAAATTCCAACCAATCCATTTTTCAGTTTCATTAACTTTCATCTGAGCAGTCTGGTTGAAAGCAGTTTCACTTTTTGTTTCTGCTATAGTAGCTACTAGCTCTTTTCTATCTAATTCATTTTTGTAATATGTGCTAATATGAGTTCCAATGACAACATCAGAATCTAGTCCAAGAATAGGGGTAATTGCATTATTAACAGTTTTCCAAACTCCTTCCAAATCTAAAATACCAATGATATCATTAGAAGTATCAAATATTCTTCTTTGAGATAGTGTTAATCTATCAGCTATTTCTTGAGCTCTCTCACGAGATGTAATAACAGAGACTAAGAATGCGAAAAGCATTAGGCCTATAATCAATGTTACTAAAAATGAGATAAGCGGTAAAGCACCTTGAGTAGAACCACCGAAATTCGGAACAGTAGCCAAATATAGCTGGAAGTCTTTACCAGCTATGATGATTGTTTCTGTTTCTTCTACTACTGGGTTTAGTTTATCGCCAGTGGGTGTATTTGCAGATGCATATACTAGTTTGTCATTATCAGAAGGGTCAACTACTGTGAAATATACTGTAGAATCTGAAGCATTACCTTTACCTAATGCCTCTTCGAAGAATTTCTTAGAATCTATTTCTAATATAAGTGTACCTTGATTGTGTTCTATACCTTGATCTAGAGTCTCTCTATTTTCACCTTTTTTGAAAATGGCTGTGATAATCTGGAAACCTTCTACATCATTTCTGAATTTGTAGATTGGTGTAACCAACGTCGAGTCTAGTTCAGCAGATTTTTTGATGTACTGAAGACCAATATCATCACTTGCATAATCGAATCCACTTCTGTCTTCGTTTCCTTCGAATGGAACTACGTATTCAACTATATAGTATTCTTGTCTTTCTGCTTTAGGGTGGATACGCATATCATAGTATCCTTGCGAGCGAGTTGAGTGTATGAATTCTCCCAATTGATTAGGGAATACTTGATACACATAGTTCATACCTACTAATGATTCGTAAGTTTGAACAAGGTTTAGACCATTCAACTCGAATACACTTTTCACAACGAATGTGTTTTCGAATAGGTTTTGCATTGAGCTTTGGACGTGCATAATATCTAGATTATGCTTATCTATTCTACTATTTATAGAGTTAGATGCTTTTTCGAAAGCTAGTTTTTGGTCGGACTCTATAGAACTTTCTACAAACTGCATCACAACAAAACTGGCTATGATGGTGAGTATCAGTACTATGTATGCAGAATAGGTCTTTTTGAAATCAAAGATCAGACTTTTCTTTTTCTGGTCTGTACCTTTAACAATCGATTCGTAAGTAGAAATAGTTTTTATGCTCATATTCTTATAAGTTTAAATAGGTTTAAGCGAAATTAAGAAAAAGAAATGAAACTATTGTATAATAGTTATCTCTACCCTACGGTTTTTCTTTCTACCTTCGGCAGTTCTGGTATCAGCAATCGGTTTTCTATCACCCTCACCTCTATCCAAGATACGGAATCGGTTAATTCCTTTTGCTAGTAAGTATCTTACAACTCTATCTTTTCTGATGACAGAACGTCTTTGATTTTCTTCTGCGGAGCCCATGTTATCAGAGTGACCAACTATACGTATCTCTGCACCTGGATTCTCACTCAAGTAACGTGCCACATTATCCAAGTAATTTTTAAGTTCACCAGTAAGTTGAGTTGATTCTGAAGTCGGGAACTCATAGAACTTCATACGGTTTGTTTCCAGTTTGATAGGTTTGAAGTCATTTTCATTAGTGCTTTCTCTAAAAATCGCTGGCTCTTCACGAACGATTTCTATTGGGTCTGGCAATTCGAAATATGCTATATCTGCTGGATTCAAAAGTGTGTCTTTTAAATTACTCTTAAGATTAACATCACTATTCATTACAGCAACTTGGTAATCTGGCCCTTTATAATTAGGATCAAATCTAAGTGTATCATACAGTTTGTGGTCTGGACCAAGTTTCAATGATACTCCTAATCGAGCCGATGCCATGTTAATAGCTGATTGACTAAGTCCACCATTCTGAGTACCCAATATATCTGAACCGAAGTCAGCTGCTATAAATGGAGAAAAACGGAATCTTGTTCCATTCAAATCTGTTAAAAATAAGTCTAGTCCAATACCAAAATGCAAGTAAAACCTTGCTTTAACATCATTAAACTCATATTTATTAAGCTGATTGATTGTTCCAGTATTCTCAAAAGTAAAGAAGTGATTAGATTTTTGACCAACGTTAATATCAACACCAGGTCCTGCATATCCGAACAAATTAAGGAATCCAAAATCATATCTGAATGCTGGTCTGATTTCTAAATATTCCAGTGATGATTCTAATACATATTTTCTATCATCTACTTTTGCTAGGATTTCTGTTTCAGAATTAAAGCCTCTTTTTAAGTAGTTAATCTGTATAAATCCACCATAAGGTGAGTTAATAGGATTATACTCTACTATAGCACCTAGTGAATAGCCAAAACCAGTTCCATTTTCGAATAAAAATTCTGGATTGAATTTGCTGTGTGCTAAATTTGAGGGAGCGCCGGGGGCAAAGAAATCACCAAAGTACTGATTGTATTGGGTAGAGACTCCCCCACCGAACCACCAATCTCCGTACCAACGAGTGACTACTAAAGTATCATTATTTGGCAGCGGATTATAATCAACCATAGTACCTCTATCCTCTTCCGATATTAATGGAAGTATTGAGAATAGAATCGTAATTATAATTAGTGTTTTTTTCATGCTGCTAAAATAACAAATTAAAAATTTATTTACTTAATTACCTGAAGTTTAAATACCCCAGTTGATTTTTCTACAGAAGTATCATTAATAGGTATAGCTATCATAATAATATCATACATACCTATTGCCAAGTTCTCTGGTAAATTGACCGAGAAAGTATGTGTACCTATGGACCTAAATTCATCTTCGTAAACGCTTAATATTCTTCTACCTATCAAATCATAGATACCACAAGTCAAATATACATCATCTTCTACAGTGTACTCTACTTGAGCTACTTTACTAGCTGGATTCGGATTTGCTTGCAAATATGTTAGTACCGCATTAGGTATATTTACACACGATTTTGCTAAAGTTAATATATTATCAGAATCATCTTGGTATAATAACTCATAGCAATATACATAATTTCTAAATGAAACTGTATCAAATCTGTATCTGTATGATTTACCTGGTGAACGAGTACCTAGACCAGTCATTTCAAAAGCGTTTTGTGGTTGGCGGTAGTCAGCTACATCTACATCGTAAGTTACAGCTTCTGGATCAGTCTCATCGAATGGCATTAATCCACGCTTGATGATAAATCCTTTGTTGAAGGCTTCACTTCTTGTTTTCCACTCACAAACTACTTTCAGATTAGAAGCATATCTTGCTCTGAAGTATTCTAATATCATTCTAGGTCTTGCAGAGTTATCATTTTTAAATATAACTGTGTTATATCTATCTCCTACTGCTGGAACATTGTCATCTTCTAAAAACCAACCCGCAACTGTCAGCGAGTCAATCGGTAATTCTGTTTTGAAAGCAAAGTCTTGGTAGTATTCAACAGGGCTTTTCCATTCAAAACGAACTCCATCTTCCTCTTCAGTTGAACCTCTTGGGAATAATGAGCCATCTTTAGTATAAACGTAATAACGACCTAGTACAACCGCCGTATCCCCTAATAATGGAATAAATACAGTTGAGTCGTTAGTATATGGACCTAAGTAACCGAATGCAATTCTATCATCTGCTACATCTATCTGAGTAGTATAAGCACCGAAAGATTGATTTGCTGGATTTTTATATGGTATGTCTAATTGATTTGGATGCTCAACAACAGCTATATTAGCGAAATTGATATTATCATCAAATCCAACCATAAATGTTGAGTTTGCCCAGTTAGTCAAGAATGAATCTGTCAATCTGACTGCACTAAATTGCAACATCAGAGTATCTGGTGCAATTAGTTCTGAGTATATTTCCACTTGAGCAGTAGAGTCATTGACTTGAGCAACTAAGTTACTCGAACCAATTGTCAGAGCTAGTAATATTATAAAGTAAATTTTGTTTATCATTATTTTATAGGGCTAATTTGGTCTCTATTATTCCAGCTCTTATTATAATCACGAGTGGTAATAATACCGTCCATATTGAAATCTTCGTTTAGATATCTGTTTATCAAGTTGAATGATTCCCAAGACTTATTGTAATCTTCGAATTTGATATCGTCTATTCCATCACCACCGAGCATTAGCTCTTGCACTGTCAATGCAGGATTAGGATAGTTACCAGCTGTCATACCGTACTGTACACGACCTGTTTCTGTGAAACCGACTGGTCTTGCTGAACCACCCATTAATAATATTGGGTTAGAGAAATCATATTCGATTGCATTATCAGCAGGGCCGATATATAAAGAATCTTTAGACATAATAGTTAAGTGAGAACGGTGACGAATTGCTATCCAATAGTAACCGCCAGTCGTATCCAAATTATTAGTTGAAAGACGAGACAAACGTACCGGAGAACTTCCGTCTTTATCCACTATCTTACCATCTTTTCTTAGGAAACAAGTTCTAAAGTGCCTGTTATTAGGGTCAAATGCTCTATCACGGAATTCAAGTACTACCCAATCAACAACGTCTTCAGGTAATTCATCAACTACGTGCAAGTCCTTGTTCGGGTCTAGATTATAAGGATACATATCTGGTGGAGTTTTAGGTACTAAACCTCTGTCCACTAATTCTGTTCCCATTTCTTTTCCTCTGTATGGACCTTCCATTAGTACTTTAGCTAGTAAGTATAAGTAATCTTCTGCTGAAAGTCCAACAGCGTGGTCACCAAAAGTATTAAGTACAGCTTGCGCCGTTAACCAAGCTCCATCTTGATTCGGTATGCTAGATGATTGGTTGTTTTCCCAAACATTAGCTGTAGTGTTCCATCTTTGAAGTACTAGTTGTTCTATTTTCACCATCAAATCTGCTGGTGTTTCGTGATTTTTTATATTTCCTTGATCAGCTGCATCGTGTTTCCAAGAGTATCCAACGTTCAATGCTTGAGCAGTAGCCAAGTCATCACCTTGTTGATTTTCTGCAAAGAATGCATAAGTACGCTGTACTTTCTTATCACCCAAACGAGGGTTGATTGACCAACGACGTCCCGGTTTAACATCAAATGTAAGTGTAGAGATACCATCTGGATTAGATGGGTCGCTGAATGATGCGAAAGTTGTTCTATTGTTGAATAGGTTGTTCGTACCGTCATAAGATAAGTTAGTTCTCCTAAACTTACCTTCTATTTCAGTATCACCGTTGAATTCTGGGTCATTGCTAGCAGTGTAAGTTAGAGTATGCTCAGAAGTGATTTGGTCTGAACCGTCAACTTCGTAAGCTTTTATGTTGTCGCCAACTAAAATTCTCTTATTAGCAGTCGCATCTTTATTAAGGATTATACCGCCACCATTTTCTACTATTAGTTCTTGTAGTGGGTCAACTGATGTAGGTATCTCTCCCCCAGTCAGCATCTGCCCAGTTCCTATGTACTGAACATCAACTCTACCTTCGAATATTGGTTCATTAGAAAGTGAACCACCGAAATTACGAACGATAGTAGAAGAGTCCGCCATTTTAAAATTAGCGTCAGTGGAGTTACGTAATGCCCCTGATGTTAATCTTAATTCGCGTGCTACTTGGAAACCCTCTGGTGTAAGACCAGTCTTGTTTACTACGTCTGAACCAGCTGCATTATCTAGTTCTAGATTAGTGAATCTACCACTTCCAGATATATTCTGTGCAGCAGTACCCATCATTATATACTTACCGTGTAGTGATGCTGGGTTTATCGTTCCGTTGTGTTCTGTTTCGTTCTGTGCGTGTATTTCTATACCAATTGCAGTCTTAGTCCATTCAATTGGAGTACCCTCCTCCGAAAAGAAATAATTTCTTGTTTCTAATATAGTATTATCAGTTCCTAATAATTTTTTACCTTTGCCTTTCAGTAAGAAGTTATTGTAGCTTATCTGAGGCAAATATCTTAAGTCATCATCACTATCAACAATTACAGTTCCTTCAATTGAAGGTTGTGCAATTCTAGAAAGTGGTCCAAAAGCTTCAATTAATCCCTGGTTATTAATATTACCATCAGATATTAGATTTGCTATTTTCTCAATTTCAATAATTGCATTGGCAGAATTATCAATCCTTCCACCTACTTTATTATCAAGTGTATTAGTTCGAATTATAATCTTACCTTGATTATTAATTTTACCAGTACCATTATTAATCAGTCCTTTCTGAGCAAGCACAGAACTGAAAGGTACAGCTAAAGCAAATAATATTATGTAGATTATGTTTTTCATTTATATAGTTATTGATTTATAAAAATTTAAAAAAAAAGATTTTGGAAGGTCTGATAGCCAGACCTTCCAAAAATCTAAATTATATTATTGACCGATACCTAAAGTACCACCAATATTCAAACAACCATCGTTTATTAAGCTTTCAGAAGCAGTTATATCAGCACCGCCGAATACCACTAAACCAGCAACGTAATTAGTTGCAGCACCAGTATCTTCAGCAGCATAACCAGTTGGAACTGGAACTTCAGTAACTACATTTTCTACTATTATACGACCTGGATTAGTTATACCAGCTACAGGAGTTGTACTAGTAGCAAAAGGAGCAGTAATATCAGATGAACCAATCATTAACGTTGGAGTTAAGAAATCAGGTCCAGTTGGAGTTTGGATAGTAATCTTAGTTGCCATAGCACCCGGAGTTGCTTCATCAACTGAATAAAGATCAGCTCTTATGAAACCAGCGTGTACGTTGTGACGGATAACAACTTCTGCATCAGTAGGAGGCTCTACACCCTCATCCCAAGTAGCAGGATTTGACCATCTACCCGGATTAACTGAGTACCAAATAGCTGGACCAGCACGTAATATTAAATCATTTCCAGATAAGAAACCAGCATCAGCAAGGCCATCTACAGCAGCGCCGTCAGGTGTGATACCTGGTAATTTAACAGAACCTAATGAACCAGCACCAGAAGCAACTCTTGTATAAGTGTTACCAGTAGAGACTTTCTCATCAGCTGGAGTAGCGTCTCCCTCTCTGAATCTAATTTGTGTTTCATTATAAGAAGGATCCCAAGTACCAGGAATATCAGAAGCCTGATATCCAGCAGTTATATCAGCAACCCATGCAGTATAGTCATATTCAATATTAATATCTCTTTCTACGTCTCTTGTAGCATCATAAGAAGCAGTTGTACCATCAGGATTAGCGATTACTGCAAAGTAAGTACCACCAGTTGGTGCAGTTGTAAAGTTAGCAACAGTAGCTGCGTTGTTAAATACATAGTCAACACCAGTTACAGCAGTGTGAGTTCTTCTGAATTGACCTACAACCTCTTGGTTAGAAGAGTAAGTAACATTACCAGCAGTACCGCTAGTTAAGTTTACATAACCGCCACCATTATTTAATAAGTCAAAATTAGAGCCAGCAGCACCAGTCATAGCAAATGATGTAGCAACCTCTACGTTGTTATTTGTACCACCACTATTAGTAGTAACAATAGCAGAGTTTTTAGAAATCTGGAATTGACCGTAAGGATTAGAAGCTACTGTTGTTATTACAGCAGAAGCACCATCTTGATAATCAACTAAAGATGTTCCATCAAAAGTCATGTTTGTTCTTGCTTGATCTGCATTAGTGAAACCAGCAGCAACGTTCAATGTACTAGATGCGTTAGCAGCTAATAAAGCTGTTGCACCAGTTAAGTTTAAAGCACCAGCTCCAGTTACAGAAGTTGTAGAAGCACTTGTACCATCACCTAGATTCAATGAACCAGAATTTACAGTAAGATTAGCACCAATAGTGTTTGTAGCACCTTCCAAATTCATAACACCACCACCATTAACTGATATATCACCAGCAAGAGGGCCTTGAGCAAATGTACCAGTTGTAGTAGATGTAAATGATGAAGGAGTTGCACCGTCAACAACTAATCCACCACCAACTGTAGATGGGTCAACTAGAGTAGTACCAGTTGCGATTGCATCGCCTTCACCGATAGTCTTAAGACCAGCTTCAGTGAAAGATAGGTTATTATAACCACCACCATTAGTAGTGTTTTCTTCAGCTACGTTTTGTGCAACTGTACCATCATAAGTGATAGTTGAACCACCATAAACTCTTGGGCCACCAGCTGTAGTATAGTTCTGACCGATAAATACACTAGAAGCATTAAAGTTTTTAGTACCGCCGTCAGCCATATCCAAGTCAGTATAATAACCTGGGAATACGTTTTGTGCAGCAGCCGGAATTGCATAACTTACCATACCCGGTACACGAAGTGCAGGAGTAGAAGAAAGAATATTAGTACCTGTGAATGTATTATCAGTACCAAGCATTTCAATAACGCCCGTATTAGTTATTAAACCAATAGCAGCACTGTTTTCGAATGTACCAGCATCATTCTTGAACTTAATAGTTCCGCCAGCATTATTCACTTTACCACTGTTTATTAGATCTTGTGCAGTAGCAGTGAAAGAAAAAAGTACAACACCTGCAGCTAATGCAGCAAGTCTTGAACTTTGTTTTGTAATGAATTTATTCATGATTCCCTCCAAAGGAATAGTTTATAATTA
>JBLWYD010000078.1:0-11014 GCA_048267165.1 Bacteroidota bacterium
TATAAAGGTTGCTACATACCCTAAAGCGGCTCTTTCGGGTTCAGTGATGTTTTTTTGATAATTTTCATTAAGTACAATAGTGTTTACTTCTGTTTTTAATTCTTCACTATACACCATATCACGCCATAAAACAGTTATTTTTTTATCGACAGATTGTCTTGAATTTATTTTATTAAGGGAAACTAAATAGGGTTTTAAATAAGTTATATCTTCATCTCCCGCTTCTTCCAAAATCTTCAATTCCCATTTTATTGTAACTTTATCTCCTTTAAATAGTTCATGTATCGGAATATCTGAATGATACATTATATCTATTGTATCCTTATTTTTTATAGCTAAAAAATACCAGTAATCGTAATTATCATCATAACTTAAAAAAGTTACTGTATCTGTATAAAATTTTCCGAGATGTAATTTTTCATTGGGTCGTAAGCGACTTTTAAGACTATCCAAAATTGTATTTTCTTTTGTTTCTTTTTCTAATAGAGACTTTATAGCATCTTTATTATCTTTTGTTTCTTTAACTATCGTATTGATTTCTGTTTTTACAGGTTTTTCAAATTTGCTTTTACAAGCCGTTAGGTAAAAACTAAGTAACAGAACAAGTACTAAAAGTGAAGTGGTTTTATTTTTCATGTTTTTTGGAAATAAATTATGCTACTTTATTAATTTAATACAACTCTAATTCCCAATCTTCATAAGGAGGCTCTACTTTAAAATTGGGATCACAATACGAACGGATATAATCTACCGCACGTTTTTCGGCATGTTTTGCGTTGAGTACTTCTCCGTTTTCGTCTAATTCAATTACATTAGCAAAAATGGCAAAGGCTTGTTCTATAGCACTAGGCTCTTCTCCATATAGCTTTAAATAATCGATACCTTTTAACTGGTAGTGTGTACCACTTGCCATAAAATAAGCAAAAGTTCTAAGTGCTCCACTAAATGATTCGCTTAGTTTCATGCATTTATTTATAGGTTTTTCCGTCAAATTTTAACACCGATGTTTTAATAGTCACGCTATCTTTACTATCACAATCACCGTTTTCATCTTCAAAAGTTATATTATTGGTGATTTTATGTTTTACTAAAATATCAAAATAACCATTGTTTTTTTCTTCTGAAATAATGAGTATTTTTTTTTCGTTTATAAATTCACCTTCACAATTACCATCCCATTCACCTCCATTGTCCAGTATTTCAAAATTATGTAGAACTTTCTGCAAATTGTTATTAGCTATTATAAACAAGGAAAGACGGTCGCTTTCGTAAGGATTTACACGTGAACTACCAACAAAATGGGTTTTAATACCAAAAGCACGTTCATTTTCGGTAACGGTATAAGGTGCGGTGTCTATAATTATTTCTGTTAGCATTATAGCATCTGAAACCCAACCGTTAGTTTTCGAGCTTTCAAAATAGTCAAATAACACTTGTTTGTTTTCCATATTAACGTAGGCAATATGTGTGTTGAGTGTAAAATAATGTTCTTCTTCGCTACCTTCAACAATTTCAGGAATAGCTACAATCGCTTCATTTGGACGATTGGGCAGTATTTTAAATGCTTGTAAAGCTGGCATTAGTTTAGAGCGATTTATATTTAATTCGTCTATTACCAATTCATAAAATATATCACTGATGTTTAACATTCTAAATTTTCCGTTGGATTCAATTTTAACAAAACCTGTTTCTTCGCTTACTTTGTATTGATAGTTGATAGTAATACGATCTGTTTCTATTGTTGATTTTGTTCGAGCCCAGCTTTCAACAACCTCATCATAAGCTATCATTTCAGAAGCAATCACATTACCTTCTAAGTCATAATTAATAAGTCTAGATTCTATTTCCTCTTCGCTTTGTAATGCTGTTATTACTACGGTATAAAAATCTTTAGACAATTTTAATCGGTATGCATCAATGGCACGGTAATTAGATTTGAGTTCTTTCCAATTTTTATAAACCTTAGCAAGCTTTAACGCTTCTGTATTTATTTTTTGATAATCGCCCTTATCTGTAAGGTTATCAAACGAAGTACTATCTACCAAAGGAACCGTTTTTAATTTCAGTTTTAATAGTTCTTCTTTGAAGGTTGTGGTAACATGTTCTGATGGTTTGGCTACAGCTTCAATTTCGTCTGCTACTGTTTCTACAGCTTTTTCTATTTCTTGTTTTTCTATTGCTTCTTTTGCTGGTATTTTTTCTTTATTGTTTTTTGAGCAAGAGAAAAGTAAAAATATTATTAGTAAGTAGCTATATTTCATTTTAATTTTTTTTTTTGTAATACAATGGTATCTGTTTTCATTACATTACCGTTTCTATAATACTCCAATACACCATAATATTGTGTACTGTCTTTTTTGTATGAATGGATATTGAAGGTGGCTAGTTTTTCATGCTGATACATGCTCAAATCTTCTACCGAAAAACCTCCTAAATCTTCTTCATGGTCTATAAAATAGGCAGTACCGTAATCTTGAAATACAGATAGCCTAGAACTTTTGGAATAGTTATAAAAAGCTAACGCTGCGTAAGGTGCTTTATGTGTTTTTTCTGTGTACTTTTTTCCATTGGCTATAAAATTGAGTTCTATTTTTTCGACAACTCTTTTTTTAATGATATTGTTTAAAGAATCACGGTTTTTAATCTCATTTTTTACCAAATATAAATTAGGATATACGTTGGATTGTATGAATTCCATTTTTATAAAAAATACCTGATGAATAGTTATACTGATTATTGTAATTAACAGTGTTGATAACGTACTAATAATTCTCTCTTTCTTAGCAAGAATCCATTTTAAAATTTTGTAGAGCAGGAATATGCCTACACCAAGGAATAAGAATAAATAAATGATAACGAGTATTTCCATTTTACTATTTTATTTATTCCCAAACACGCATTGTAGCATTACAATATTCCTGTGACCATATCTAAAATATCATCAGCTCCGTCTTGCAGGGTTTGGTTGGCTGGATGTTCAATTTTTATTTTTTTTAATATTTCAATAGCTATATTCTGTGTTCCTCCAGAGTCTTTAAAAGTAAACAATACTTTTCTAACTTCTTCGTTAAAACAATTACCTTGTTTAGCAAATTCTAATAAGGTTTTATATAATTGCTTGTTGGTCATTTACTGTTTTTAAATTACATCAATCACTTTTTCTAACAGGTAATGTACTACTACCACAAAAGCAGTAATTATAATAAGAGCTCCAAACTGAATAGAAATTAGTTTACCATTATTTTTCAACTTCTTTTTTAGGTAAAAAACATCCAAAAGAATAAATAACGACGTAATTAGGAGTCCAATTATCACCCCTACATGAAATAGTCCCCAGTTGTAAAACATATGAGCTAAATACCCCAATCCTTCTTTAGGTATATTATTAGCCCCTAAAACAATTCGCATATACGTTATACCTAACACTATGGAAACTATTGTCCATAATATATAAGCAAAAAGTTGTTTTAGTTTTTTCAATTTTTCAAACAGGTTAATCTTCTAAATAAGGTAATGCCTTTTCTTTATAATACGCTTCATATTCGATCATACCCAAGTTACTAGCTGTCCAATACAGCAACTTATACAGTTCATATCGATACAAATTAGTGTCTTCAATAAAAGCTGCTTTAACTTCAGCCATTAATTGTTCTATTTTACCCTCAGAATCTTGGTAGTCGTGAAAATAATTCAAATCAAAATAATATTTCGCTAATATTAATTGCTGAATAAAAGGTGACCATTCATTTATACGATTTAAATAATTCTCATATTCTTCAACACTAGCTCCCCATTTAGGTGAAACAAACTCCAAGTAATTTTTATGAAGCTCAACATTTTCTGGGGATTCATTTATAGCATTTTCAAAAAGCTGATGTACATACGATCTATTTGCCTCGATAGCTTTGTAAATAGTTAGTAAACATGCAACTGCATCGGTTTTAAAAATGCTATTTTTATTGTTAACTTCAATTAAAATAGCTTCTGCCTTTTTTAGGTGTTTTTTAAAAGATGCTAACTTTTCGTTTGATACACTATCAATAGTTCCGCGACCACGGATTTGCCAAGCTTTATAAATTAATTGATATCCTTTAATTATTTTGGGTAAATCATTATTAGTGTCTTTAGTAATCCATTCATCACTTATTTTAATATCTCCGTATTGTCCTAAACATTCAAAAGCAAATGAACGCTGACTAGAATTCATACTTTTTAAAGTTTGCTCTACATTGCTAAATTGTCTTTTATTAAAAAAGGTGATTACTTCTTTAAGCTTTGGGTCGTTTAAATGTGCATGACTTTTAAACTTATACCTACCTATGAGGTTTATTAAATTATCTATGGGGCTAAAGATGCCATATTTATCTAAAAAGTAAAGGATTCCAAATCCTACTAGGATCCATTTTACAATTGGGTATTGATTAAAAAAGTCTATCATAATTATAAAAAAGTTGAAAATTTGTATTGTTAAATAACTCACTTTAAAACCGAATAAAAAAATCGTATAAATTAAATTTTGTGAAAATATTTTTATTCATACGATTTTTTTATAATCAGAGTGTTAAATTAAAAATCTGTCCAAGCTCGTACGGCTCTCGTCCCAAAAGAAGCTATTGATTTATTAATAATTAATATATCTCCATTCAAGTTAATAAGAGAAGCATTATAATCATCATTTTCGGTAGAGCTCCAATAAGATGGTAAAAGACTATCACCTCCATTAGAACTTAATGTTGTCTCAATAATAGATGAATTACTGTATATTTCAATTAATTCGTCAGCACTTGGCAAAAACCAATCGTTATAGCCACTTAAACTTAGATTATAGGCAAGTTGTACTGCGCTACCTGAAATGTCACAACCATTAGAAACTATTGTATTTGTATTGCCCTCTCCCGCGCCTATAGTTGTTCCTGTTGCTCCTGTTACAACACCCACACACCCCCAAGAAGAATTATTAGTAGCTTGGTTAGTAGGTGCAAGCACTAAACCTTCATCTCCAGCTGCATTTACCCAAAATATAACACCTCCAAATTTATATTCTCCAACTTCATGTTTGTCTTCTAGATTTAGTGTAGCTATTAAGGTTTGTGTATTTCCTGAATTATCCACAGAAATTGAAGCTGTAATGGTAGGATTAGTTTCATAATCGAATAAAGCAGCATCCGCAACAGTTAACTCTCCTGTAGAAGCATTTATACTAACAGCCCCAGTTGGCGATTGAGAAGTTATACTATACGTTAAAGTTGCATCACCGCTTGCTTGAACTGCACCAAGAACATCACCGTTGGTCGGGTTCTCTTCAACAGAGGTGGTAAAATCTTGAACATTTAATTCATTTACATTATTCAAATTAATAGTAGTCATTAAGGTTTGTGTATTTCCTGAATTATCCACAGAAATTGAAGCTGTAATGGTAGGATTAGTTTCATAATCGAATAAAGCAGCATCTGCAACGGTCAACTCTCCTGTAGAAGCATCAATACTTAAAGCTCCTGCTGGTGTTTGAGAAATAATACTAAAGATTAGTGTTGCATCACCGCTTGCTTGAACTGTACCCAGTGATTGTCCATTGGTGGGATTTTCATCAACTGTGGTAGTATAGTCTTGTGCGCTTAACTCATTTGTATTGTTTACTGTAATGGTTACCGTAGCGATATTTTTAGCTTTATCTGCAGTAACGGTAGCAGTAATTGTAGGGTTTGTTTCAAAATCAAATAAGGTAGCATCGGCAACGATTAACTCTCCTGTATTTTCATTTATTTCGAGAACACCATTTGGTGTTTGGGAAGTAATATTAAACGTTAAAGATGCGTTGTTATCGCTTTCAACTGTTCCTATAACTTGTCCAACTGTGGGATTCTCATCTATTGCAACCTCTAAATTTTGAAGATTAATAATAATTGGATCATCGTCTTTACTACAACTATAAGTTATTATTAATAGTGTAAGAAATAATGTTTTGGTAAATTTAGTTATGTTTTTCATCAGTTAATTTTTTATTGTTTTTTTAAAAATTTTCTTTAAACTATGGTTATGGCAAGTCATTTATTAAGGCCTCCAGTTCATTTGCCGTTGCCGTGTTTAAATCGGCATCAGAAATAGTAATTATCTCTCCATCTACAATGGTAGCAGGTTTTATAGCATATAGCCAGTTACCGTTATCTTCACTAGCGAAAATAATGTGACATTCAAGACCAATAGGAATTTGACCATAATGCTCGCTAAAAAGTTGTTGTTCTTCAATATAGGTATCTAACTCACCTAAAGCATTTGGCTCTCCGTTATAATATATATACACACTACTGTTTGTGTTATCAAAACCGTTGGGCACACCTACCAATAATGTTGTTTTAGGTCTTGAGTCTTGGAAAAATCTATCAACATTCGTCCAACCAAATTCACCAAAATCAGCAACATAAAGCGTTTCTCCATTATCTCCATTAGTAATTTCTACTTCCTCGTTCTCAATTTCTTCCCAAACTATATTGTCACAGATTATGGGTAAACCACAATCTTCATCTATACCTATTCCTTTCCATAAAATCATTTCATTATCTACTTGCCCAGTAAGGCTAGTAGGCACAAGCACCTGTATAGAACAATCCAATTGTAATTGTACTCCTCCTTGAGTGGCATTGATAAAAAATTCTCCTCCTGAAATTAAGAGTGCCTTATCTCCATTTTCCATTCTCCCCATAGTAGGTTTATTTGTGATCACCATACCTCCACTTTTAAAAAGTTCAATGACTTTTATATCAACAGTTCCTGAAATTGGACTCCCATTGTTGGTGATACAATTCCCATCAATAACAAATTGCACGCCGCTTTCTGTTGTAACTACCTGTGTTTGGTTTGCATCTAACTGAAAATCTTGTATTTTACTTTTCATAGCTACTTCTTTAAGCGCACTAAATTCTGTAGAAGTTGCCCTCATTTTCGTAGGGTTATTCTCATCTTTTGAACAGCTTACCAAAAGTGATAAAGTTATCACTAGCAAGCTTATAACTGATTTTACATTTTTCATATTATTTAATTTTTAAGTTTATTATATTTTAATAATCCATTTCAATAAAATTTCCATTTAGTTTATATCTGAATGTAAATGTTGTTCCTCCGTTTTCAGAACTTGACATTACTACATACTCAGTTTTAGTCACATCTCCATTCTTTGGAAACTTGATATATGCCATATTTAAAACAGGATTTTCTATACTTTTTTCAGCAGTTAATTGAGTACACGATTTTTCAACCAATTCACCTAGTTTAGAAAGATTGATATCATCGTTTAGTTGAAACATAAAGTCTGCAGCTTTGTTTCCTTGAGGTACTTCTAATGATATTTCTGAGTTTTGCTTCCAGTTACCTTGCATATGGTTCCATTGCCCCATTTTTAAAGATTCAGGAGCTGAAGTAACTGTTACTCCAATAATATTTCCTATAGATTTATTATGAGTAATCGTTACATCTGTGTAATATGCATTATTACCAAACTTGCTTTTAACCTCTTTTTCTATAGCGGCAAATCCTTCTTTATTGGCCGCTTGCTTACTTGTCGAATTTCCGCAAGAAACCAACAAAACAAATACTGCTATGATTGCTATGAATTTTACTACTTTCATTTTCGTGTTTTTTATAATTACACGACTAAAAGTATATAGCTAAAGTGAAGTAGGAAATAGAGAATCTATTTCTGGGGTTTTTGAATAAATAAGTGCGATACTTTATAAAATATCCGTAAAACAGGAAGTTAATTATTTGTCCAGTTTAAAAAAATATTTAAAAAATGTTCTTTTTTCCGAGAAGAAACAGGTATTTTCTTACCACATTTTAAATGAATAACTCCAGTTTTATCATATTTATCTATGAATTTTAAGTTAACCATGTAAGATTGATGCGGGCGCGTAAAATTGGCTTTACACAGACGTTCTTCAAACTCTTTTAAGGTTTTTGAAATCATATATTTTTTATTGTCACTACAATAAAATGTAGTGTACCCCTTGTCTGATTCACAAAATAACAATTCGTTTAAATCAATTACCTGAAAACTATCATGTAATGATAAAATTAGCTTTGAATCTTCATTACTCCATGCCTGTTTTGCTACTTGTACTTGTTGTTTTTGTTGTTTTATAGGGAGTTGAGCTACTTTTTCTAGTGCTGTTTGTAATTCATCTATATCAACAGGTTTTAACAAATAATCTACAGCACCAATTTTTAACGCACGTAAAGCATGCTCTTCATAAGCAGTGATAAAAATCACTTTAAAATCGAGATTTTCTGTTTGTTCTAAAAAGTCAAACCCCGTGCCATCAGTTAGGTTAATATCTAAAAAAACTAACTCAGGTTTACAAGCATTGGCTACCACAACTGCTTCTTTTACCGATTCACATTCTCCCAATACCGTTATATCAGTGTCAAGTAATTGTAATAGGTTACGTAAGCCTTTCCTAATATATTCTTTATCCTCTATTATTAATGTTTTCAATACTTTCAATTATTCTATAAGGGATTGTCAAAGTAACAATAGTTCCTTGTTCATTATATTTTTTTCTATCTTCAATAGTAACAGAACCTCTCATTTTAAAGTCTTTCGATAGTATTTCTAATCGCTCTGAAGTAATCGTTGTCGATAATGATTTCTTATCTTGATTTTTACCTTCCTTTAAATAATTTATACCTACACCGTTATCTTTAATAACACAAATTAACTCTTGGTTAGAATAACTGAGTTCAATATTAATAGTTCTATTTCCTGTTAGATTTACAAAAGCGTGTTCTATAGCATTTTCTACAAATGGCTGAATAAGCATTGGAGGAATTTTAAAAAGTGATGTCTCAACACCATCTTCTACAGAAATGGTATAAGTATATAACTCATTTTCTAAATTTTGAAGTGCTAAATAGTTTTCTACAGCTATTAACTCTTGAGAAAGTAATACAGTTCTATCTCGAGAATTTTCTAAAATAGTTCGAAGTAATTTTGAGAATTTAGATAAATAAGAAACCGATTTTTTCTGTTCTTTGTTCAAAATCATTCCTTGTAAAACTGAAAGTGAATTAAAAATAAAATGCGGAGTCATTTGCGAGCGTAGTAGTTTTTGCTCAATGATTACATTCTGTGTTTTTGATTTTTCATTTCTCAGTTTTAAAGATAAAATGACAATTCCTAAAACCAACGTTGTTATTAAAAAAGTGACGATACCTAACAACAAATTACGTTGTGACTTTTTTAAGTTTTGAGAAGTATTAAGTACTGTTTTTGTTAGTTTTAATTCTCTAATACTGGCTGAATCCAAGGCTTGCTTGTATTTGTACTCATACTCTATTTGAGTTATTTTTTCAATATTTTCTTTGTTAAACAAACTATCATTTAGCTTTTTTAGCTCTTGATGACTTTCTAAAGCTTTTCTATATTCCCCTGTATATTGATAAACTTCAGAAAGTATATCTGAAGCTGTTTTTTGAGATTCTAACAAACCTAACTCTTTGGCTAGTTGTTGCCCCTCTAAAGCGTTCGAAAGTGCTTTTTTATACTGCTTATCTTGTAAAAAGGTTTCCGAAATTCCTAAAAGACTGGCAGATAAAATACGTTTATTATTAGTCTCTTTACTAATGTTTTTTGCTTTTGTATAATTTTCAAGAGCAATTAATGGCTTGTTTTCTTGTAAATATATATTTCCTATTTTTATAAAAGTAGTAGCAATTTGTTTAAAGTTATCAATCTCTTGGCTTATTTTTAGTGATCTATTAAAATATTCAAGAGCTTTTGTATAGTCCTTTTTTTTCAAGTATATATTCCCAATGCTACTATAATTAGCAGTTATAAGAACCTTGTATTCCGTGTTTGCTAAAAGTTCTAATGATTTTTTATGATACTCTAATGCTTTACCATACTTTTTAATAGAAGTATAGGTGTCTGCTAGATTGTAAAGCATTTTTGCTATACCTAATTTGTTTTCCATTTTTTCTTCATGGGTTAAACTCTTAGTATAACTTTTAATAGCTAGTGGGTAATTACCTTGCCTTGAGTATATAACTCCTAAATTACTATGCACTTGAGAAATACCGTCTTGATCATTGATAACTTCACTTAAGATTAAAGCTTCCTTAAAGTTAGTAATAGCTTCGTTATAATTTCCGGTTTCAGAATACACATTTGCCAAATTTATTAAGCAGGTAATTATTTCCCTTTTGTTTCCTAAATCTTTATAAATCTCTGTAGCTTTTTTGAAATTCTCTGTGGCTTCATCATACTGAGATAAATCACTATTTGTAATACCAAAAGCTACATACACGTCGGCAATTCTTTTTTTATCTTCAATAGCTTCGAAATACGTTAATGATTGTTTAAAAAAAGTAAGACTTTTTGTATAATTAGCTTTCATATTTTCAAGCCTTCCTTTCGCAAAAAGTACTCGTGCCTTTCCTTTTATGTAATTTAAAGAATCACTTAATTTTTCTGCCTTTGTGAGGTAGAATTTTGTACTATCTAAATCTTTTCGAAAATTAACGTAGGCTAAATCATATAATAAGTTTACACGATTGGTATCATTAAGTGTATGATTTTCTAATTCAATTTTAAGACTATCTATTTTGTTTTGAGCCTGAATACTTACAATAAAAATGAAGAAAACAGATAGTGTAAGGATATACTTAATTTTTTTCATAAAATTTTTCTAGCTGGTTTATAGCAAAATAGTGGAGTTAAATCTAATAAAATTAATTTTAATAGTTTTCAACTAATAGTTATTCCTTTTTTTGAAAGTAAATTATTAGTTCAGAGTTTAAAGTTTAGGTTTCATCTAGAATATAAAATTCATCAGTTAAACAACATCTTTCCTTTATAGCTCATTAACTTTACTTTCCTGTTTTCATTTGAATTTAGTTCAAATTTATAACGATTCACTACGTTTATAAAACAGATTTCTATCTACTTACCTAGGTTTATAATTTTACAATTAATTATAAACTATAACTAAAGATGGGACTATACATTACTAGCGGAGCTCTT
>JBLWYD010000079.1:0-11008 GCA_048267165.1 Bacteroidota bacterium
TACGGCCATTGGCTTTCAATTCACTCACCAAAAACTGGGTAAAATCAGCGTTACCTGTGGTGAACTCCGACTCATCTTTAGGGCGATTAATCCCCGCGAGATGGTAAACAAAATCGGCACTTGAAAGCGCCTGTTTAATGTCGTCTTGTGAGGTGTCACGGTCAATCTGAATCACAGAGTCATACCCTTTCTCTGACAGCATCACACACAGGTTTTTGCCTATAAAGCCTTTAGCGCCGGTTACTACAATGTTCATTTATACACCCTCTGGAACTACGGTGCTGCCGGCTTCAATCTCACGAATGAAACTCAGTTTACGCAATAATTCGACCATGCCGTCTGTGTCCAAACGGTCTGTATTATGAGAGTTGTAATCTTCAACCGCTGATAGATCTTTCTCACCTTCTTCATTGAACTTCGAGTAGTTCAAGTCTCGGTTATCCGATGGAATACGATAGTAATTACCTTGATCCTGGGCAACAAACATTTCTTCACGGCTACACAATGCCTCAAACAACTTTTCACCATGACGAGTCCCAATCACATTAACCGTATGTTCAGCCTTGTCTGCAACTTTTAGCAAAGCATCAACTAAAGTTTGAATGGTCGCCGCTGGTGCTTTTTGAACAAATATGTCACCGTTTGAACCGTGCTCGAATGCATGAATAACCAAATCCACCGCATCATCCAAGGTCATCATGAAACGAGTCATGTTCGGATCGGTAATCGTAATTGGGTCACCACTAAACACTTGGCGGAGAAAGAGAGGAATAACAGAGCCGCGAGAGGCCATCACATTCCCGTAGCGAGTGGCACAGATAGTCGTATTGGTATGCTCTAGGTTGCGACTCTTCGCTACGATGACTTTTTCCATCATCGCTTTAGAGATACCCATTGCGTTAATTGGGTATACCGCTTTGTCAGTACTCAAACAAACCACGCGCTCAACGTTATTTTGGATTGCCGCCTCTAGGACATTTTCTGTGCCAATTACATTCGTTTTAACCGCTTCCAAAGGGTAAAACTCACAAGACGGAACCTGCTTAAGTGCTGCTGCATGGTAGATATAGTCCACACCACGCATTGCGTTATTAATACCCTGATAGTCCCGTACATCACCGATATAAAACTTCAATTTAGAATTATTATATTTTTTTCGCATGTCATCTTGTTTTTTCTCGTCTCGAGAAAAAATTCGGATTTCTGCGATATCGGTTTCTAAGAACCGGTCAAGTACAGCGTTGCCGAATGACCCTGTACCACCAGTAATTAATAGTGTTTTTTCATGGAAACTGTAACTCATTTATGTTTTCCTTTTAATTCTAATATACGTAAATCAATAATAAAGCGATACCATAAACACTGAAGAAAATGCCAGGCTAGTCCAGGAAAACCATCAAGAAAACCAAATTTAAAGAAATATCGATATATAAAAAAAACAAAAGGCCTTACAAACATAGGAAGTTTGTAATAAAAAAGTTTCTGTTTATCAGTTGCATTTGATTGTTCATCATAAGCGTTACTTAAATACTGTAATGCTTCTTTCTCAGCATATGCGCAATGTTTATTAATCCACGACAGTATCGAGTTTAAATTATGATCATAAAAAAAGTTATCAGCTGTAATAGCATCACCTGATTTCAAAATAATTTGTTCATCCATTAAACGTTCATCAGGATATGCAAAGCCATTTCTCCATAATCGTAAAATTTTAGTATTACTCATTCCACCATACTTTAACTCTTTACCTAAAAATATATTTCTTCTTCGCAGAAAAACACCATTAACACTATCCGAACTTGTGTTTAACAATGTAGAAAGTTCAAAACAAAGAGAGTCTGTAAGAATTTCATCAGCATCGAGTCTAAGAACCCATGTCGTGTTTATGTCCACATTAGAAAGAGCCCAAGATAATTGCTTGGAATGAGAACCTGGCCATGGATTTTCAATGAAACGAACATTCTTACCTAAAACTAAAGACTTTGTTGCATCAGTTGAACATGAGTCAACGACAATTACATTTTTAGTTAAAGATAAAACACTTTCTAAGCACCTTGAAATATGATTTTCTTCATTGAAAGTTAAAATAATGACAGTTAAGTCATCTTGTAAAGACATCTAATATTTCCTCACTGTTGTTAAAAACAGACAACTTATTGTGTGCAAATGAAAATGAATTTCTCTTCATAATATTTCTTTCATCTTCGTTTAATCCAATATACTTTGATAATGACTTTTTTATTTCTTCTGGAGTGTTATCAATAAAATATCCACATTTATATTTAACCAAATCCGACCAAGGTGCAAACTTTGAACAAATAACAGGCACACCTTGAGCTAGAGACTCTGCTACTACGTTACCGTAATTTTCACCGTGAGTTGGAAGAATAAAAATAGTTGCATTTCTATATAAGGATAATTTATCTTGTCCTGTTACTTTACCGATAAAATGAATGTTACTATCGTAGGATAAACTTTTAAGTTCGCTTAAATAAGAATCCTTACCGGTTCCAGCGATTAAAAGAGAATACTTATCCTTGATTTTAACATCTAAACTTTGATAAGCATTAATAAGTGATTCAATATTTTTCTTTTGATGAATCCTTCCAAGGTAAAGAAAGTAATCACTCTTATCAGAATTAATAATATTATCTGGAACAGAAAAAGACTCATCATCAAGATAATTTTTCAGGACTTCAACACGAGCATCATTACCAAAGAAAAAATTTATTTCTTGTCGTTCACTATCACAAGTAGAAATATAATACTTCGCTTTTTTATAAAAAAACAAAGCAAACTTCATATACACTTTTTTTAATCTGGAGTTATATACTAGTGCGCCAGAATTCAATTCACCTCGTGGTGACAAAGTAAATGGGACATTAAATAAAACACATAACATTGCACATAATAATGTCATTGGATAAAAAATTGATGTTAAATGTACAACATCAAAATCCCTTATATTACGGATAAATTTATTGACTAGATTTAGTGATAACAAGTGAGAGAAAAAATACTTAAAATAAAATACCTTGATACCAGATTGGTTAACGCACTCATTTTTTTTTACATCGTGACCAACACCCTTTTCAGTAGTATAGACCGTCACATCTACAGCACTTTGAACAAGAGACTTTCCTAACCAAAATAAAGTATTATCAGGCCCCCCCTCTTGAGCAGGATAAAAACTCCCTAGAACAAATAGAATTTTTTTCATTGTAAATACAACCTAAAATAAGTTTAAATTTTAAAAGTATATGATAATGAAGTTAGATTTTATAAATATAGAATTAAAATTACATTCAATCTAATTTATTATAAATCCAGATTTTAATTTTTATATAATGTGACTCAAACATAAAATAAAATAAAAACGCTACAATAAATGAAAGTGACACAAATAAAATATAATAAAAAACGCCTTCAGTACAAAAATCAAACCTTTGGTTTTGCAATAAGAAGGTCGATAATAATGATAACAATGGGAAATGTGTCAGATATAAAGCATATGATATTTGTGAAGATCTTTTAGAAAACCAACTTAAGTGTTTATTATTTATATTACGTCCAATAGCACATAATAAAAGCAATGAAAATGAAATTGAAAAAACATAATCGATTACCAATTCAGAAGCATGAGAAAGTCTAGAATAACCAGTGACAATAAGAAAAAAAAGCAAAATTATTATTGGATAACTAATGAGCCTGTTATAAATAAGCTTCTTGTAAGAATAAATATAACAAACCAGAGAACCCAACAACCATATAAAATACATATAAATCATTTTTTGGTTAAAGATATAAAGGACAACAACAAAAAACATAATTAACAAAAAAAATGATGCCGATTTTTTATAGTATCCACCTTTTAATGAAATGAAAAAATAGCAGATGAAAGGGAATAAAAAATAATACCAAAACTCATAAGACAAACTCCATAATGGGGAGTTTGTACCAAATACATCAGATGCCAAGCCTTGTAAATAAAAGAGATTGGAAAGAAAAGAAAAATACGAAAATTCATTACTTACGTTAAATGCGTATTTGTCGTTTAAAGCACCTGAATAAAAATCATTAATATCATGCATTCTACCAGCAGAATCAAACAAAAATGTAAGACACAAAGCTGGAACTAATACAATCCAAAGCCTCGCCAACCTCAGGGCCATGAACCTTAAGTAAGGTATACTTTTATCTCTAAATGTTGAAAAGGTAATCAAAAAACCACTTAGAACAAAAAAGACAACAACAGATTGATGACCAAACCCTGTAACAAAATAAAAAAATCTAATTAACAAGCCAGTGTCATTATAATTGCCATAAGGAATGAATATAAAAGCCCTAGCATGTCCCAGCAATACAAGGATAGCGGCTATACCTCTAAAAAAATCTAGATATTGGAAATGATTGTACTTCATAGTATATCATCAAATTCCTTATTAATTTTGGTTGTATAATTCTCCCAAGAAAAATGATTTGCAGCCTCAATTGCGGAATTTTGCTCCATTTCATAGTCGTGATAATTTTCTACTAGATCTCTAACTTGATTATAAATGTCGTCTGCCGTAGGTTTAATTATCCATCCGGAATTCGGAAAGCTTTCAACAATTTCTTTTGAACCAGCATTAGTAGAAATAATTGCAGGCACACCGGATGCCATGGCTTCGGGCACAACCATACCAAATGAATCGAAACGTGAAGGTAGTATCATACAGTCATACTTACTGAATGATTTAATAAGCTCTGAATGTGGGAGAACCCCCATATAATGTACATTATTGATTTTACTTATTATTTCTAACCATTTTTTTTCATGTGATACACCATAAATATATAACTCACAGTCTATAGCATCATCATTTAGTTGTCGGAATGCCTCTAATAGTAAATCAATTGATTTTAACTCTCTTAAACTACCTGCAAAGACAAATCTTTTATAGCATTCTCTAATTAATACAGAGGATTGATTTGGTTTAAAGACACCGCCCAAATGGACTACCTTAAGTTTATTTTTATTAACACCAGAGTTTATATAACTTTGAGCAGCAAAATTAGAACATGTGACAATATAATCAGCCAATTTTATTTCTTCATCTTTAATCTTAGATACTTTATTTACATATCCATAACTGACTTCTTTTATATAGTTAGATTTAAACTCATGGTGTACAGAAGCCGCATCTAATATACATATTGAGCCGATTTTTTTAGCCTCTTTAAATGTATGATATGCTGAGTTTTCATAGCACACGACGGCATCAGGCTTATAAAAACGAACATATTTCGATACTGCATAGTCAAAAACATGATACATAAGGTGCTTAATATCATTTCTAAAGGCCTCATTACCAACCTTCTGAAAGGATTTAAAAAACAATTGAAAAATAATAAAGTGTTTCAGTTTATCTTTGTCGATAGAAGTATTTCTAATCCGCTTGTTAAAAAACATCAATGGGAAAGATAACCTATCATTATTATTTTTAAGAGGTATTCCACATAATAGTTTTTGCAATACTCCATTTTTATATAAAGCGTATGCGAGTCTATGTGAATGCTGAAGTCCAGGGTTAATAACAAGTACTTTTTTCTTCATAGTATACCTTTCTTACATAAAAAAATACTATCAGCAATAACGTTAAATCTGCGGCAATGGAAGTAGATATAATATTTACAGGCGTTAATTTTAACTTTGTTAAAAGTAACATTGAACACATATTGGTTATTGAGACAAGTAAAAAGCTTAACGCAAATTTTGAATGGTTATTACCTGAAGCTAGGAATATATATCCTTGATGCCAAGCAGAAGCCAATAATGATGATATAGCTAAAATTATAAACAACTCATTATCAAACTTAACCTGATCTTTCGTCCACAGTTCATATATATAATCACCAAACATAAATACAAATAAGTAATAAATCGACGACAAACCTATACCATAATATAAACTTTTAATAATTAAATATTTTACTTTTGTATCACTTTTCAATCCAATAGCCATTGATATCTGAGGTTTAAACGTATGTGAAATAGATGCTGACAATTGCCTACCTACTGATACTAATGTCCTTGAGGTATTAAATAACACCACGAATGCTGGACTTAGAATCGCTGCAACCAAAGTACTTCCTTGTACAAAAAAAGCATAACCAAGTGGCATTGCCATAAAGCCAAGGCTTGGCTTAACTAAATTTAATAATGTTGTTTTATCTACATTCTTAGGATTAAAAGACATATTACACAACTTATTTATATATACGACCATTAACAAATGATATACAATAGATAATATTAGCATTACTAATGCTACTTGGAATAAATTAAATTTATTATATACACTCACTAAAATAAGACCACCTTCAACAAGCCTCTTATTTGAATGAATAATAGTAAATTCTGCATATTTATTTACTGCAGATAAAATACCTTCCCAAACCCCACCGTAGAAATTAATAAACGTATAAATAAAAAGGATAATCCCAGCTTTAAAAGAAATATCCGAGAAATTAATATACTCTGATAAAGCTTCTTGTAATAAGTATAAAATTGTCGATATGAAAATACATATTGTAACTATACATGTTATAACAAATAGTGCAGAATCCAATATTAATGTACATTCTTTTGAATTTATTTGACTACCTTTACCAGTCAACATAGTAATAGCAGAACCCGCAGCATTTCCAACGCCTAAATTCGCTATCGCTAAGTAACTAGGTATTGCAGTTATTACTAACCAAAGAGCATAGTTATCCACTCCCCAATATTTAATCATCAATGGAACACTAAAGACTTGAATGGACAATGTAACTAACTGCGCGTAAATATTAGAAGCAAACCCTCTAAATATTATGTTTTTTCTTATCATAAACTTCTTCATCAACTTTTCTGATAGCTATAACCAAACCAATTACTAACCAATAATGAAAGCTTGCGAACCAATTTGTGCTCATACTAGAAATAAATGACAGATATTGACAAAGGGATAAGAGGACACCCACAGACATAAGTAAATAACACGTATTCTTAATAAGCATCACTTTCTTTAACTGAGAGAAGAAAGTATAGTAAAGAAGTGTTGAATATATTATTGTTCCAATAAGACCAATTTCATATATTGTAGTGGATAGGGGCTGATCTCTATGTACAATATAATTACTATACGATACCTGCACAGTTTTAAAGTAACTATTCAAGCTTCCAGGGCCTCGACCAACTAAATTATAAAAAATATCGCTATTAAATACATTAATAACTGGCGAAAATGCCCAATATATTCTATCAATTATGTTATCTAAAAATGTCGTATTGTAGTTATCATTTATATCGTTTACTCTATTTGTAAAACTTTCGACACTAGAAATTCTACTCCAATAGGTCAACAAGATACTCCCTATAACTAGTACAATGAAAACAACCAACCACTTTGAAAAATTGGATTTAGCCTTTAAAATATAAATAAAAAATACCACTGAGCATGACAAAGCTGACTGAAGTACAACTATCCTCGAGCCTGTAGCAAAAACGCAAAATAAACTTAAAAGAATTAGGAATATATAAAAAACCAATAAACTCTTTTTACTTGATGTTAGGGCTCGAGCTAGCGTAATTGGAACTAGAAGAGTCAAAAATAAGCCAAATGCCGTTATATAGTTAAATATTGATGCAATTCTTACATGTTCTCCCGCCATAGAAATATAATCAGAGGTTTCAGAATATTGATTTAACCAATGACTGCTAGGCAAATTGAACTGAATATATCCAATCGTAACACTTATTAGTAATGTTATGATTAAAAAATCAATAAAATTTTCCAATCGACGTTCGTTATTCAATACAATTGGAACACCAATTATCAACATCACATAACCTAAATAGTTAAGAACTCCTACCGCCCACTCAAATAAACTTCCAATGGTCAATGAGACTAAAATCATCCCTAATATATATAATACGTATATTAGTATAATATTTTCTCCTGAAAAATCCCTATGCGTTAATTTATTGGAAAACCTTATACATAAAAACGAAAAAATAATACATAGAAAAAACTTTAGTGCAATTATAGGAGTACCTAAACTTGGTAATATCCATTTCCTAAACACACCTTCATACAGTGAAAGAAATATCATAATATTAAACGTGATCTTCAATCCATCACCTTTTATTCTGTATATAAATCATAAGATCATCGTGACAATTAATTGCTATAAAGAAAATTCTCAATTCACTTTAGTAAGTTTGTTATATTATATTTACTAAAAACACGCCCTATTTGATTGTCATTAGCACCTTCTATTACATTATTTATTCCTAACGCAATATCTTGGCCGTTTTCAATTAACAGAAATCTTTTATTAAAATCTCTATTATCATGTACCTTTTTTGTTTCAAAGTTATTTAAAATAGCCATAGCTTTAAACCAAATATCATCAGCATTAGGTGCTAAATTTAAGAAACAATCTTCATTTACACATTCTTTATTTAAAGACCCGCTCGGGTAAAGTATTCCCCCAACACCAGTGGCCATATGTAGTTTTGAAGGATATGACTCAACTACCTCATGCTCCCAGTCATTGTACTTGCATAAATTATTATTTTTATCAAATACAATTCTATGTACTCGATTACCAATAACACAATTAGGATGTAATTTGTGTTCTCTAACCATACCTTCTATCATGTCATAAGGATAAATAATGTCATCATCAATTGTTATGATATTAGAATCAGGATATTCCTTTAAAGTTGGAACTAGTTTTTTATAAGATTTTAAATTTTTACAAAACCTAACTTCCAAACCTCTTTTTATTTGTTTATGTAATATGTTCGGTATAGTTTCTACATTGAATTCATCTTCATCAAGCCACAAAATCAACCGATTTGGTTTTTCAGTTTGTTGTCCTATTGACTCTATAACTAAATGAACATCATAGATTCTCTTACTATACGTCGTAAAACTAACAATTAGTTGTTTATCATGTCTAATGTCATCAGAAACAATAGATTCATTGGAAGTTAAAGCAGAATTAAGCAATTGATTAGATCTCAGCTTATAGTCTAAAATTATGTCAAATCTAGTTACTAATCCATACGCTTTCACAACAAAGTTAATAAATTTTTTTAACATTAAAAATCTCTTATCATATTTTAATGGCTATTACATAACCGCTAGCATTAATGTTGAAAGTGGATAATAAGTCATTGATGTTTCTAATTAGATAATAACTGTTTGGAAACACCACGTGTAGTTGGATGTAAACCTGTAGAAGAACCACTGGCGAAAATGATACTTATACTCCATCCGCTAAACGTTCACGGCTGTATGAACATTCTAAAACTCACCTCCACAACTTTTCATTTGTTGGATACTATTCTACGTTTTTTCGAATATCTGACTTGATAGTTTGTGTGGCTTCCAATAGTCACACGACTTCAATATTCGCTTTGAGCACCGATATCATAAGTTTCATCACTCCTTCCCTCAGTGACTACATTATAACGCGCTTGGTCTTTCTACAAATAACCAGCCTCGGTTCACTATAGGGAGCAGTTTTTCAAACAAATGGAAAGGACTGTAATTATTTGAACATTTAGTCACAATTGTTGGTAACCATAGTAACGTACCATTCCCGAACTGAATGGATACCCGAAGGTTTCGATGTAGAATAAGGGAGCATTGGTATCATCCTTCCCTTCTAAATAGCTGTAGACTTCATCCGTGTAGATAGGCGAAAAAAATGCAAATCTAGAATTGACGGCATGATTATTCCAGTATTGTCTTGATAAGTGCTATTGATAGAGCGGCCAACACGAGTAAATGCATGACAGCAACTGGTTGGTGTTTTCGAAAGCCACATCAAACACATTTCGACTACAAATACCAACTTAGTCGAACGCATAGCACTCATCATTTTCTTCTGGAATTAATGGCTCTAAATTGCCTCATAAGTTAACTTGTCAATCTCAACAACACTGTCTGACGTCCTATTAATGATGTATCTTAATTATTTTATTTAAAAGCCTGAACAATCACGAAGGTTTCCCATTCGAAAATTGTTTTTATTCACTCTTTTATCTCAGAATCTAGCCAAATCTGAGACTGTTTTTATTCGTTTTGAGACAGTTAATTTTCACTAACTATCTGTAATTGCTTAATTTGGCCTATTTGGGCTATCCCGCCCCAATAGGCCTCTTTTCGTATCTTAAATATATTTCAACTCATTAAGCTTTATTACTTGAATACTCATAGTTGTAGTACCCATAGCCATAAGAGCTTGAGGCTTTTTTCTCGATTGCGTTAAAGATAACGCCTTTTACCTCAATGCCTGACTGCTGGAAGCGGCTGCGTGCAACGTCTATCTCTTTCGCTGTATTTTCACCAAAGCGCGCGACCATTAAGGTAGTACCGGCAAAAGCACCGACAATACTTGGGTCAGTTACAGCGAGTACAGGTGGCGTATCGAAAATTACCAAATCATAGTTTTTGCTTGCCCACTCTACTAGCTCTTTCAGGCGAGGATGCATTAACAATTCTGATGGGTTTGGCGGTAACTGGCCACGGGTAATCACGTCTAAGTTTTCAACGTGAGTGGCTTTTACTGCTTGGTTGGTATCAATTTTACCGCTCAATAAGTCCGACAGTCCGTGATTCGCACTGACTCCTAATGAGTTTTGTAAGTGGCCTTTGCGCATATCTGCATCGACAAGCAATACTTTTTGCCCAGTTTTCGCCGTCACTGCGGCGAAGTTGGTAGAAATAAACGACTTACCAATACCAGGAGCAGGGCCAGAGATCATCAACACGTTATTTTTCGCTTCCATCATCGCAAAATGGAGGCTGGTGCGTAAACCACGTAGTGCTTCGATAGAAAGGTCGGCAGGGTTAACCTCTGCCAGCAATGGCTGTTCCTTGCTTTTCTTTTGACGCATCGCCTTATTAGCGATATCAAGCTGCAGCACCGATTTTGGCACACTGGCGTATACCGCTAAGCCGATTGCTTC
>JBLWYD010000080.1:0-10983 GCA_048267165.1 Bacteroidota bacterium
GAATCCCGATAACTTCATAACCCAGCTCACTGAGTTGTAATGAGATATTGGCAGCAATAACCATTTCATCTTCAACAATCAATATTTTTATTGCATTCCCCATTAAGCTATTTTGAAGTTTTTAAAGTTGAAAAATACTGCAGTGCCGTTATTGTAATCTTCGGAAACGGTGCCGTTTAATTGTTGTGTAAGCAGTTGAATTAATTGTGTACCAAATCCCGTTCCTTTGGGTTTTGAACCTTCTGTTTTACCAATGCCGTTGTCTGTAACTTTTAGCAGAAGGTCATTATTCTCTTTAACAAGGCTAATATAAATTTGCCCTTTTGTTCCTTCGGGAAAGGCATATTTTAGGGCATTCGTTAAAAGTTCGTTCACAATAAGTCCGATAGGTACGGCGGTATCCACATCCAGATTCAAATCGTCCATCGCGCATTCTATCTTTACTTTTTCTTCGGCATTAAAAGTGTCCAAAACACCTTCACCTAAATTGATAAAATAATCCTTCATTTCAATACTTCCCAAGTTTTCGCCCTGATACAGCTTTTGGTGAATAATCCCCATACTCTGTACACGGTTTTGACTTGCGATCATCGCTTCCTTGCTAGCACCGTCTTCCAGTTTTGCCGATTGCAGTGCGATGAGGCTCTTTACCATTTCCAGATTGTTTTTTACACGGTGGTGAATTTCTTTCAGCAGCAATTCGTTTTGTTTGTTTTTGGCGTCAAGCTCACTATTCAATACGGCCAGCGACTTTCTTTTTTTGCGGATGTTTTTCAATGTAAAATACATTCCAAAGAGAATAATAGCCAACAATCCCGCAATACCAATGTAGAGCCATTGGGTTTTTTGCTGTTGTGCAATCTTTGCTTCCTTGTCCAAAATGGCCAAATCCTTTTGAGCCGTTTCGTACTTTACCTGCAGTTCGCTATCCTTTCGGGCAATAATGGTGTTTAGATATTCCGTATGCCCTTGCTCATAAAGCTCGTGGTATTCCAGGGCATTTTTATAGTCGCCCAATTCCTTATAAATATTGGAAACGTGCATGTAGTTTTCCCAAAGATTTTTGGAGTTGCCTATGCGTTTCATAATCTCAATAGCCCTTAAATTGTAGGGTAGGGCTTCGGCATATTTTCCCTGTAATAAATAAACGTGCCCAATATTTGCCGTTGGGGGCATCATATAGCGTTCCAGCCCAATTGCTTTTGCGCCTTCGTAACAACGGTTATAATCTTCAATGGCTTCCTCATAACGCTCCATATATTTATAGATGTTTCCGCGGCCGTTATAGCAGGCTAAAATGGGCGGACCCGTTTCGCCAATTTTTTTATAAAGATTGATGGCTTGGTTCATGTTCGCCAAGCTTTCATCCAGATCGCCCAAAAACAATTGGTTTTCGGCGAGCCGGCGATAGGAGAGGGCTAGGTCTTCTTCATAGCCGTTTTTTTCTTGTATGGCAATTGCCTTTTTGCAATAATCGGCGCCTTCGGCATAGCTGTCGGAATAGTAAAGCAGGTCGCATATTTTTGTATAGCACTGTGCAACGCCCTGCTGATCGCCTAATTTTTCATAAAGTGCCAAGGCTTTAAAAACAGTTTCTGAGCCTTTGTCATATTCAGCGGTGCCGCTGTAGTTGGTTACCAACAAAAGGTAGGTTTCGGCCAATTCTTTGGTCATTCCCTGTTTTTCATACACCGAAATGGCCTTTTTCAAATAAACAATGGAAGAATCCAGCACGGTGTGGTCCTCGTGCCATTGCGCCAGACCAATATAAGCTTCGCCCAGCGTTTTAAACTCCTTGTTTTTTTTGGAAAGCTGAATCGTTTTTTTGAAATTTTCGTATTGCTGAAGCGTATCTTCAACTATTGGCACTATTTCCGAAGCGGAAGGTTTAAGCGTGTCTTCTTGTGTTTTGGAAGAAGCTTGGGGAAGACTGCTCCACGAAACGCAAGCTAGTACTACCAGGAGTAATAGTCGTTTCATTATTGTAAGGATTGGTTGTTAGTTGTTTATAAAGATAGGGAGATTAATGTTATAATCAAATCTATTCCGCTCCCCAATGCAGAAAAATGGCTTTTACATTTTGGATATCCTTATTGTTCGGAAATTCTTTCTCGAGCTTTAAGATAAGCTGCATTCCCTTGTCACAATTCTCAAAATCATACTGGCACTGGTAACTGTAACCCAATGCCAATCTATCATTGGCTTCAAAATCTGAAGGGTATAGGGCTACAGCCTTTTTATATTGAAACACGGCGTTGTAGTAGTTTCTTTTTTGCAACCAGGCATCGCCGTCTTCCAAAAAGAACATGTATTCCTCTTCATCATTGTTTTCGAGAGATACTTCCTGTGCAGTCTTCACAGTTGGAAAGCCAAACCGAAAATTGTGAAAGCTAAAATAAAGGCCCAAAACAATTAATGGAATACCAATACATAAAAGGGAAAGAAATGTACGGGCTTCCCTTTTGCGCTTTTTAATAATCTTCTTTCGTATGGCAAGTAGCTGTTCTGGATTTGCTTTTTTTATATTGAAGGCATCTCCTACGGCATTGTAATATTCATTTTTTATAGCACTGTAATTCCTATTTTTAAAATAAGATCGCTTTGCAGGCAATAATTTTTTGTTGTTACGAAGCGTAACAATCATATGGTTAATACTGCCAAAGCCACCAAGCATATTTTAGAATATTATAGTTTAATCAAGATACCCCTTTTTATATTTATTGCCAAATTCATAATAAAAACCCCCACGCAGAAAATTAGCCGTACCTTCGCCACTTATTAAAACCGTCTTCTTAGTTTTAATGGTTTTTAAAAAAGACCGAATTCTAAAAGCGCCGCGATATACTATCTCCAAGCGCAGCGGTCTAAAAAATACAAAGCGTAAACTTTCAGGTTTCTAAAAATCGAAGAATCCAAAAGCGAAGCGCTTCCAATAATCTAAAATACTATATGTCATTTAAATCTCTTGGGCTGTCCGATGCCCTGCTGAAAGCAATCAGCAAAAAAGGATACGAAATGCCTTCGGCAATTCAACAAAAAGCAATTCCCTTAATTTTAGAAAAAAAAGATGTACTGGCCTCGGCCCAGACCGGAAGCGGAAAGACTGCCGGCTTTGCCTTGCCCATGCTTCAAATATTAAATAACCAACCCACATTGCGCCAGCGCCCCGTTCGTGCTTTGATACTTACCCCAACCCGCGAACTCGCCGCACAAGTGCAGGATGAATTTAAGGAATACAGTGAGTTTACCGACCTTCGCTCTACCGTAATATTTGGTGGCGTGGGTGCCAATCCACAAATTCGTGCGTTGCGAAACGGAGTGGATATTTTGGTAGCTACCCCCGGACGTTTGTTGGATTTGGTAGATCAACGGGCCCTTACACTTTCAAAAATAGAAATACTTGTTTTAGATGAAGCCGACAGAATGCTCGATATGGGTTTTCTGCGCGATATTAAAAAGATACTTGCCTTGCTTCCGAATAAAAGACAAAATCTTTTGTTCTCCGCAACTTTTTCCAAGGAAATAAAAAAACTTGCCAATGAGTTTCTGCAACATCCAGTATTGGTTGAAGCTACTCCGGAAAATACTACGGTGGAAAAAATTGAACAGACTGTTTACAGGGTAGATAAAGCCCAAAAAACGGATCTGTTAATAAAGCTTATTTCCGAAGGCAACTGGCAACAGGTTTTGGTTTTTACCCGAACCAAGCACGGCGCCAACCGGTTGAGTGAAAAGCTTGAAAAGGCAAAAATCACTTCAGCGGCAATCCACGGAAATAAAAGTCAGGGGGCGCGTACTAGAGCGCTTTCCGGATTTAAGGAAGGAAAAGTGCGGGTATTGGTGGCAACCGATATAGCAGCGCGTGGTTTGGATATCCCGTTATTGCCGCACGTTATCAATTTTGAATTGCCAAATGTTTCCGAAGATTACGTACACCGAATAGGCCGTACCGGAAGGGCGGGAGCCAGTGGCGAGGCGCTTTCTTTGGTGAGCCTTGATGAGGTTGGTTATCTAAAGGATATTGAAAAACTGATAGGCGAACGTCTTCAGCCGAAAACTCTTCCCAATTTTCAACCCACCGAAACCATGGCTGATGTAAAAGCCGCCGAGGAAGAAAAGAAGCAACAAAAAGCACAACGACACAGCCGTGGACGGAATGCTGGAACCAAGGTGAATACACATGCGAAAAGCCAAAATAACAAATCGAGTAGGGGTAGAGGAAGAAGATAGCTCTCAGTATTTGTATGGTAATATAGTCAATTAGGACTCTATTTCTCTTTCCAACAAGCTTAGAATATCATTCAGATGCTTCATCAATGGGTCATAGTGGGCTTTTTCGGTGGCATAGCTGGTGATGATAAACATTAGAATATTATTTTCAAAAGCCGTGGATTGCAATAAGCTCAGGTTGCTTGTTTCATTTTCGGTTTTTGGCAAATCCAATTCAGTGTAAACTCCTGCGTGCTTAAAAATGGTGCCCAAACTGTGTGCATCGTTTTTGAACATATCCAAAACCTTTTCACGCTGCACTCCCAGCTCTGCCTCCTGTCGCGAAATATCTTCCATTCTGGAAATCCAATTGGTGAGCTTCCTGCGCAACTCGGCATTGGAGATATTTTTTAAATTGCCCGAATTCACCATTTCATAAAGAAGGGAATTATTGGGATTAAAATCTATTGCTGCAGAAAAAGTATCATATAACAAGTTGGAAAATTGTAGTTCGGTGGGACTTTGGGTTGGGTTGGCGATATTTCCTAACAATGTTTTGGCTCCTAGGTAATTCTGCTGGTTTACGTTTATCAACTCCTGCAATTTTAGCTTGCTTGTCTGAAATTCGTCCCGAAGACCCACTAAATAGGTCTGCTCCACAGCGGCAAGTTTTCGTTGTTCATTGGTATTGTTGATGCCCAATGCAATTAAAATACCTATTACTACCAAAACAATTTCCCCCAGCGCATAGACCAAATATTTGGTAAACTTGTTTTCAGTGAGTAGGTTTTGTCTAACTTTTCTAAAGAATTTCATTTCTAGTCAGCACTTAAAGTTTCATTTTTTCCACCTTTAGCCAAAAGCCAAATCGCAAAAGCCATTTCCCCAAAAATACTCGGAACGGCTACCAAAGTCAACATAATGGTAGCGTATGAGGCGTAATCTGCAAGTAAAAAATGGGCAAGCGTATCAATCATATACATGGCGCCGGCAATCATCAGAAAAAGTGAAATAATTAGAGGTCTTTTTATGATTTTGCCCAGAAGGATTAAATGCATTCCGAAAAAGAAAAGGCCGATAAGCCAAATGGTATTGAATATTTCCGCTTGATATAGAATATCCTCAGCTGTGTTTTTACTTAAGGCCAAAGGAAGCGCAAATATGGCTACTCCCATAATGGCCGCGTGCATCAATCTAAAATAGGTACTCAAACGCGATAAGGGATGGTTTTTGAAAAGCTCAAAAAGAGCCCAGGCAATTACAACATCAAAAAGCACGGTTACCAAAAAGGCCACGATACCAAAACGGACGGTAAGGGAATTATGCTGAATGGTCTCCACGGGAGCCTGAAGTATGGATTCCAGGACAAAGAAATTCGCAAAGATGGCGGCAAAGAAAATGATTAGATAGCTCACCCCAGCAAGCAACGATAGATTTCTGGACTTCATAATTTTTTTAATTAGTTGGTTGGTTTTCAGGTCTAAAATACTTAAAACTAATTAAAATACCATATTGGGCAATTGCTATGGGAGGGGGGTTCTAAATTCTGTCATTGCACGTGTGTGTAAGTTAATTCCAAAATATAAGTTAGGAGGACACGGGAGGGATAACCTTCCCAACGGGTGAGATTTGGGCACGAACCTTTCGGATAATAATTATTTTAATTATAAAACATCTTGGATTAAATACTCAATCCACTATTGCTTTTATACTCGTGTTGTGAGTAGTTATTATTTCTGCATTTTTAAAACTTTGGTCAAAATCAATAAACATCTATATAGCGTGAGAGCAATTATTATAAGGCCTAAAACATTATAAAAGAATATATATTTTAAATACTCTTTTGGGATTACCAATTTTAAAGCAAAACCAATTACTGAAATTAAAATGAGAGATTTTATACAATTTTTTAGTAGTCTGACTGTCGTGAAATAAAGGGCAGATGCAAAAAACAAATCAAACAAGGAATCATCTTCTGAATATTCTTTTTTATTTATCGTCGAGCTACTTTTAAAAGTTATCAAAACAGTTAATAATGTTAATATAAACCCAGCACTTGTAAGTCCAACATTTGCTAAATCCGATGTCATCGACAATGAATGTTCGTTATTTGGCAAATTCACAATTCCTTTACGATAAAAAAAATAAAACATTGCACTAACTATAATTGAAATCAAATAGTCGTAAAGTATTGGTCTTCGGAAATAAATGTCTAAAATCATTAGTTGAATTTTATCATAAATTCGTCAAAATCCTTTTCGACCAATTCATACCAATTTCTTTTCTTTTTTAAAGTTGTCATATCTACCTCATAATCTAGTTCTTTTTTTTCTCGCAATAAATTAAATAGTTCCTCATTTCCTTCTTTATCTTCATACTTAATCACGAAATCATCGAAACAGTCTATGTGAAATGGTCTGGCTTTAAATTTATTTAATAATGTTTTAACCATAGAATTAGCCTCTTTGTTTAACTCCTTACTTGTTACATTATTTCCAGGGGTCTGAAAATAAGTTTCTACTCTAATAAAGTTGGGTTTTAGCCTATTTCCAATAGTATTTATTCCAGTAAAATATTGTCCTTTTACATCATTATCCATTTGAGCTATTTTGCTCGGTTGGATTTTAATTTGCATATTTAATACATTTCGAAGATTTTCTAAAGTTTTGTCAATATTATTGCTCATATACAAATTAACATCTACCGCCTTGGCAACTTTTAGTTTTTCTCTCGCAACATTTCTTAAATAATACTCTACGTCAGACATTCTTGGTCCATAGTGATTATATTCAATGCATACGACACCGTAATTTCTGCTATAATCAATAAAGAAATGGGTTTCTTCCGCAATAGAACCCAGAGTTTTAATGGGAACTAATTTATACTCATCAACAGGTTTTATCTGTGGAACTCTGCCAGAACGAAGTAATGCTAGTGTACATCTTATCCGTTTTTCTTTTGGCATAAAAACAGCACTTGTCATAAATAATTCTCTCGGACCTTCGTTTGTTCTATTTCTATGTTTGTCAATTAAATAACCTTGACCTTTGTGCAATTCATTTGTCAAATAAGTTATAACATCTTTTAAAATAGTTGTACTACTAAACTCTTTTTCTAATTTTGAGTAAGCATTAAACTTAATTGAATAAAAATGGAATTTTAATATTTCTGTTGCCATTTATTTGATTGGTTTTTAATTACTCACAACGGTTTAGCTATGAGCAGTAGCGTCCCGAAGGGCGCTATTGGTTATAGGTGTTGTTAGCCAAAGTTTTTTTCATTTCATCATATAATTCATTTGATGCTTTTGTTCCTGATGCTCCAAAGTTGGAACTATTTATTGTGCCATTCATTGATGACAATTTTTCAAGTTTGCTAAAGAAGTAATCATACGATAATCGCCCTTCTCTTAAACCTTCTTGAGAAACATCTTTAAATAATTTCATAATCGCATTATACCCTGTTGTTTTATTTAATAAAGATTTATAGTTAAGCCAATCAGATTCGAGAAGTACAGAAAGAGATTGAAAGTAATTTAGTAAAATCTTATAGATAGAAGCTGTGTCTTTCTGAGTGTAAAAAGACCAAAAAATGTATCTATCACTTTTATAATTGAAGTCCTCAAAATTAGGGAATCGATTATCCGACTCAATTAAATGATTTCTAATTAAATGATAATCTTGCTCCGGATATGTTAAGCTTAATAAGGGCTTAACAAAAGCTGATAATGAAATAATACCTGGATTTGCTTGGTTGCCCATTAGCTTAATTTCATTATGCCAAGGAGATTTTGGGTCTAAGCAAAAAGATTGAGCTATTTCAATCATCATTTTTTTAGGAGTAAATACTCGATTATTAATTTCTAAATGAAGATTTAAAGACGGATCTACTTTTGTTTGTTCAGAATTAATAGTTGAGAAAATATTTGCCTGTTGATCTATTTTCAAATCTATAAAAATGGCTATTAGTAATTCAAAATTGTCAACTTGATTATCTCTAAATCCTTCAACTCTATGTTGTCCATCAATTATGGTAAACGCGTTTTCATCAATCTTAATTTCTAATGAGTTTGGAGATTCAGAAACTATATTTTCAGAGGTTGTATTTACAATGATAGAGTTTGGAAATGTTGCATCAACGGAACTTAAGTATTTCTTAATTTGAGAAACCTTATCCTTTTTCAATTCTCGTTGTACACCTAAAATTTCATCATCATCTTCGATTCGTCTTCTATCTACACTTGACATTTCTAATAAAATACAGGGAGAAATTTTTGAGACATAAATTGTTCCAATAGGCTGAACAACTTTTATTATATCTAATATTATTGTTCTGCTCATAATTCAATTTTTTTATTGTCAACCGTTGTTTCTTTCTTTGCTCTTCCTTTTTCTGCTCTAATTAAACTCTTAGCTTCAACTTCATCGTATTTACTTACTAAACCAACAAACAATGAAACAATTAATGTGATAAATGCACCTGACTTGTATATGTAGATTGGAAAAATTGGTATATTCTTCTCTATTTGAGCCACTGAAAAAGCAAAGAGAACGATTGATACAACTAATGAAATAGTATTTAAAACACTTGTTAATTCTCTCTTTTTGTCAATTAGAAAAAGTAAGGAAGTAATGAAACAAGCATTAGTAACTAACAAAATACTTATGGTGCTTAAATCCCAATTGAAATCACCTCTGATACCCCATATTATGGCAATATTTATTACAGGAATTAGATAAGAGATTATTATCCAAATTGAAGTTCTTTTAATTGTGTCTGGTAAAAAACTTATAAAAGTCCAAGCAGACTCTTGCAGCTTATTCCAATCCATTTCTTAATTTTATATTCATTTCATTTCAATTTTGGCTAACATGTTTATATACGACATACCTATTGCTGCTATACCGCACATGTTCGTAAGTTTATTTTCAAATATAATTCAAAGTAAAATATCTCCATTTACGGAAAACCATAACAGCGAGTATTTTAAACGGGGAGAATATCAAATATAACAATTATCATTTAACATTTACAATTAGCAATAAACAATTATCAATAAACAATTATCAGAGCATCTACCATACAAGCAATTAAGCCCATCCAGCGCACTTTCCTCGTGTTTTGCTCTAGTTGTGGTCGAGATGTGTTCGAGTCTTCTTCAATAAAAACCTTATTTAACGAGGGATTGTCGACCATTACCCGAAGGTTTCTCGAAGGAATTTAAAATAAATGTCGTACATTTCCTTTAACTATTGGGGTTTGAGGCTATTGTGTGGAGAAGGTTTTTTATATTGCTTAGGCTGATAAATCCCTAAAACAACCAAAGTATGGCAAGATTAAACAACGGCATTTTTGGACCCTTTACGGGCAAAATAGGCGGGGTAGTGGGCAGTTCTTGGCGGGGAATGCCTATATTGAAGATGGCGCCAAAGGAAATTACCAAGCAACCTTCCCCCGCACAACTGCTGCAACGTGCAAAGTTTAGTTTCGCGATGGGGTTTTTGAATCCTATAAAACCTTTTCTTGCCGAGCGTTTCGGAAAGATGGAGGGCAGCAAGGCACCTTTTGACCTTGCACTTTCCTATCATTTAAAGGAAGCCATAAAAGTGGAGGGCGACCTCCTGCTGATGGACTATCCCAAAGTATGCATTAGCAAAGGGCACCTAAGAGGACTGGAAGGGGTAACGGCAAGTCTGCAAGCGGGAAATATATTGAGTTTGCAATGGGAAAACAACAGCGACCAAAGTTTCGCCAGTCCGGGCGATATGTTAACAGTGGTGTTATTCGTGCCCGACGTGGGGTCGTTTTTCTTTTTTGAAAACATCGCCCTGCGCCAAGATACTACCGTACAAATTACCCTACCCGAGGAAGCGGTGGTTGCGGAACTGCACTGTTGGGGTACGTTTGTGACCCATACGGGCTCGCGGGCCGCTACTAGTAGTTATTTTAGATGTCAATAAGTTCTAAGCTAATAACTGTCTTAATCCGGTTTACAAGCCCGTAAAGCTAAATATAGGCTTGTCGTTCTCTTTTTTCATTTTGCCTATATGCTCCATAAAATTCTATACAGCAACTTATGAAAACAACACTTTATAAGATTGTTTCTTTTATAAAATACCTTTTCCGCAGCCAAAAAGAAACCCGCACCAATAAAATAAGCGCAGGAACTTCAACCAAGGGGCCAATAACCCCTGTAAAGGCCTGCCCGGAATTCAGTCCAAAAACGGCAATGGCCACGGCAATCGCCAACTCAAAATTATTGCCGGCAGCAGTAAAAGCTACAGCCGCAGTCTTGTCATACGTTGCTCCCATAGCCTTTGTAAAGAAAAAACCTATTATAAACATCAACGTAAAATAGATAAGCAATGGCACAGCGATAATCAAAACATCCATTGGTATTTCCACTATTAGTTCTCCTTTCAGCGAAAACATAACTACAATGGTAAATAAAAGCGCAATCAAGGTTATAGGCGAAATTGCTGGAATAAATTTTTGTGTGTACCAAGCTTCGCCTTTTAACTTCACCAAAACCAATCTGCTCAATATTCCCATCACAAAGGGAATTCCCAAATAAATGGCAACGCTTTCCGCTATGGTGGCTATGGAAATATCAACTATGGCGCTTTCAAAGCCGAAATAGGGCGGAAGCACCGTAATAAAAAGCCAAGCGTAAAAACTATAGGCAAAAACCTGAAAAATACTGTTTAAACCGCCCAAACCACCACCATATTCGCTATCGCCTTCAGCAAGGTCGTTCCAGACCAATACCATTGC